>NZ_CAJYIU010000268.1 GCF_913775355.1 uncultured Aureimonas sp.
AAAGCTTGTGACGTCATGTCGGTGTCCATCAACCAGTGCCCATGGGAAGCGGGCGAGGATCCCGCTTCATGACATGGTGACGGATTTCTTTCGCTTCAACGCAAGACGACGTGAGACGTCAGCGACCATGCTTCTTGGCCTCGCGGATGGCGTCGAGCAGGATCGGGGCGCCCGACAGGTGGTCGCCCGCCTCGTCCGGCACCGGCGGCGCGGGCGGCTCGAAGCTGGCATGCGTCTCGGCCGCACCGAACGGCGCCTCGCCCAGGACGGCAACGAACGGCGGCACGGCATCGTCCGAGCGCGGCGTCCCTTCCGGCGCGGAACCATCCGCTTCGGAACCGTTAGGGGTGTCGGCCCCGCCGAACGGCACGTCGCCCGATACGGCGACGGCCGAGGCCACCGCGTCCTCCGGCAGGCTCGCCTCGTCCAGCGCGGCAGGCGGCTGGAGGCTCGCCTCGTCCGCGGCCTCCTCGGCGACCGGCGCCGTCGGCGCGGCGCGATGGCCGTGCGTCAGCGCGAAGTCGACGATGCGCGGCGCGATCTCGGCTCGGAAGCGCGAGCCGTTGAAGACGCCGTAATGGCCGACCTTCGGCTGCAGGTAGTGGACGCGCATGTCGTCCGGGATGTTGTGGCAGAGATCGTGCGCGGCGCGGGTCTGGCCGACGCCGGAAATGTCGTCGTTCTCGCCCTCGACGGTGAGGAGGGCCGTGCGCCGGATCTTGCCCATGTCCAGCCGCTTGCCGTGATGGGTGATCGTGCCGCGCGGCAGCGAGTGCTTGATGAAGACCTCCTCCACCGTCTGGAGGTAGAACTCGGCGGTGAGGTCCATCACCGCGTTGTACTCGTCGTAGAAGGTGCGGTGCTTGTCGGCGGAGTCCCCGTCGTTCTTCACGAGGTGCCAGAAGAAGTCCTTATGGGCGATGAGGTGGCGGTCGAGGTTCATCGACATGAAGCCGGTGAGCTGCAGGAAGCCGGGATAGACCTCGCGCATGAAACCGGCCTGGGGGAACGGCACCTTCATGATGACGTTCTGGCGGAACCAGTCGATGCCCTTGTCCTTGGCCAGCTTGTTGACCGCCGTCGGGTTGACGCGCGTGTCGATCGGCCCGCCCATCAGCGTCATCGTCGCGGGATGGCAGGGGTCCTCGTCCTCCTCCATCCGGGCGACCGCCATCATCACCGGCACCGCCGGCTGGCAGACGCCAATGACGTTCACGCCGGGGCCGAGGAAGCGCAGCATCTCGATGACGTAGTCGACGTAGGTGTCGAGGTCGAAGCGACCGGCCGACAGGGGCACGGTGCGCGCGTCCTGCCAGTCGGTGATGTAAATCTCGCCGTAGGGAAGCAACGCCTCGACCGTGCCGCGCAGGAGCGTGGCGTAGTGGCCCGACATCGGGGCGACGATCAGGAAGCGCGGGTCGGGCTTGCGGCCTTCAGGCAGCGCCCGCTCGAAATGGAGAAGCGTGCCGAACGGCTTCTGCCAGACCGGCTTGTCGATGACCGGTACGCGCATGCCGTCGACGAACGTGTCGTGGAGGTCGAAGGACGGCTTGCCGTAGACACGCGTGGTGCGCTCGAAGAGCTCGGCCATCGCGGCCACCGTGCGACCCATCTCGGTGTGCGAGATCGGGTTCAGCGGGTTCTGGTAGATCGCCTTCGTCGCGTCGGCCACCGCGCGGAAGGGGGCGAGGACCGCGTGGTTCCACTCGTAGAATTCGTACAACATGCACTCCCACGACGACGGAACGGAATGAGCCGAAACGGCCCGGTCTGTAGAACATGGCACCGAATTGGTGCCGTGCAAGTTAATTGCCCGACTAACGCCTTGAACGCACTGCCGTCACAGCCAGCGGACCATGACGACCCGCGAGCCGTCCGGCGCCCCGGCCGGCCATTCCACATCGCGTCGCTGGCGCAGGGCTGGCGTGAGATCGGCGTCGTCGACCGCGACGAAGCGCCGTTGCGCGTAGAAGGCTTCGCCGATCGAGAGATTACGTGCCGTCGAGAGACCCACCGCCCGGTGGAAGAACCACCCTGCCCGCTCCACCACGCCAGCGAGCAGCGCCGAGCCGAGGCCGCGACGACCATGGGCGGGATCGACGCTGAGGCCCGACAGCCAGTAGCAGCCGCTCGCGGCCGGGTCCTTCGTGAGGTCGGCAAGGTCGGCGGCGGCCGCAAAGCCCACCGCCTCGCCGCCCTTCTCCTCCGCCACGAAGACTTCGTGCGCGAGAAGGAACGGCACGAAGCGCTCGATCGGGGCGGGGCCGGTGTCGGGAATGTGCCCGGCCTCGATCAGCAGCCGGTCGGCTGCGGCGTCGATCGCGCGCAGCCGCTCGGCCTCGCCCGGCTCCATCATGCGGATGCGGTAGCCATCCGGCGCCATGCCCCGGAACGCCTTGCGTCCGGTCAACTCGGCTCGTGGCCTTCGACGATGACGATGTCGGCCTCCGAGACCGCCTCGCGGATCGCCTTGGCCGCCTGGTATTCGGCCGAATTGTAGCAGGCCATCGCGTCCTCCATCGAGGCGAACTCGATGACGACGTTACGGGTCCGCGACGAGCCCTCCAGCGCCCGGAACGGGCCGCCGCGCACGAGGAAGCGCGCCCCGAAGCGCTGCATCGCCGGGGCCGCCGTCGTCACATAGTCCGGGTAGCGCTCGGGGTCGTGAACGTCGACGCGGGCGATCCAGTAGGCCTTCGGCATGGGTGGTCTCCTGTTCAGGCGTCCCGCATTTCGGCGAGGATCGCGCGGGCCGCGCTCAAGCGATCGGCGGCCGCGATGATGGGCCGCGCGACGACGAGATGAGTGGAGCCGTTGCGCAGGGCATCGCCGGGGGTCACGACGCGCTTCTGGTCGCCGGCCTCGCTGCCCGCCGGCCGGATGCCGGGCGTCACCAGCGCCATGCCGGGCGCAAGGAGTTCGCGAACCAGCGACGCCTCCTGCGCCGAGGCGACGATGCCGCCGATCCCGGCGTCCGCCGCCTGGCGCGCGCGCAGCTC
>NZ_CAJYIU010000269.1 GCF_913775355.1 uncultured Aureimonas sp.
CGACCGCGGAGCGGCATGGCGCCGAGATCGTGCGCAAGCTTCTGACGATCGCAGCGCCCGAGGGTACGCTCTTCAACGTGAACTTCCCCGCGGTGGAGGCCGACGCCGTTCGAGGCACGAAGGTGACGCGCCAGGGCAAACTCGACTACGCGCTCGGCATCGAGGAGCGGCAGGACGGTCGGGGCCTGCCGTATTACTGGCTGAAGTTCGGCCGCCAGTCCGGGCCCGACATGGAGGGCTCCGATCTCGCCGCGCTGCGCGACGGGTTCATCTCGGTCACGCCGCTGCAGCTCGACCTGACCCACCATGCCCTGCGTGAGGACATGCGCTCCGTCTTCGCGGCCGGCTGACCGGGCATGGACGTTTCGGGCGACAGGGAAGGGCTTGCCGCGCTCCTCATGCGCGTTCGCTCGGAGGATTTCGTCGCGGGGCGTCTGATGGAGGCCGTCGAGGCGATCCCGCGGCGGCTCTTCGTGCCCGACGGCGTCGCCGATCCATACGGCGAGCACACGTTTCCGCTGCCCTGCGGCCAGACGATGCCGAGCGCCCGGACGGCGGTCCGCATCGCCGCGGCTCTGCGAGTGCAGCCCGAGCATCGCGTGCTCGAGATCGGCACCGGCAGCGGATACGTGACGGCGCTGCTTGCGCGTCTCGGCGTCCACGTCGTCACGCTGGAGCGCTATCGTACCCTGTCGTCGGCTGCCAACGAGCGGCTGCGCGCCTGCTCGCTCAGCAACGTGACCTTCCTTCAGGAGGACGGACGGGCCGGCTATGCCGAAGCCGCGCCCTACGACCGGATCGTGGTGCATGGCTCGTTCGAGGAACTGCCGAAGGCTTTCGTCGACCAGATGGCATCGGGCGCGATGCTCGTTGTCGCGATCGGGTCAGGGGACGGTGTCCAGCAGATGGTCCGCCATCACCGCCAGGGGAGCCGCTTCGAGCTGACCTCGCTTTTCCCGGTCCGACTCCAGCCGCTGGAAATCGGGAAAGCGTCACTCCTGTAAAGGAATACCTCGTTTTCGCTCCTTCGTTTAACCGGCGGGTAACATTAACGCGGTTGAATAGGCGAAGGTTGGTGAAGGCATGGGGATTGAGATGCGCACGCACGTTATGCGGCTTTTTCGGCAGAAGCTGATTCGCTCCGCCGCGCTGGTTTCGGTTGTCTCGATCACGGCAGGCTGCAGCGCCGATGCGACGCGGCTTCAGGACGGCTTCTACACGGGAGCGATCCCCAAGGCGCCGGTCGCGACGACGCAGGTTGCCGCCGCGCCGGCTGCGCCCGCCTACCAGCCGCCGCAGCAGACCTATGCCGCCGTCGAGACACCTGCCGTCAGCCGGTCCTCGCTGCCGCCCCCGCCGGCCTCGTCCTACGGCAACGCGCCGATGGCGCCGTCGTCCTATCCGGCACCCGCACCCGTCCAGAGCGCTGCGGCCGCGCCGATCGGTCAGGCCCAGGTCGCGCAGTCGTCGATGAGCCGCGCGGCACCGGTGGCATCCGGCGTCCGCTCCGCCAGCGTCAAGGTCGAGCCGGGTGACTCGCTTCTCGGGATCGCTCGCCGCTCGGGCGTCAGCGTCGCGGAACTGCGCGCGGCCAACGGCCTTAGCAGCGACAACATCCGCATCGGCCAGACGCTGATGCTGCCGGGCGGTGCCGCGGCTCCGGCCGCCGCGAACACCCGCGTCGCGTCGCTCGGCGCTCCGCCGACCACCCTCCAGGCACAGGCTGCCGCTATTCCCGCGCCGCGCTCCGCGCCTGCCAACCGCCCGATGGCGGCCGCCGCTCCGGCTGCTCCGGCCCCCGCGGCGCCGGCTCATGCCGCCGCGCAGGCGCCGAAGCCCGCACAGCCGGCCATGACTGCAGCGACCGCCGCTCCCGCGGCACCGGCGGCTCACACGGCGCCGAAGGCAAGCGACACCGCAGTCGCCGCTGCCGCACCGGCTCCAGCCACCACGGTCGCGAAGGAAGAAGAGAAGGAAGAGGCGTCGCTCGCGCCCGCCTCGACCGGTATCGACCAGTTCCGCTGGCCGGTGCAGGGCCGTGTGGTCAAGAACTTCGGCGACAAGGTCGGCTCGCGCCGTAACGACGGCCTGAACATTTCGGTGCCGCGCGGCACCCCGATCAAGGCTGCCGAGAACGGCGTCGTCATCTATGCCGGCGAGGGCTTAAAGGAGTTCGGTAAGACCGTCCTTGTCAAGCACGACAACGGCCTCGTGACGGTCTACGGCTATGCCGACGACATCCTTGTGCAGCGCGGCTCGACTGTGAAGCGCGGGCAGGAGATCGCAAAGGCCGGCATGACCGGCGAGGCGGACTCGCCGATGGTCCACTTCGAAGTGCGCAAGGACTCCTCGCCGGTGAACCCGATGACCTACCTGCGCTGACAGCCGCGACTGCAGGTTGATCCGAACAACGGTCCCGACGCCGACGCGTCGGGACCGTTTCGCGTTTCAGATGTCGAAGCGTTTCCCGAGTCGCCCGGCCAGATCCTGCACGAACTGGTAGGCGACGCGTCCCGACCGGTTGCCGCGGGTGGTCGACCATTCCAGGGCGTCGGCCCGCCACTCGTCCGCCTCGAGGCCGAGCCCGCCTTCGCGAACGTAGCCCGCGACCATCGCGAGATAGTCGTCCTGCGAGCATTTGTGAAAGCCGAGCCAGAGGCCGAAGCGGTCGGACAGCGAGACCTTCTCCTCGACCGCCTCGGCCGGATTAATCGCGGTGGACTGCTCGTTCTCCATCATGGTGCGGGGGAGGAGATGCCGCCGGTTCGACGTCGCGTAGAACAGGACGTTGGCCGGGCGCCCCTCCACGCCGCCGTCGAGCGCCGCCTTCAACGACTTGTACGATGTGTCGTCATGGTCAAACGATAGGTCGTCGCAGAAGAGGAGGATCTGGAACGGCTGCGCGCGCAGGACCTGCATCAGGGCCGGCAGGTGGTCGATGTCCTCGCGGTGGATTTCGATGAGCTTGAGGGGGGCGGACGTCGAGGCGGCTTCCCGGTTCGACCACTCGTGCGCCGCCTTGACGAGCGACGACTTGCCCATGCCGCGCGCGCCCCAGAGAAGCGCGTTGTTGGCCGGCAATCCGGCCGCGAAGCGTCGGGTGTTCTCGAGCAGGATCTCGCGCGATCGGTCGATCCCCCGCAGGAGCTCGACCGGCACACGGTTCACCCTCGGCACCGGCTGAAGCGCCAGCGGCGGCTGGAAGACGAAGCAGTCGGCGCGCGTGAGATCGGTAGGCGGCACGGGGGCAGGGGCCAGTCGATCCAGGGCATCGGCGATGCGGCGAAGAAGGGCGGTCCGGTCGTCTTCGAGCGCGGTCACAGTCTCGCTATGTCCTTCTGGGGGCGGCGAAACACTCGTTCATGCCGCGTCGGCTTGTGTTGCAATCAGGCCGACCGTTCGTATATTGCGGCCGACTTGTGAAGGGCGCGATCGCCCGTTTTCGTCCTGTCCTAGGAGTAGTTGATGTTCGTCACGCCGGCTTTCGCCCAGACCGCCGCCGCAGCCGGGGGGCCGGAGAGCATCCTCATCAGCATCCTGCCGTTCATCGCGGTCTTTGCGATCATGTACTTCTTGATCATCCGCCCCCAGCGCGGCGCGGCCAAGAAGCGCGACGAGATGTTGCGCAACATCCGCCGCGGCGACACGGTGGTGACGGGCGGTGGCATCATCGCCAAGGTGACCAAGGTGATGGACAACGGCGAGCTCGAGGTTCAAATCTCGGAGCAGACCAAGATCCGCGTTCTCCAGTCGATGATCGCGGACGTGCGCACCAAGGGCGAGCCGGTCGCCGCCAACACGAAATAACCTCTTTCGAGGTCGCATTCCGAAGGCCGGGGGTTCTCGGCCTTCTTCACGTCGATCCGCCTTCGGGCGGCAACGGGCGAGGGCGCAGGCCACTCGCCCCCTCGCCATGATTCGAGGACGTCATGCTTCATTTCTCCCGCTGGAAAACCGTCCTCATCTGGCTCGCGGTGGTCGCCGGCGTCCTGTTCGCGATGCCGAACCTTCTGACGCAGTCCCAGCGGGAGGCGCTTCCGGGCTTCCTGCCGCATCGGCCGATGACGCTCGGTCTCGATCTGCAGGGCGGCTCCTACGTCCTTCTCGAGGTCGATCGGGCTTCGCTCGTCAACGACCGCCTGCAGAGCCTCCGCGACGACGTGCAGCTCTCGTTGCGCAATGCCAATGTCGGCTTTGCAAAACTTGCCGAGCGTGAGGGCGGCGTCGTGTTTACGCTGCGCGATCCCACGCAGGGCGCGGCGGCACGCACGGCACTCCAGAACATCACTTCGCCGGTCTCGACGGGTGGCCTGTTGGCTGGCGCATCCGTCACTGAGACGGAGCTTACCGAGACCGAGCCGGGTTCATTCCGCCTGACGTTGACCGATCCCGGTATCAACTACCGCCTCTCGACCGCCGTAGGGCAGTCGATCGAGGTGGTGCGCCGCCGCGTCGACGAACTCGGCACGACCGAGCCGGTGATCCAGCGCCAGGGCGTCGACCGCATCATGGTGCAGGTGCCGGGTCTTCAGGATCCCGCGCGCCTCA
>NZ_CAJYIU010000270.1 GCF_913775355.1 uncultured Aureimonas sp.
TGTATGTCGGGCTCTTCCTCGGGGTCGGCGGCGCGACCGGGCTTCTCGTGGGGTCACGGCCGTCCGGCGCCGCACTGCGTCTGGTCCTTGCGGCCCTTCTGGCAGGACTTCTCGCGACACCCGTCGCGCTGATCGCCCAAGGGCTCGATGCCCTCGGCGCGCCTTTGGCGGCGCTCGCCGATCCCCACGTGTGGCAGGCGGGCGCAGGAACCAGCTTCACCTGGACGCTCGCGGTTGCGGCCGCGGCCATGGTGGTGGCGCTCCTGGCGACGTGGGTGCCCGGCCAGTTCCTTGCCGCGCTGCTGTCGTCCGCCGCGTTGCTCGGCGTCGGAGTTGCCCTGGCGTCGAGTGGTCACGCCTCGAATGCCTCTCCGACATGGCTGATGCGCCCGGCGGTCGCCGTGCACGGGCTTGCGGTCGCCCTGTGGATCGGCGCCCTCGTGCCGCTGGCCGCGTCCCTGCGCGGAGGCTCTCCGGTCAACACGGCGGCGCTGCGGCGCTTCTCGCAGTTTATCCCGTGGGTCGTCGTCGCGCTACTGGTATCGGGCACGGTTCTCGCGGCGGTGCAGGTCGGCATCGTCTCCGCGCTCTGGGCCACCGCCTACGGACGGGTCCTTCTCTCCAAGCTCTGCCTCCTCGCGGTTCTGTTCTCGCTCGCCGCCTACAACCGTTGGCGCCTCACCGAGCGGACGCTGCGCGGCGAGGTATCGGCAACCGTGGCGATGCGTCGGGTGATCTTCGCCGAGGTCGGAGTGGCGGTCCTGATCCTGTCGACGGTCGCCTTGTGGCGCTTCACGCCGCCGCCCCGTGTCGAAGTGGCGATCGCGGCCGAGCCCGCCCTAGCCCACGCGATGGGACGAACCGTCATGGCCGACCTGTCGCTGGTCCCCGGCCGGGCCGGGCCTGTCACCGCCGAAGCGACGCTCTTCACCATCGACTACGGACCCGTCGCCCCGACGTCCGTCACCTTCGTGTTCGAGCAGGCCGTCAACGGGATCGGCCCCATCCGGCGGACGGCGGAGAACCGCGGCGATGGGGTCTGGCGGGCGGATGCGACATTGCCCCTTCCTGGCGCCTGGGCCGTCCAAGTGGAGGTGCTGATCGACGACTTCACCCTGGAGCGCATCGCGACGACGATCGACGTCAGACCCTGACGATCGCCTCGCCGCCCGACAGCCCCGACCACCGATCAGCGTTGGAGACCGAAAGGATCATCTCGATGTCATCGCCCGCTTCAGCCAACCGCATGCTCGCGATCGGCGGTCTCGTTGCGCTGCTCGGCGTGCTCTTCGCCGGCCTTGGCTTCGTCTATGTCGGTCAGGCGGAGCACAGCGCGGTCAAGCGCCCCTTCGAGCTCGTCGACACATTGGGCCGCACGGTGACCGAGCATGTGTTCGAGGGACGCCCGTCGCTCGTCTACTTCGGCTACACCAACTGCCCGGAGGTCTGCCCGACGACGCTGATCGAGATGGCGGACTGGCTGAACGAACTGGGGCCCGAAGGCCGAGACCTTCAGGCGCTCTTCTTCACCGTCGACCCCGAGCGCGACACGTCGGACGTGATGGGTCCTTACGTCGCGTCGATTTCCGACCGGATCGTCGGCGTGACGGGAAGCGAGGCGGAGATGCACAAAGCGTCGCAGGCCTGGCTCATCGTCGCCCGCAAGGACGGAGACGGCAACGACTACCACGTGAAGCACACGACCTCGCTGCTGCTGGTCGGGCGGGATGGTCGGCTGAAGGGACTGATCCCGTACGGCACGCCACGCGAGGAGGCGATCGACAAAATCCGCCACATCCTCCTGCGTCAGGCTTCGGCGCCAACGACCGGGACGTGACGGACGGCGGCTCGGTCTTCGCCACTACACCTCAGGCGGACGACCGTATGGTCATCCGAACGGTCGAAACGCCCGGAGACAGCCGCAACATCGGCGGAATGGTCGGAGCTACGAAGGCGCTCCCGTTTCGCTACGAATGATGCAAGAAGATAATGAGGATCCACGATGCTTGTCATGAACACGTCGCCCGAACGTGGCCGGTCGCTTGAGGAAGCCGATGCGTCCACGCTCGGACCGTGGGGTACCGATGCCGCCCAGCTTTGGCTTCAAACGCAAGCCGGAAGCGCGGAGACGCCGCTTCTCGAGCTGCGTGGGCTGGCGGCCGAGCTCGGGGTCGCAAACGTCCACGTGAAGGACGAGGGCCAACGTCTCGGGCTCGGCTCCTTCAAGGCCCTCGGCGGCGCCTATGCCGTGGCGTGTCTCGTCGTTGAGGAAGCGTCGCGCCGCCTCGGCCGGAGGATCGGGTTCGACGAGCTTGCAAGCCAGGAGGTGGCGACGGTCGCGTCGTCGATGACGGTCGCCTGCGCGACCGACGGCAACCACGGCCGGTCGGTCGCGCAAGGAGCGAGCCGGGTCGGTGCCAAGGCCGCCATCTTCGTCCATTCGGGCGTCAGCGACGAGCGGGTCGCCGCGATCGCGCACTTCGGCGCCGAGATGATCCGTGTCGACGGCAACTACGACGACTCGATCGCCCGCGCTGCCGAGGTCGCCGGGGAGCGGGGCTGGATCGTCGTCTCCGATACGTCGTGGCCGGGATACGAACGCATCCCGTCTCTCGTAATGCAGGGCTATACCCTTCTGGTCCGCGAAACGCTCCTTCGTCTGCTCGACCCGCCGACGCACGTGTTCCTCCAGATAGGGGTCGGCGGCTTTGCGGCGGCGGTCGCGGGCCACATGGCGCTCGTCCTTGGTGATCGGCGCCCGACCGTCGTGGTGGTCGATCCCGCGCGCGCCGCCTGCTTGGTCGAGAGCGCGAAAGCCGGACGTCCGGTCAAGGTCGGGCATGGGGAGCCGACCGTGATGGCCATGCTGGAATGCTACGAACCCTCGCTCGTCGCCTGGCGCGTCCTTTCGCGTGTTGCAGATGCGTTCATGACGGTCGACGAGGGCGACGCGCTCGCCGCCATGAACCGTCTTGCCCGTCCGGTTGCGAGCGATCCGGCGATCGTCGCCGGCGAGAGCGGCGGCGTGGGGCTTGCGGGCTTCGCCACAGCGATGCGCGATCCGGAAGCATGTCGGCAACTCCGGCTCGACGAAGCCTCTCGCGTTCTCGTGATCAACACGGAGGGCGCCACCGATCCCCGTCTCTATCGGGAACTCGTGGGATTCGATCCCGATCAGGTACGGATGGGACCGCAAAACTCGAGGCCGCAACATCGCGTCGACGAGCGCCGATAACGCTTCCTGCCTGCAGCGTTCGAGTTCGTGGCTCGGACGTCTTCGTAAACCTTCCCGAACGGCATCGTCTCCTGCGGCAGCCCACCCAGGAAGCCGCGATACCGGGAGCCTATCCGCGATTCGGCAGCCCCAAGCGCCGCCATGTTGCGGCGAACCAAAGACGGACGTGCCCAGAGGGGATACACCTACCTTGCGTTTGTTATGAGATAACATTACACGCCTCAGCCGGATCCACTATCGGAGTTGGCTATGCGCAAGTTGCCCGTCACCGTCCTGTCCGGCTTTCTCGGAGCCGGAAAGACGACCTTGCTGAACCACGTGCTCAACAACCGCGAAGGGCTCCGTGTCGCGGTCATCGTCAACGACATGAGCGAAGTGAACATCGACGCCGCACTTGTGCGCGAGGGCGGGGCGAACCTCTCGCGCACCGACGAGAAGTTGGTCGAGATGACCAACGGCTGCATCTGCTGCACGCTGCGCGACGACCTTCTCGCCGAAATTCGGCGCCTAGCCGAGGAGGATCGCTTCGATCATCTCCTCATCGAGTCCACCGGGATTTCCGAGCCGCTTCCCATCGCCGCAACGTTCGAGTTTCGCGACGAGGCCGGGGCCAGCCTCTCGGACGTCGCGAAGCTCGATACGATGGTGACCGTGGTCGACACGGCCAACCTCCTCAACGACTACAGCTCGTCCGACTTCCTGCGCGACCGCGGCGAGACGGCGGGCGACGGCGACGTGCGCACGCTCGTCGACCTTCTCGTCGAGCAGATCGAGTTCGCCGACGTGATCGTCCTCAACAAGATCTCGGCCGCCAG
>NZ_CAJYIU010000271.1 GCF_913775355.1 uncultured Aureimonas sp.
TCGCGCGACTGGAAGTTCGGCAGGGCGATCGGCAGAGGCTGGACGTTGCCTTGCGTCACGTCGATCTCGACCGCCGCGTGCGCACCCGATGCCAGGGTGAGGCCGGCGGTGGCGAGGGCAAGAGCCAGGGATCGAATGAAGCGCGTCATGTGCGGGACCTTCCCGTTTGGGCATCGGGTTCGAAGCCGTCGATCGGGACGGCGACCCGGACTTCGCATGAGAAAAGGACGAGGCGGCGGCAGCGTGCCGCCGCGGGCGACGAAACGGTCAGAACATCTGGCTCGGGTCGAAATTGACGGTGACCTGAGCCCAGGTGTCGTACTTCTCGGCCGGCAAGTTGTAGGGCGCGCAGCGGCGCACGGCGCGCACCGCGGCCTCGCTCGCCACCCGCTCGGCCATCGACGAGCCGCCACCGGACAGGATCTCGGGCAAGCCCTCCAGTTCGCCCGTGGGGCCGAGCTGCATGGAGATCTTCACCCGGAAGTTGCCGGCGTCGACGCTGCCGGCCGGCGGATTCCAGCAGCGCATGATCTGGCCGCGCAGCGCGTCCATCTCGCTCTGCGACAGCGATCCGCCGGTCTGGCGCGTCGCGCCGAGCGCCGCCTGCTGGGTCGAGCGCTTGGCACCGCCGCCGGACGAGTCCTGCTTGTTGAGGAGCGCGGCGATCTGATCGGCGTCGAACTGCTTCTCGGTCGAGGTCTGGGTCGCCGGCTTCTTGGTGTCCTTCGGCTTTTCCTTCGACTTCGACGTGTCCTTCGCCGGTTCCTTGGCAGGCTCCTTCACCGGCTCCGCCTTCTTCGCCTCCGCGACCTTCACGGGCTCGGCGGGCTTGGGCTCGGGCGGCTTCGGCTTCACCTGCGGCAGGGGCACGTTGCGCGGCGGCGCAGGCGTCTCGGCCTCCGCCTTGGCGATCTCGGCGGCGAGTGGATCGATCTCGGGCGCGACCTCGGCGGGCGTCGGCTCGGGCTTCTGTTCCGCGACCTCGGCCGGCGGCTCGGGCGGGGGCGTCGGCTCGGGCGGCGTCGGTTGCGGCGGCTCGGGGCGCGTCTGCGGGGTCACCGCCGGCGGGGGCGGCGGCGGGGGCGCTTCGGCGGTCGAGACGTTCTCGTGCGGCGAGGGCTTGGGCGCCGGCGGCGTCTTGAGGTCGACTTCGTTGTCGCCGACGTTCTCGGCCGGCATCGGCAGCTTCTCGGGGGTCTTCGTCGGCGTCGGCGCGGACTTCTCCGCCTCGGGCGCGTCCTGTTCCCCGAGCGTCGCCTGGCTGACGTCGGTCACCAGCGTCACGGGCAGCGCTTCGCCGCCCATGTCGAGCTTTTCCGGTGTCCCGAAATGCCAAAGCCCCCAGGTGAGGATGGCCGTGTGCAGGATCGTGGAGGTGGCAAGGGGTTTCATCGGCCGCGCGTCAGCTTCCCGCGGTTTCCTGCGTGGTCACGAGACCGATGTTCTTGAAGCCCGCCGCCGAGATGCGCGACATGACCTTCATGACCGTGCCGTAGTCGGCCGAGCCGTCGGCGCGCAGAAAGATGCGCTCCTCGTAGCCCGCCTCGGCGATCGCCTTCAGCTGCTCGACGATGGCGTCGGGCGCGACCGGCGTCTCCTGCAGGAAGATTTCGCCGCCCTTCTGGACGGAGATGGTGATCGGCTGCTTGTCGGCCGACAGCGCCTTGGCGTTGGTCTTGGGCAGTTCGAGCGGCACGCCGACCGTCATCAGCGGCGCGGCCACCATGAAGATGATGAGGAGCACGAGCATGACGTCGACCATCGGCGTCATGTTGATCTCGGCCATGGGCGCCTTGCGCGCGCGACGCCCGCGGCGCGATCCGCCCCCAGACGAAGCTCCCGTCGACATGCCCATGGAAACGACCCCTCAAGTGGAATGGAACGAGCCGGCGGGCGCTCAGCGCGCGGCCGAACGCTCGTCGATCTGGCGCGACAGGATGGAGGAGAACTCGTCGGCGAAGGCCTCGAGGCGCGAGCCGAGCTTGCCGGCGTCGGCCGACAGCTTGTTGTAGGCGACGACCGCTGGAATGGCCGCGACGAGGCCGATCGCGGTAGCGAGCAGCGCCTCGGCGATGCCCGGCGCCACGACCGCAAGGCTTGTCTGCTCGGAGGCGGCGATCGACTGGAACGCCGTCATGATGCCGACGACGGTGCCGAAGAGGCCGACGAACGGCGCGGCCGAGCCGACCGTGGCGAGGAAGCCGAGGCGGGACTCGAGGCCCTCCATCTCGCGCGCCATCGTCACGTCCATCGCCTTCTCGATGCGGGTCTGGAGGCCGATCGGCGAGCGGGCGCCCTTCTCGAAGCTCTTCTTCCACTCGCGCATGGCCGCCACGAACAGCGCACCCATGCCGCTGGTCTTGCGGTCGGACAACGTGTGGTAGAGCTCTTCCAGCGACTGGCCGGACCAGAAGTTGTTCTCGAACTGGTTGAGCTGACGGCGGAAGCTGGCGTAGCGCGTCCACTTGTCGAAGATGATCGCCCAGGTCCAGACCGACGCGGCGAGCAGGCCGATCATGACGAACTTGACGATGAAGCCCGCCTGCCAGAAAAGACCCAGGAGCGACATGTCATGGGCCGGCGCGGCCAGCGCAGTCTGAGCGACCTCGTTCATTCCTTTTGCGTCCCTCGAATCCGTCGGATCGTCCCGGTGGCTTTGGAAGCAGAAGGCTTCCGGCGGGCCGACCGCCCCTGCCACGACCAGAACCACGCCCATGCCGGAACGCCGGCGTGGAACGTCGTCCATGGCGCCCTTTGACCGGTTGATTCCGGT
>NZ_CAJYIU010000272.1 GCF_913775355.1 uncultured Aureimonas sp.
CGAGTTGCCCTGGATCAGCGTGTCGTACTGCTCGAACACCCAGCGGCGCGAGGCGATGTCGGGCGAACCCATGATCTGGAGAAGCGCGGCGCCGTAGTCCTTCGGCTCCGTCACATCGGCCGCCGAGACCGGCGCGGCCGGCTTCGGCTCGACCCAGGGACGATCGTATTCCGGGGCCTCGTCCCCGAGTTCCTTGATCGGCAGATTGGCGACCTCCTTGCCGTCGAAGAGGATGCGGAAGCGCAGGTCGTCCGTCGTCTTGCCGACGACCGCGAAGTCCAGGCCCCATTTCACGAAAATGGCCTCGGCCTCCTCGTGCTTCTCGGGACGCAGCACCATGAGCATGCGCTCTTGGCTTTCCGACAGCATCATCTCGTAGGGCGTCATGCGCGCCTCGCGCACCGGCACCTTGTTGAGGTCGAGCTCGATGCCGAGATCACCCTTGGCGCCCATCTCGACGGCCGAGCAGGTCAGGCCCGCCGCGCCCATGTCCTGGATCGCGATGACGGCGCCGGTCTGCATCAGCTCGAGGCAGGCCTCCAGCAGGCACTTCTCGGTGAACGGATCGCCGACCTGCACGGTCGGGCGCTTCTCCTCGATCGTGTCGTCGAACTCGGCCGAGGCCATCGTCGCGCCGCCGACGCCGTCGCGTCCCGTCTTGGCGCCGAGATAGACCACAGGCAGGCCGACGCCTTCGGCCTTCGAGAGGAAGATCGCGTTCGACTTCGCGAGGCCCGCCGCAAATGCGTTGACGAGGCAGTTGCCGTTGTATCGCGGATGGAAGTTCACCTCGCCGCCGACCGTCGGCACGCCGAACGAGTTGCCATAGCCACCGACGCCCGCGACGACGCCTGACACGAGGTGCCGCGTCTTCGGATGATCCGGCGCGCCGAAGCGAAGCGCGTTCATCGCCGCGATAGGTCGGGCGCCCATCGTGAAGACGTCGCGCAGGATGCCGCCGACACCCGTGGCCGCGCCCTGATAGGGCTCGATGTAGGAGGGGTGGTTGTGGCTCTCCATCTTGAAGACCACGCAGTCGCCGTCGCCGATGTCGACGACGCCCGCGTTCTCGCCCGGCCCCTGGATGACGCGTGCGCCCTTCGTCGGCAGCGTGCGCAGCCAGCGCTTCGAGGACTTGTACGAGCAGTGCTCGTTCCACATCGCCGAGAAGATGCCGAGCTCTGTGATCGTCGGCTCCCGCCCGATCAGGTCGAGAATCCGCTGATACTCGTCCGGCTTCAGGCCGTGGCTGGCGATGAGCTCCGGGGTGATCTGGATGTCGGCCATGGAGACTCCGAAACCGTCTTCAGGAATGGCGAAAAGCCTTCGCCGCCGATCGGGCGGGAAAGCTGCGTGTCATCTGGCCGGTACCCAATCCGACCGATTGCGGCAAGGGCCGACGTCGGCGCTAGCGCCTAGGATCGTTGCGTCGTCCTCGACCTGGCTAACGGCTCCCTCGATCCGGCGCTGCAGGATCAGCAGCGTGTGGTCGAGGCGGCCGTCCCGCATCGGAGCGCGCAGGCAGACCGCGTAGCCGGACGCAGCGACACCCGACACGAAGCCGCGTGTCCGCTCGAACGGTTGGCGGCGGTAGATGGCCGATCCCGTTTCGCGAATGTAGCGGATCTCCGCTGCGTTCGGGGCAGGGCCACTGAGGGTGGGCAAAGGTGCGGCGTCGGTGCGACAGCCGCCGAGAACGGTCGACGCCAGGACGAGCAAGCCGAAGCCCGCGATCCGCACGGTCGCCAGCGGTTCAGGCATCGCAGGTGGCCGAGCCGGCACGCCAGCGGGCCAGATCGCCTTCCAGCCGTGCGCGAAGCGGGGTGTCGAGGAGAGGCCCGTAGGTTGCGACCTCGGTCGACCCCGTAGCGCCTTCCACGACGAGCAGCGGCCGCGCCTCCAGGCGGCCACGGGGCACAAGGAGGAAACGCGGGCGCCCGGAGAAGGACGACAGTTCGGGGGCGATGCTGTAGCTCGCGAAGGCGGGGTCCTTCGACTTGAACCAGCAGCGGTTCGCGGTCAGCGTCAGCCGCTCCATGCGGTCGAGGCCGGTGTCGGCCTGCCGGGGCGCCGGCTTTTCGGGCGCCGGAGCACGAGACGCACACCCGCCAGCGACCAGAAGCGTCGCCAGCGCGAGGCTGAGCGTCGAGACGCGCGCGACGTTCAAGCCGCGAGGCCCCGTCCGAGAAGGCCGAGCGCACCTTCGAACAGCGGACGGCCATCGCTGCCGCCGTGCTCGGGCTCGATCAGGTTTTCCGGGTGGGGCATCATGCCGAGGACGTTGCCGCGGTCGTTGACGATGCCCGCGATGTCGTTGATGGCGCCATTCGGGTTGGTGCCGTCCGCATAACGGAACACCACCTGACCGTCGCCCTCGATTCGCTCAAGCGTCGAGGCGTCGGCGAAGTAGTTGCCGTCGTGATGGGCGACCGGGCAGCGGATCACCTGATCCTGCGCGTAGCCTTCGGTGAAGCGCGTCCGGGCGTTCGTCACCTTCAGCTTCACCTCGCGGCACACGAACTTCAGCGTTGTGTTGCGCATCAATGCGCCCGGCAGAAGCCCGGCTTCACAGAGGATCTGGAAGCCGTTGCAGACGCCTAGAACGGGCACGCCCGCCGACGCCTTCTCGGCGACCGCGCGCATGACCGGCGAGCGGGCTGCGATGGCACCGCAGCGAAGGTAGTCACCGAAGGAGAAGCCACCGGGAACGACGATCAGATCGACGTCGGGGATGGCGGTCTCGGTCTGCCAGACGGTGACGGGCGCCTGACCGGAGACTTTCGTCAGCGCCGCGATCATGTCGCGATCGCGATTGAGACCCGGCAGAAGGACGACGGCGGACTTCATGGGCTGATCCCTCAGGCGAGCTCGATCGCGTAGTTCTCGATCACCGTGTTGGCGAGAAGCTTCTCGCACATGGCCTTGAGATCCGCTTCCGCCTTCGCGCGATCCGCGCCGTCGACCTCGACATCGAAGACTTTGCCCTGGCGGACGCCGGACACGCCGTCGAAGCCGAGCGTGCCGAGAGCCCCCTCGATCGCCTTGCCCTGGGGATCCAGGACGCCGTTCTTGAGGGTGACGACGATGCGCGCCTTGATCACGTTGTCTGCCTGCCTTGCGAATGAACCAATCGGAGAGCCGGAGCCGGCTGCGACACGGGACGCCGTGCTACTTGACCAACACCGGCCCGGAAGGGCGGGGCGGCTCGTTCTCGTTCATGATGCCGAGACGCCGAGCGACTTCCTGGTAGGCTTCGACGAGGCCGCCCATGTCGCGGCGGAACCGGTCCTTGTCGAGCTTGTCCTGGGTCTGGACGTCCCACAGACGACAAGAGTCGGGCGAAATCTCGTCGGCCACGATGATGCGCATCATGTCGCCCTCGAAGAGGCGACCGGTCTCGATCTTGAAGTCGACGAGTTGGATGCCGACGCCGAGGAAGAGGCCGGAGAGGAAGTCGTTGACGCGGATGGCCAGCGCCATGATGTCGTCGATTTCCTGCGGCGTCGCCCAGCCGAACGCGGTGATGTGCTCTTCGGAGACCATCGGGTCGTCGAGCTGATCGGCCTTGTAGTAGAACTCGATGATCGAGCGGGGCAGCACGGTGCCCTCCTCGATGCCGAGGCGCTTGGCGAGCGAGCCCGCTGCCACGTTGCGCACCACGACCTCGAGCGGGATGATCTCGACTTCCTTGATCAGCTGCTCACGCATGTTGAGCCGCCGGATGAAGTGCGTCGGAATGCCGATCCGGTTCAGATGGCTGAAGATGTATTCGGAGATGCGGTTGTTCAGGACGCCCTTGCCGTCGACGACCTCGTGCTTCTTCTTGTTGAAGGCGGTCGCATCGTCCTTGAAGAACTGAACCAGGGTGCCAGGTTCCGGGCCTTCATAAAGAATCTTGCCCTTGCCTTCGTAGATACGGCGGCGACGTGTCATGGATGATGCCTGATCGCGTAAGGGGCGAGTCGAACGTCGACCCGCGAAAACCATATGTCTCCCGCGGGTGAATAGACCAAACGCCCCGCCTAAACAATCGCAAACCAGACATGCGGTCCCTGCAGGGCGCTTGCGCGCTTCGCTGGACAAGCCCGAGCAGCCCGCTAGCATTCACCTTCGACCGCTGCATAGCTGACGAAAGGGTACCGGAATGACGCTCAACGATCGCGGCCAGGACAACGAGTTGCTTTACGCACACGACGAGGAGCGCAAGTTCAGGATCGAGGCGCGGGCCACGAGGCTTCTCGCGCTCTGGGCCGCGGGCAAGCTTGGCAAGACCCGGGCCGAGGCCGAGGCCTACGCGACCGGACTGGTCAATCTCGATCTCGGCGCGGGCGGCCCCCAGGACGTTCTGGCCCGGATCCGGACCGACTTCGACGCCGCAGGCGTCCAGCAGTCCGACCACCAGATCGAGCGTCATCGCACGGAATGCCTGGAGGAAGCGGCAAAGCAGATCGCGGCGTCCTCGTGAGCGTCGAGAGCCTTCGTTCGCTGCTCGAGCGCTCCGAGCCTGCGCTGTGCGGATGGTCCAGCCTCGCCGATCCGGTTGTCCACGAGATTCTGCTCAGAAGCTTCGACGCGCTCATCCTCGACGGGCAGCACGGGCTTCAGGGGATCGCCGATCTGCGCGAGGGGTGCACACGGGCAGCCCTGATCGGAAAGCCTGCGATCGTGCGCGTCGCGCCGGGCGATCTCGCGCTCGCAGGGCGGATGGCGGACCTCGGTGCATCGGCGGTGATCCTGCCGATGGTCGATAATGTGGACGAAGCTCGGCGTTTCGCGAAGGCCCTGCGCTATATGCCCGGCGGCACCCGCTCGTTCGGGCCGACTCGCGCGGCCGATCTCTTCGGTCTCGCGCCGCGCGACTATTTCGCCGCAGCGGATCAGGCCGTGATGTCCTTCGCGATGATCGAGACCGCGGGTGCGCTCGCCGATCTCGACGCCATTCTTGATGTTCCCGAACTCGGCGGCGTGTTCCTCGGGCCATCCGACCTGTCGATCGCCATCGGCGACGGCGCGCTCGATCCGAAAGGCCGGGCGACCGACGAGGCGATCGCCGACGTCGTCCGGCGCTCGCGCGCTGCAGGAAAGGCCGTCGCGATCTACGCGCTCGATGCGGAGGATGCGCGTCGCTATGCCGGCATGGGCTGCCAGCTGATCGGCATCTCGTCCGACGTCGCGATCCTGAAGGCAGGATGCGCGCGGCTGGGCGCCGAGTTCCGCAGCTGACCCTTTAAGGGGTGGGAAGGCGGGCCAGGAACTTTCCGAAGGTCAGGAGGCCTTCGGGCCAGGGACCGTGGCCGCTTTCCTCGTCGAGACGACCGGACTCGCCGGCATCGATGAACAGCGACCCCCAGGCGGCGGCGACGTCCTCGACCGCCTCGAAGCTGTGGTCCGGCTCGCCGCGGCTGGCGACCACGACCGAGGGAAACGGAAGCGGGTCGCGCGAGTAGGCAGGGAAACCGTGCGTGCCCTCGCCGAGATCGAGCGGCGCGACGAAGAAAGCGCCCGCGACGGTCTGCGGTAGCGTCGGCACGGCATTCACGACCGCCGCGACACCAAGCCCATGCGCGACGAGGACGAGCGGCCGCGTCGCCTCGGAGACGGCTTTCGACACATCGGCCGTCCATGCGGTCGCGTCACCGTCCGCGGGCGCGGCGACCCGCCGGGCGGTCGAGAGCTTGGCTTCCCAGCGGGACTGCCAGTGCTGTTCGGACGCGCCGTTGAGGCCGGGGATGATCAGGATGTCGACATCGGAAACTCGCATCGCCCGCAGATGCGAAGGACCCCACGGCTTGTCAAGGCGAGGCGTCAGAGGAGGGGACTGATCAGGCGTGTCACGTTCTCGCCGAGCTGGACGAAGAAGCCGCGCCTGTTCCACTCCTCGAGATTGAGCTTGCAGCTCTTGGTCCGGTAATCGTCCTCGATGGCGCGCAGATCGCGAACGGTGTCCTCACTGTAGGTGATGAGGGTCACCTCGGAGTTCAGTTCGAACGAGCGCCGGTCCATATTCGCCGAGCCGATGATGGCGATGTCATCGTCGATGGACAGGTGCTTGGCGTGCAGGAAGCGCTCGCGATAGAGCATGACCTCGACGCCGGCCTCCAGAAGCTCGTCGTAGTAGGACTGCTGGGCGTGATCGATCAGGAAGCTGTTGGTCGTCGAGGTGACGAAGAGCGTCACTCGGACGCCCTTCGCGACGGCCGTCCGCATCGCCAGAATCAGCGGCTCGTTCGGAATGAAATAGGGCGTCGCCAGCACCACGCGCTGCCGGGCGCTGTAGATCAGGTCGGTGAAGAGGATATCGACGCCGGCCTCGGGATAGTCCGGCCCCGATGGCAGGACTTGCGCGGTCGCGGTCCGCTCGGCGGACGGCGGCTGCGGCGCCGGCATCAGTTCGTGCGAGCCGATGTCCTCGGCGGTCTCGAGGTACCAGTCGCCGATGAAGATCGCCTGAAGTTCGAGAACCACGGGCCCTTCGACGCGCGCCATCAACTCGCGGTAGAAGGTCTTCGGCTCGTATTCGATGCGGTGCATGTTCTGGGAGCCGACCCACCCGACCTTGCCGTCCACGACGACGATCTTGCGGTGGTTGCGCAGATCCATGCGCGTCGCCTGATTCCAGAAGCGCAGCGGGAGGATCAGGCGTAGTTCGACACCCGTGTTCTTCAGGCGTTTGGCGATGGCCTTCCGATCGCGTGAGGAACCGACGGCATCGATGAGGAGCCGGCATTTGACGCCGCGCTTGGCGGCGCGCTGCAGGGCGCTCAGCACCTTGTTGCCAGCCTGGTCGTTCTGCAGGATGTAGACCATGACGTGCGCATGGTGGCGCGCGGCATCAATATCGGCGGCGATCCGGTCGACCACGCGGTTGTAGTCGGCATCGAGCACGATGCGGTTGTCGGCGAGACACGGGAAACGTCCGATCCGGTGCACGAGATGGGCCGTCATTCGGTGGTGCGGGCGCAGCGTGCGCATGCCGCCGGTCCCCTCCAGCGTCATGTGGGCGATGGCGCGGCGGATGATGTCGGGGACGTTCTTCAGGCGGTCCTGCCGCCACTTCGGATGCCGCGCGTTGCCGACGGCGAGATAGACCGCCAGCGCCGCCCAAGGCAGGAAGAAGAAGAGCAGCAGCCATGCCTGCGCCGCCACCGGGCTGCGGCGAAACGGGATGTAGATCACCGCGCCGATCAGGATCGCCCAGCTCATGAAGGTGAGCGCCATGGGCAGCACCGTGCCGTCGACGAATTCGATCATACGTGTTCCGACCTCGATCGTCGTGCCGTCCGCTGCGTCTTGCACTTGAGTCCCTACGCGGCGATATGGGCGGCGCCGCGCACCGGGCGAGACATTCGTGGAAAGATCATCGGCGGAACGAGCCGATCCCTCCCACGTTGAGAGCCACGACCGCGGGCGGGACGCGTGCGATGCGGAGCGGTGAGGGCATGTTGCGGATCGTCTACGCCAACCTGGGTTACAGCCGTGACATCGACGGTTCGCTCAAACACCACGTCCGCCGTGCGCATCACCACGTATTCACGACGCGCAGCGTGCAACTGCGGAGCCTCGGGCTGGTGCGCGAGCGCCTGCGGGAACTGAAACCCGATCTTTCGTGCTTCGCCGAGATCGACAAGGGGTCGCTCAACAACGGCTTCTTCGATCAGGTCGGGGCTCTGGCGGAATCCCACCATACGACCGTACGAATCGACAACAAGTACGGTGCGGGCCGGCACTTCCGTCGGCTTTCGGTGTCTCGTGGAAAGTCCAACGCCTTTCTCGCGTCGCGGCCTTTGACCTACACCGCGCGCTACCTCTCGTCGGGAAAAAAGCGGCTCGTCTACGACATCGAAATTTCCGGCATCCGCATTCTGATGGCGCACCTGTCGCTACGCTATCACGTGCGCTGCCTGCAGATGGCCGAACTCTCGCGCTGGGTTCGCGAGCGAGAGGGGCCGACCGTCGTAATCGGCGACTTCAACCTGTTCCGTGGCGTGGACGAACTGCGTCCGCTCCTCGCCGACGGACGCCTGGTCCATGCGAACGCGCACTCCGGCCCGACCTTTCGGCTGGGACCCTATCGGGCCGCGCTCGACATCTGTCTCCTGTCGCGGGATCTCCAGGACCGCTGCAAGATCGCGATCCTGGACCAGCCCTATTCCGACCACCAGATGATCCAGCTCGACATCGACGGTGTCGGCGAAGGTGGGACGCGTCCCCTGGACGCGCCCGTCCTCGTGGCCGCCGACGCCGAGGCGGCCTGACGCTCCTCAGGCCGTTCCAAACACGCGCTGGAAGATCGTGTCCACGTGCTTGGTATGGTACCCGATATCGAACTTCTCGCGGATCTCCGCTTCCGATAGGGCGGCGGTCACCTCGGCGTCGCCCAGGAGTTCGGTGAGGAAATCCGCACCGTACTCCCATACCTTCATCGCGTTGCGCTGCACGAGACGGTAGGCGTCCTCGCGGCTGACACCGGCCTGCGTCAGAGCGAGCAGCACGCGCTGCGAGTGGACGAGGCCCTTGAACTGGTTGAGGTTGCGGTCCATCCGCTCGGGGTAGACGAGCAGCTTGTCGATGACGCCGGTGAGGCGCGCCAGCGCGAAGTCGAGCGTCACCGTGGCGTCCGGGCCGATGTAGCGCTCGACCGAGGAGTGCGAGATGTCCCGCTCGTGCCAGAGGGCGACGTTTTCCATCGCCGGCATCGCGAAGGAGCGGACCATGCGGGCGAGACCGGTGAGGTTCTCGGTCAGCACCGGGTTGCGCTTGTGAGGCATCGCCGACGACCCCTTCTGGCCCGGCGAGAAATACTCTTCCGCTTCGAGGACTTCGGTGCGCTGAAGGTGCCGGATCTCCGTCGCCAGCCGCTCGATCGACGAGGCGACGACGCCAAGCGTCGCGAAATACATCGCGTGGCGGTCGCGCGGGATCACTTGCGTGGAGACGGGTTCCGGCTTGAGGCCGAGGGCCTTGGCGACATGCTCCTCGACGCGCGGGTCGATATTGGCGAAGGTGCCGACGGCGCCCGAGATGCCGCAGGTCGCGACCTCCTCGCGCGCCGCGCGCAGGCGGTCGCGGCAGCGGTCGAACTCGGCATAGGCGAGGGCAAGCTTGACGCCGAAGGTCGTCGGCTCGGCATGGATGCCGTGGCTGCGGCCGATGGTGACCGTGTCCTTGTGTTCGAAGGCGCGTCGCTTCAGCGCCTCCAGGAGCGCGTCCATGTCGGCGAGGAGGATGTCGGTCGCGCGCACGAGCTGGACGTTGAAGCACGTGTCGAGCACGTCGGAAGACGTCATGCCCTGATGGATGAAACGGGAATCGGGGCCGACGAACTCTGCGAGATGCGTCAGGAAGGCGATCACGTCGTGCTTGGTGACGCGCTCGATCTCGTCGATCTTGTCGACGTCGAACTGCGCCGCGCCGCCCTTCTCCCAGATCGTCTTCGCTGCCTCCTTCGGGATGACGCCGATCTCGGCCAGCGCATCGCAGGCATGCGCCTCGATCTCGAACCAGATCCGGAACTTGGTGTCCTGCGACCAGACGGAAACCATCTCGGGGCGGGAATAGCGGGGGATCATCGGCGGGCCTTTCTGGCGGACGGCAAACGGGGCTCGGCCGCGCTGTAACAGACGCGCCGCCGCGCCTCAATCAAAGCCGGCGCGCCGCGGCTCCAGCTCGCACCAGGACGGCTTCAGATCGCCGGCTGCGGGACGAGCGGCATGAACGCCCCGCGCAATGGCCCGCGCCATCGCGCTGGTCGCGGCCGCCGCGAGCTCGATCCGCTCGGCAGCCTCGGGCTTCCAGCCGCTGGTGCCGGTTGCGGACGCAAACACCAGATCGCCGTCGAAGTCGGTATGGGCGGGCCAGATGGCTCGCGCGAACCCGTCGTGGGCGGCGACCGCGAGGCGCCGAGCCGCTCCCTTGTCGAGGATCGCATCCGTCGCCACCACGGCGATCGTGGTGGCCATTCCCGGTCGCGGCGAGAGTTTCGTGATGGGGATATCGGAAAGTGCAGGGAGAGGAGCCGGTAGTCCGAGCCCCCCGAATTCGCTGCCCATCTCGAATGGCGCGGCGTGGAAATGACGGGTGGGGCCGACGAGCGGCGAGCCGAGGGCATTGACCGCGACGAGAGCCGCGACCGTCGCGCCCGACGAGAGAACGACCGAAGCGGATCCGAGGCCACCTTTGGCAACGGCGGTCGTAGCGCCGGTTCCGGCACCCACGCTTCCGAGATCGAAGTCCGCTCCGGCGTCGGCCGCAGCCCGGAACCCGAGCTCGCGATAGGGCGAATGCAATCCCCAGTCCTTGTCGCCCCCGTTGGCCAGATCGAACAGAATGGCAGCCGGCACGATCGGGACACGATGTCCTGCGGCTTCGAACCCTCGGCCGATCGAGCGCAGATAGGCCTGAGCACCGGATGCCGCATCAAGCCCGAAGGCCGATCCGCCCGACAGGACCAGCGCGTCGACGCCCGGAACAAGCT
>NZ_CAJYIU010000273.1 GCF_913775355.1 uncultured Aureimonas sp.
CACGCAGCAGAACGCGGCGATGGTGGAGGAGACGACGGCGGCGGCGCAGGCGCTGTCGGGCGAGACGGAGGGTCTGGCGGGTCTGGTGTCGGGCGTTGCGACGGGGGCGGGGCACCGTGCGCCCGCACCGTCGGTGTCAGCATCCGTGCGCACCGCCGCCCATGCGGCACACGCCGCAGCGCCGCGCCGCGTGGCGGCGGCACCGATGCATCCGGTTCAGCCGGCCCCGGCCCGTCCCGTCGCGCAGATGCGCACCGCCGGTCACGGCGGGGCGGCTCCGAAGGCCGCGGCCGTCGAGGAAGGCTGGGAGGAGTTCTGAGGGAGGACGCCGCGGCGACGGCCCCGACCGGCGTCCACTCGGCGCCGGTGACGACAGGACTGCAAGGCGCGACCGCGCGGTGATCGGAGCTGCGGTTCCGGCGCTCGGGCTTGCCGCTCTGCAGCGGTCCTACCGACGTGCGGAGGCCGCACTCTCGCCATGCGTCATGGCGCGATGCCCTTCTCGGCGATGACCGGGGCGACGACCGCCTCCAAGAGTTCGCGCAGCGTTGCGGGAGCCAGTTCGATCTGAAGGCCCCGCCGTCCGCCGTTGACGAAGACCCGCTCGTGCCGGAGCGCCTGCTCCTCGATTACCACCGGGACCCGCCGCTTCTGCCCGAACGGGCTGATGCCCCCGACGACATAGCCGGTCATGCGCTCGGCGTCCCCCGGCGGCATCATCTGCGCCGACTTGCCGGCCACGGCCGCCGCCAGTCGCTTCATCGAGACCTCCCGGTCGGACGGCACGACGACGCAGACCGGCTTGCCGTCGACCGTTGCCATCAGCGTCTTCAGCAGGCGCTCGGGCGGCACGCCGAGCGCATCGGCCGCCTGCAGGCCGATATGCTGCGCCTTTGGGTCGTAGGCGTACTCGCGGGTGGCAAAGCTCGCCCCGGCCGCCTTCAGGGCCTGCGTCGCTCGGGTCGAACTCGACATGGGCGGTCCTCCTGTTCGGACATGCGGGATGGCGGATGCCCCGGCGCGATGCACGAGGCGCCCTGCGGAGCCGAGGCTCGTGGCCCGCACGTCGCCCCACCCGCTAGCCACCTCGGCGCACAAGCGCAACCGCGGGCGACCGGGCGCATCGAATGTCCGGCGGGTCCGTCGTTCCTAGACCCACCGTCCCATCTCGTGTCAGACGACGGACAATGGAGAGCGCGGCACACCCGGGCGGCCGGGTAATCGGAGGAAGCGGGATGCGCCTGATCGGCCTCATCGGCGGCATGAGCTGGGAAAGCTCGGCCGAATACTACCGGATCCTCAATCAGGGCGTCCGGGATCGGATCGGGCCGACGGCCTCGGCCCGCTGCCTCCTCTGGTCGTTCGACTTTTCCGAGATCGAGCGCCTGCAGCACGCGGGCGACTGGACGACGCTCGGCGAGCGGATGGTCGAGGCAGCGCGTCGGCTGGAGACCGCGGGCGCCGACCTCCTTCTCATCTGCACCAACACGATGCATCGCCTCGCGCCGACGGTCGAGGCGGCCGTCGAGATTCCGCTCCTCCACATCGCCGACCCGACCGGCCGGAGCATCCGGGCCGCCGGGCTGTCGCGGGCGGGCCTTCTCGGGACGGCCTTCACGATGGAGCACGCGTTCTACAAGGGGCGGCTCGCGGACCGGCACGGGCTCGACGTCCTCGTGCCGAACGAACGCGACCGTGCTACCGTCCACCGCATCATCTACGAGGAGCTCGTGGCGGGTCGGGTGCTGCCGGCGTCGCGCGAGGCCTACCGGGCCGTGATCGGCGAGCTCGTGGCGCGCGGCGCCGAGGCGATCATCCTCGGATGCACCGAGATCATGCTCCTGATCGGGCCGGACGACAGTCCCGTGCCGGTCTTCGACACGACGACCCTCCATGCCGAAGCCGCCGTCGCCGCGGCCCTCGGCGACTGAGGTCTCTCCGGGCGTCGTCCCGACCCTTGGATCGGGAACCTTCGCATGTCGCCGGTCTTGTCGACGCCATGCCGTAGAGACCTCGGATGCGGCGCCGTCGAGGACCGCGTGGCACGATCTCGTTTTCTAGGCGTCTTGTCAGGCCCGCAGGCGGTGCCGATGTCGGGCCTCAGGGGCACGTGCGGAAGCGTTCACAACCCGTCCGGCAACCACTTGCGGCGGGTCCAGAAGGCGAGCGCGCCGACGAGAAGGAGCGCGCCCGCCGCGCCGACGAGAAGGCGATGGTTCGAACGGAGCGTGCCGAAGACGCTCTCGATGGCGTTGCCGAACCAGTAGCCGGCCGAGACGAAGACGAGGGCCCAGGTCGCGGCGGCTGCGGCATTGATGATGACGAACCGCGCGGTGGAAAGCTGCGTCGTGCCGATCGCGATCGGGCTCACCGTCCGGAAGCCGTAGACGAACCGAAAGCCGAACGTGAAGAGGACCGGCCGTCGCTCGAAGGCCTGCAGCGCCTTGGCGAAGAAGGGGCGGGCGCTGATGCGCCGCACGAGGCGGGAGCCTCGGAAGTACCGTCCGCAGGCGAACCAGATCTGGTCGGCGACGAAGGACCCCAGCGCCACCGCCACGACGACGGGCCAGAAACCGAGCGTTCCCGCGTGCGCGATGACGCCGGCGAGGATGGCGACGGTTTCTCCCTCGAGCCCGGCGCCGAGGAAGATGGCAGGCAGGCCGTACTCGGCAATCAGGGTCTCGATCGGTCCGGTCCTTGGCGCGGCGCGAACGTCATGGCCGGGTCCCCGCCGCCGGATGCCCTCGCCGCATCGGTTCCGCCGTGCCGGGACCCGCGCCCGGCGATCGATGCCCACGACCATATAGGCGCGGCATGTCGAAGGGGAGGGCGGGGCGAAGACCTGCCGCGATGGGGCGATCGTTGGCGGCGAAGGGCTGGCACTCCGGCTGCTGTGGCACGGGCGAGACGGCTCGCAGGCCCGACGGTTCGCGATCCGGCCTGTGCCCGTCGTCGTCCCCGACTCCGATGCCGACCACCGGCCCCTTGAGACGTCGAGGCGATACCCGCGCGCGGGACGAGGCCTCCGGGCGCCCCGATCTCATGCCTTGCGCGGACCCGTCCCGAACGCGCGGAAAGCGTCGTCCCGGCCCATATTGTGATCGGGACAGGGGTGGCCAAACACCGCGTCGAACCGTATGTCCCCCTTGCGATTCCCATCGAAGGTGTCACGCCGTCCGGCGGCCCGGCTCGTCGCCGCCCGTGAAGCGTTCGTTTCGATTTATCATGTCCGTTCCATCGTCAAGCATCGACTTCGCCGATGCCGCGCCCGTCCGGCGCAACTTCCGCACCATCGCCCTCATCGTCGCCAGCGCCATGTTCATGGAGCAGCTCGACGCCACGATCCTCGCGACCGCCTTGCCGACGATGGCGCGCGACTTCGGCGTCGGCGCACCCTCGATGAGCATCGCGCTCACCTCCTACCTCATCAGCCTCGCCGTCTTCATTCCCGTCAGCGGGGCGGTGGCCGATCGCTGGGGCTCGCGCACCGTGTTTCGGGCCGCCATCGGCGTCTTCGTCGTGGGCTCCGTCCTCTGCGCGATGGCGCCCTCGCTCGGGTTCCTCGTCGCCGCGCGCCTCCTCCAGGGGCTCGGCGGAGCGATGATGATGCCGGTCGGGCGCCTCGTGCTCCTGCGCTCGGTGGAGCGGCGCGATCTCGTCTCGGCCATATCGTGGCTGCTCGTGCCCGCGCTCATCGGCCCGATCCTCGGACCGCCGGTCGGCGGCTTCATCGTCACCTATGCGGACTGGCGCTGGATCTTCTACATCAACGTGCCGGTCGGCCTCGTCGGGATGGTGCTCGTCAGTCTCTTCATCGACGAGACGAAGGGCGAGCGCGCCGGGCCCTTCGACGGCGTCGGCATGATCCTCTCGGGCATCTCGCTCGGCTCGCTCCTCTTCGGCTTCGAGACCGCGAGCCGCGACGGCGAGGGGATGCTGGCGCTGGTGCTCGTCGCGGTCGGCCTCGTGACCGGCGCAATCTACCTGCGCCATGCCCGGCGCCACGCCGCGCCGATCCTCGACCCCGCCCTGATGCGCGTGCCTTCCTTCGGCACCTCGGTGATCGCGGGATCGCTGACCCGCATCACGCAAGGGGCGCAGCCGTTTCTCCTGCCGCTGATGATGCAGCTCGGCTTCGGGCTTTCGGCCGCGACGAGCGGCCTCGTCACGATCGCGACCGCGATCGGCTCCCCGATGATGAAGGCGCTGGCGCCCAGGATCCTGCGGCGTTTCGGCTTCCGCCAGGCGCTCGTAGTCAACGGCGTCCTCGCCGCGCTTCTTTACGGCCTCTGCGCCTTCTTCCGCCCGGACTGGCCGCTGCCGGTGATCTTCGGCGTCCTCGCCTGCTGCGGCTTCTCCATGTCGTTCCAGTTCACCGCCTACAACACAGTGGCCTACGACCGGATCTCACCGGCGCAGATGAGTTCGGCGACGAGCTTCTACACGACCTTTCAGCAGCTGATGCTGTCGCTCGGCATCTGCGTGGCGGCGCTCGCCCTGCACGGCTCGATGGGCGCGCAGGGGCACGCCGTGCCCGAGCTCTCCGACTTCTCGGTCGCCTTCGCGGTGGTGGTGGTGGTCTCGCTTCTCGCGACGATCTGGAACCTGCGCTTCTCCGCCGACGCGGGCCGCGAGATCAGCGGCCACGGCCGTGTGGTCGACGGCGTCAGGCGCCCCGCCGCCGCGACGAGCGAGGCCCTCGAGCACGGCCGATGACCGGCGGCCCTCCGGCCGGTCAGCCGCGCCGGATCTCGGCCGCCACGTTGCGCAGTTCCTGAAGGAGGATCGCGGCAGCGGTCGAGGGCGTGTCGCCCGCGCGCATCGTGATGCCGACGGGGCCTTGCGTGCGCGACGTGTCCACGCTGAGCCGATCGAGGACGCCGCGCTGGAGGTCCTCGAGGACGACGCCCTCGGAAATCAGCCAGATCGCGTCGGTCTCGAGGATGTAGGCGCGCGAGAAGGCGAGCGACACGGTCTCGATCACGCGCGGCGGCGCCGGCAGGTTGGCGGCGGCGAAGAGCCGGTCGACGGTCGGGCGGATCACCGAGCCGGGCGGCGGCAGGAGGACATCGAAGGGCAGCACCGTCTCGGGGCGCAGCGTGCGTCCGGCGAGCGGGTGGCCGGCGCGCACGGCAAAGACGATCAGCTCCGAATAGAGGTGCTCGAAGACGAGGCCGGTCATCGTCTCCGGCTCGCCCATCCGTCCGATGACGATGTCGAGCGCGCCCTCCCGCAACTGCGCGGTGAGATAGGCCGTCGGACCGGTGACGATACGCGGGATGGCGCCTAGATCGTGGGCGAGGTAGCGGCGGATCGCCGGCGGCAGGAGCCGGGCGGACACGGTGGGAAGCGCCCCGATGCGAACCGGCAGGGCGCTCGGCGAGGCGGCGTCGCCGACGTCCTCGACACCGCGGCGCAGGGCCGAGAGGCTCGCCTCGGCATGGCGCAGGAAGATCTCGCCGTAGGGTGAGAGAAGCGGCCCGCCCCGCTCGCGCGCGAGCAGCGGGGCGCCGAGGATCGTCTCCAGCTCCTTGATCGCCTTCGAGACGGCCGGCTGCGTGACCGAAAGCTCCTCCGCCGCGCGCCCGACACTGCCCTGCCGCGCCACGGCGACGAAGGTCCGAAGATGGCGCAGACGCAGGGCGGACGAGATCATCGTCATAACCTCAGAGTTATCATCGAGGCACCAATCCTCATTTAACATGACGGTTCAAGTGGCCTAGACCGGAGACGGGAGGTGGGCCGCATGGCATTGGTGACCGCGAACGGCATCGAGACGCATGACCGCGTCGACGGGCGAACGGGCGCGCTGCGCCTCGTCCTTCTCCACTCGCCGGGCTCGGACCTGCGGATATCAGCCGAGGCCGCCGAACGCCTGCGCGACCGGTTCAAGTTTCTCCTGGTCGACAGGCGACCCCCTGAGCCAGCGCGGCGCGTGACGTCGGTCGCACCCCGTACCGAACGGGACGGACTGCCCGTCTTCACCTTCGACAGCCGCCGTCAGGGCGAGGCCGAAACCGTTTTTCTGGATATGTGACGCACGATGGACAAGACCCTTCCCAATCTGGCCGCGGCCGTGTCCGGCATCGCGGACGGCGCGGTGGTGATGATCGGCGGCTTCGGCGGCTCCGGCGCGCCGATCGAGCTGATCCACGCGCTGATCGACCGGTTCCTCACCTCGGGCTCGCCGAAGAATCTGACGGTGGTCAACAACAATGCCGGCAACGGCCATGTCGGGCTCGCCGCGCTGATCGAGCAGGGCATGGTAGCCAAGCTCATCTGCTCGTTCCCGCGCTCGGCCGACCCGCGCGTCTTCACGCAAGCGTATCTCGCCGGCGAGATCGAGCTGGAACTCGTGCCGCAGGGGACGCTCGCCGAGCGCATCCGCGCGGGCGGGGCGGGCATCCCCGCCTTCTACACACCGACGAGCTACGGCACGGACCTCGCCAAAGGAAAGCCGGTGGAGGAGTTCGACGGGCGCCCTTACGTGCGCGAGCGCTGGCTGAAGGCCGACGTCGCCCTCATCAAGGCGCATCGCGGCGACCGTCTCGGCAACCTCGTCTTCAACAAGGCAGCGCGCAACTTCAATCCGCTGATGGCGATGGCCGCCGCGACGACCATCGCGCAGGTGTCGGAGATCGTCGAACCCGGCGCGATCGATCCGGAACGCGTCGTGACGCCCGGCATCTTCGTGCAGGGCGTGGTCGAGGTTGCCGACCCCGTGCAGGAAGAAGACCTCAACCGCGCGAACGCGGTCTACCCGGAGCGGACCGCATGAGCGCCAAGCTGTCTTCCACCCAGATCGCCTGGCGCGCCGCGCAGGACATCGCCGACGGGGCCTACGTCAATCTCGGCATCGGCTTTCCCGAAATGGTCGCGAAATTCCAGCCGCCGGGACGCGAGGCGATCTTCCACACCGAGAACGGCATCCTCGGCTTCGGCGAGGCGCCGCAGGCGGGCGAAGAGGACTGGGACCTCATCAACGCCGGCAAGAAGGCCGTGACCCTCAAGCCCGGCACCACCTTCTTCCACCATGCCGACAGTTTTGCCATGGTGCGCGGCGGGCACCTCGATGTCGCGATCCTAGGCGCCTACGAGGTGGCCGAGACGGGGGACCTCGCCAACTGGTCGACGGGGCCGAAGGGCGTTCCGGCGGTCGGCGGGGCAATGGACCTCGTGCATGGCGCCAAGCGCGTCGCCGTCATCACCGAGCATGTCACGAAGGACGGCAAGCCGAAGCTCGTGAAGCGCTGCTCGCTGCCGCTGACGGGCGTCGGGTGCGTCACCCGCGTCTATACGAGCCTTGCCGTCATCGACATCGAGGGCGGGCGCTTCGTCTTGCGCGAGAAGCTGCCGTCCCTGTCTGTTGCCGACCTTCAGGCGGTGACGGGCGCCGAGCTCGACGTGCCCGGCACCGTCGCCGATCTTCTCGTTCCGGAGCTCTGACATGGCCGAGGCCTATATCTGCGCTTACCTTCGCACGCCGATCGGCCGCTTCGGCGGGGCGCTCTCGTCCGTGCGCGCCGACGACCTCGGGGTTGTGCCGCTGAAAGCGCTGATGGAGCGCTATCCGTCGGTCGACTTCGCCGCCGTCGACGAGGTGATCTACGGCTGCGCCAACCAGGCCGGCGAGGACAACCGCAACGTCGCGCGAATGTCGCTGCTGCTCGCAGGCCTTCCCGAGACCGTGCCGGGCACGACGATGAACCGCCTCTGCGGCTCCGGCATGGACGCCGTGATCACGGCCGCCCGCGCCATCAAGTCGGGCGAGGCGGAGCTGGTGATCGCCGGGGGCGTCGAATCCATGTCCCGCGCGCCTTTCGTCATGCCGAAGGCCGAGACGGCCTTTTCGCGCCATGCCGAGATTCACGACACGACGATCGGCTGGCGCTTCGTCAATCCGCTCATGAAAGCGCAGTACGGCGTCGATTCGATGCCCGAGACCGGCGAGAACGTCGCCGAGGACTTCCGGGTCAGCCGCGAGGACCAGGACGCCTTCGCCCTCCGCTCGCAGAACAAGGCGGCGCAAGCGCAGGCGAACGGGCGGCTGGCCCGCGAGATCGTTCCCGTCACGATCCCCCAGCGCAAGGGCGATCCCGTCATCGTCGACCGCGACGAGCATCCGCGCGCGACGACGATCGAGGCGCTCGCCAAGTTGCCGACGCCCTTCCGCAAGGGCGGCACGGTGACGGCGGGCAACGCGTCCGGCGTCAACGACGGGGCCGCGGCGCTGATCGTGGCATCGGAGGCGGCGGCCAAGCGCCACGGCCTGACCCCGATCGCCCGCGTGCTCGGTGGCGCGACGGCAGGCGTCGCGCCCCGCATCATGGGCTTCGGACCGGCGCCGGCGTCGAAGAAGCTCCTGTCACGTCTCGGCTTCGCCCAGACCGATTTCGACGTGATCGAGCTGAACGAGGCCTTCGCCAGCCAAGGGCTCGCCACCTTGCGCGATCTCGGGATCGCCGACGACGACGCGCGGGTGAACCCGAACGGCGGGGCGATCGCGATTGGCCACCCGCTCGGCATGTCGGGCGCGCGCATCGCCGGCACGGCGGCGCTGGAACTTCAGCTCAGGGGCGGCCGGCGGGCGCTCGCTACCATGTGCATCGGTGTCGGCCAGGGCATCGCCGTGGCGATCGAAGGGGTCTGACCGCTCGGCGCCTTACCTCGGCGTCCGGACCGGCGACCCCGAGATCGCGGCGCTCCGCCGCGAGGACGCCAGCATGACCGCCGAGGGTGAGACCCAAGAGATCGTCCGGATCGGCCTCATCGGCTCCGACATCCAGCGGTCCAAGTCTCCGGCTCGTCACGAGACCGAAGGCCGCGCGCTCGGACTGGACGATCGCCACAGCCGCTTCGACACGCTGCGCGCGCCGCATGGTGCGATGGCCCTTCCCGACCACTTGGAAGGAAAGGGCTTTGCCGGCATCGACGTCACCCATCCCTGCAAGCAGTTCTCCTTCCGCACATGACGCGCCTGTGCGGCGACGCGGCGATGCCCGGTGCGGTCAACACCGTCGTGTTCCGCGATGGAACCGCACCGGTCACAACGTCGACGGGCTCGGTTTCTCCCAGAGCATTCGCGTAGGGACTCCCCAATGTTGCGCTCGGATCGGCCGTTCTCTAGGAGCAGGCGGCTCTTCGTCTTCGATCAGGACGAAGCGCGCGGCGAGCGCGCTGGTCGAGGCCCTGACCGGGCGTTTTGGCACGGCGCGCGCAGGCTGTTCGCGACGTCGGGCAGGCGCTCGCCATGGCGGACGGCCTGATCCACGCCACCCCGACAGGCAGCCTCGCCCATCCCGGACTGCCGATCGAGCCGGAGTGGCTGGACGCGAG
>NZ_CAJYIU010000274.1 GCF_913775355.1 uncultured Aureimonas sp.
AGCGCAGGTCCGACTTCTCGCCGATGAAACCGACGGGGAAGTCGCCGCGACGCCAGCGCTTGCGGATGCGCGCGTTCAGAACCGGGGCTTCGAAGCGGGGATTGGAGCCGATGATCAGCAGCGCATCAGCCTGCTCGATGCCGGCGATCGTCGTGTTGAAGATGTAAGAGGCGCGCCCGTCGGCGGGATCCAGCTTCGCCCCGTCCTGACGGCAATCGAGATTGGCGGAGCCGAGCTGACCCATCAGGCACTTCAGAGCCCACATGTCCTCGACCGCCGACAAGTCGCCTGCGATCGCACCGATCCGGTCAGACGCGACGCCGAAAACCTTCTGTCGAATAGCCTCGAACGCTTCCGGCCAGGAAGCCGGCTGGAGACGACCGTCGCGACGAACATACGGCCGATCGAGCCGCTGCGTCCGCAGCCCGTCCCAGACGAAGCGTGTCTTGTCGGAAATCCACTCCTCGTTGACGAGGTCGTTGATGCGAGGAAGGATCCGCATCACCTCGCGGCCGCGCGTGTCGACGCGGATCGCCGAACCGACAGCGTCCATGACGTCGACCGACTCGGTCTTGGTCAGCTCCCAAGGACGCGCCTGGAAGGCGTAGGGACGTGAGGTCAGGGCGCCGACCGGGCACAGGTCGATCACGTTGCCCTGAAGCTCGGAGGTCATCGCCTGCTCGAGATAGGTGGTGATCTCGGCGTCCTCGCCGCGGCCGACGAGGCCAAGTTCGGAAATGCCAGCCACCTCTGTCGTGAAGCGAACGCAGCGCGTGCAGTGGATGCAGCGCGTCATGATCGTCTTGACGAGGGGGCCGATATACTTGTCCTCGACGGCGCGCTTGTTCTCCTGGTAGCGCGACGAATCGACGCCGAACGCCATCGCCTGGTCCTGAAGATCGCACTCGCCGCCCTGATCGCAGATCGGGCAATCCAGCGGGTGGTTGATCAAGAGGAATTCCATGACGCCCTCGCGGGCCTTCTTCACCATCGGCGTGTTGGTGAAGATCTCCGGCGCTTCGCCGTTCGGGCCGGGGCGAAGGTCGCGGACGCCCATCGCGCAGGACGCAGCCGGCTTCGGCGGACCGCCCTTTACCTCGATGAGGCACATGCGGCAATTACCAGCGACCGACAGGCGCTCATGGAAGCAGAAGCGCGGAATCTCGGCACCCGCCTCCTCCGCCGCCTGCAGCAGCGTGTAGTGGTCGGGAACCTCGATCTCGTTTCCGTCGACTTTGATCTTTGCCATTTTCAGACCCGATCGAACTTGGCTTTCAAAGTGCGACGGTCGCCAGACAAACGGCGACCATTGTCACTGGCCAGATATCCATTACCTCGGCGGATCGGTCCGGCGACATCCGACCGGACGCCATCCGACTGCTCCACCAACTTGTCTGCCAAACTCCGATCGAGACCGAAGCTGGCAGACCATCAAGAACCTACTCCGCCGCCTGCAGGATCGGCTTGCGACCCGTGTCGGCATTGCGCGAGAACTCGTCGATGCGACGCTCGATCTCCGGGCGGAAGTGGCGAACCAAGCCCTGGATCGGCCAGGCGGCGGCATCGCCGAGCGCACAGATCGTATGGCCTTCGACCTGCTTCGTCACGTCGAGCAGCATGTCGATCTCGCGCTTCTGCGCGTTGCCGACCACCATGCGCTCCATGACGCGCCACATCCACCCCGTGCCTTCGCGGCACGGCGTGCACTGACCGCAACTCTCGTGCTTATAGAAGTACGCAAGGCGGGCGATCGCACGGACGATGTCGGTCGACTTGTCCATGACGATCACGGCAGCTGTGCCGAACGAGGACTTCACCTCGCGCATGCCGTCGAAATCCATCGGCGCGTCGAGAATCTGCTCGCCGGGCACCAGCGGACAAGACGAGCCGCCCGGGATGACCGCCAGAAGGTTCTCGTAGCCGCCCCGCACGCCGCCACAGTGACGGTCGATCAGCTCACGGAACGGAATGCCCATCGATTCCTCGACCGTGCACGGCCGGTTCACGTGGCCGGAGATCGAGAAGAGCTTCGTGCCCGTGTTGTTCGGACGGCCGATGCCGGCGAACCAGCCACCGCCGCGGCGCAGGATGGTCGGCGCGACCGCGATCGACTCGACGTTGTTGACCGTCGTCGGGCACCCGTACAGGCCCATGTTGGCCGGGAACGGCGGCTTCAGACGCGGCTGGCCCTTCTTGCCTTCGAGGCTCTCGAGCAGCGCTGTCTCTTCGCCGCAAATGTACGCGCCGGCGCCATGATGGACGAAGATGTCCATGTCCCAGCCGCACTTGTTGTCGCGTCCAAGCAGGCCCGCCTCGTAGCATTCGTCGATGGCAAGCTGCAGCGCCTCGCGCTCGCGGACATACTCGCCGCGGACGTAGATGTAGGCCGTGTGCGCGCCCATCGCAAAACCGGCGATCACGCAGCCCTCGACCAGCGTGAACGGGTCGTTGCGCATGATTTCCCGGTCCTTGCAGGTCCCGGGTTCGGATTCATCGGCGTTGACCACGAGGTAGTGCGGCCGCTCGCCCACTTCCTTTGGCATGAACGACCACTTCAGGCCGGTCGGGAAGCCGGCGCCACCGCGACCGCGCAGGCCCGAGGCCTTCATCTCGTTGATGATCCAGTCGCGGCCCTTGCCGATGATATCGGCGGTGCCGTCGAAATGGCCGCGCTTCATCGCGCCTTTCAGGCTCTTGTCCCGAAGGCCGTAGATGTTGGTGAAGATCCGGTCCTTGTCCTGAAGCATGTTCCGATCTCCGCCTATTCCGAGGCCTTCGGCTTTGTGCCGCGGCGACCCTTCGCAGGCTCGCCCTTGCCGACGTCCGGACCCGGAAGAACGTCATCCGTGTCGGTGCGCTTGCCTTCCAGCGTGCTGGTCGCCGTGTGATCCTTACCTGAAAGGTCTTCCTGTCCGGTCGCGGCAGAGCCCCGGTCGCTATCGTCGACGAATTTCTCTTCCAAGACGACGACGCTCTGCGCGCTGACCCCCTTCGTCGTGAGCGGACCATCCGTGCGAGCCTCGCCCGACGAGGTTTCCGACTGCTTATCCTGCGCGGCCGCATTCGTCTCCGCAGCGCCGGTCGGTCCCTGCTGCGTTCCGCCCGTCTGTCCGGACGTGGCCGACTGGTTCGTCAGGTCGACGCTGGTCGCCTCTTCGGCTGCAGGATGCGTCTTGGAGACGCCGTCCGGCCCCTTGATCGTCGGATCGGTTTCCGGAGCGTGCGTATCCACTCGAGCAGCCTGCGAGGGGGCTGCACCGGCCCCGCCGTCGCTCGGCGCGGGCGTTCCGCCGGTCTGAGGTGCCGTGCGGGCCTCGTCGGTAGCGCTACCGTCGTCGTCGTCGTTGAACGTATTCAGAGTCGTCAGGCCGCCGACCGGGACCGAAAGGTGACGGTCGATCTGTGGGCCCTTCTTGACCGCAGCGCCCTCGCCGCGGTCGAACGCGTCGATGATCTCCGCGAGCCGATCCGCCGTCAGGTCCTCGTAGGTGTCCTTGAAGACCATCACCATCGGAGCGTTCACGCAGGCGCCGAGGCACTCGACCTCCTCCCACGAGAGCGTTCCGCTCTCGTTCAGGTGGAACGGCTGCGGATGGATCTTCTCGCGGCAGACGCGCTTCAGATCGTCCGAACCCCGCAGCATGCAAGGTGTCGTGCCGCACACCTGGATATGGGCGCGCGTGCCGACCGGCGCGAGTTGGAACTGCGTGTAGAAGGTCGCGACCTCGAGAACGCGGATCATCGGCATGCGAAGACGCTGCGCGACGTGCTCGATGGCAGCCTTCGTCACCCAGCCGTCCTGCTCCTGCGCACGCATCAGGAGCGGAATGACTGCGGACTGCTGGCGGCCTTCCGGATATTTGCGGATCGTCGCCTCGGCCCATTCGGCGTTCTGCGCCGAGAAGGCAAAACCCTGAGGCTGAACGGCATCTTCCGCAAGACGTCTGACGGACATCGGACCTCGACTTCAGAACGGTTCCAACACACCCGTGTTGCGGCGCGTTCTAACACATTAAGCATGAAAGACCAGCGCCCGAACCCCTGCCGGACGCCATGTCGTATCGATTTTCGATCGCCGTTCGGAGGGCAATCTGGACTATTCTCGCCAGCCGGTACCGCTCTAGCGGTCGACCTCGCCGAAGACGATGTCGCACGATCCAAGGATCGCCGAGACGTCGGCCAGCATGTGATTGCGGCAAAGGAAATCCATCGCCTGGAGATGGGCGAAGCCGGGCGCGCGGATCTTGCAGCGGTAGGGCTTGTTCGTCCCGTCCGCCACCAGATAGACGCCGAACTCGCCCTTCGGCGCCTCGACGGCCGCATAGACCTCACCCTCGGGGACGTGGAAGCCTTCGGTGTACAGCTTGAAGTGGTGGATCAGCGCTTCCATCGAGCGGCGCATCTCGCCACGCTTCGGCGGCACGACCTTGCCCTCGGTCGAGGCGAAAGGACCGGTCCGATCGCGGTCCGCGAGGCGCTCGACGCACTGCTTCATGATCGCGACCGACTGACGCATCTCTTCCATACGGATGAGGTAGCGGTCGTAGCAGTCGCCGTTTTTGCCGATCGGAATGTCGAAATCCATCTGGTCGTAGCACTCGTAGGGCTGCGACTTGCGCAAGTCCCACGCGGCGCCCGAACCGCGGACCATGACGCCCGAAAAGCCCCAGGCCCAGGCATCCTCCAGGCTGACGACGCCGATATCGACGTTCCGCTGCTTGAAGATACGGTTCTCGGTCAGGAGTTCGTCGATGTCGGCGAGGCGCGGCAGGAACTCGTCGCACCAGACGCCGATATCGTCGACGAGTTGCGGCGCCAGATCCTGATGCACGCCGCCCGGCCGGAAGTAGGCGGCATGAAGCCGAGCGCCCGACGCGCGCTCGTAGAAAACCATCAGCTTTTCGCGCTCCTCGAAGCCCCAGAGCGGCGGGGTCAGCGCGCCGACGTCCATCGCCTGGGTGGTCACGTTGAGGAGGTGCGAGAGAATACGCCCGATCTCGCAGTAGAGAACGCGGATCAACTGGCCCCTGATCGGGACCTCGACGCCGGCAAGACGCTCGACCGCGAGGCAGAACGCATGCTCCTGGTTCATCGGCGCGACGTAGTCGAGCCGGTCGAAGTAGGGCATCGCTTGCAGATAGGTCTTCTGCTCGATCAGCTTCTCGGTGCCGCGATGTAGCAGGCCGATATGCGGATCGACGCGCTCGACGTTCTCTCCGTCGAGCTCGAGCACGAGGCGGAGCACGCCGTGCGCGGCCGGATGCTGCGGGCCGAAATTGATATTGAAGTTCCGGACGTCGATCTCGGCCACGGTCAGGCACCCTGCTCGTTTGCGAATTGCGCTAAAACCTGCGCGCCCGTGATCCTACGGGCTTCGTTCGCGAAGGAATAATGCGACGACTTGTCGTCGACGGACCCGGGACTGCTGCTCGACGGACTCCGACGGTCGAAACCGCCGGACGGAAAAGCGCCCTCGCCCGCCAACCTCTCAGTTCGCCTTCGCCTTCTCGTCGCCCGGCAGCACGTAGTCCGTGCCCTCCCACGGCGACAGGAAGTCGAATTGCCGGAATTCCTGACGTAGCTCCACCGGTTCGTAGACGACCTGCTTCAGCTGCTCGTCGTAATGCACCTCGACGAACCCGGTCAGCGGGAAGTCCTTGCGCAGCGGGTGCCCCTCGAAGCCGTAATCCGTGAGGATGCGGCGAAGATCGGGGTGCCCGGTGAACAGGATCCCGTAGAGATCGTAGGCCTCGCGCTCGAACCAGTCAGCGCCCGGAAAGACGCTGGTGATCGAGGGAACCGGATCGTCTTCGCCGGTCAGAACCTTAACGCGGATGCGCTGGTTCAGGTACGGCGAAAGGAGGTGGATCACCACCTCGAACCGGTCGACGCGCGCCGGATAGTCCACGCCGCATAGGTCGACGAAGGACTTGAACTGGCATTGCGGGTCGTCGCGCAGATGCGTCACGACCTCGACGAGGTGCTCCGGGTCGACCGTAAGCGTCAGTTCGTCGAGCCGGATGTCCGACGCGACAAGCTTCTCGCCGAACAGCGGGACCAGATATTCCGAAAGCTCGTTCATACGCCCCTCAACGCTCGATCGTACCGAGACGACGGATTTTCTTCTGGAGAAGAAGAACGCCGTAGAGAAGCGCCTCCGCCGTCGGCGGGCAGCCCGGCACGTAGATGTCGACGGGAACCACGCGATCGCAGCCGCGCACCACCGAATAGGAGTAGTGGTAGTAGCCACCGCCGTTGGCGCACGAACCCATCGAGATCACATAGCGCGGCTCCGGCATTTGGTCGTAGACCTTGCGGAGCGCCGGAGCCATCTTGTTGGTCAGGGTGCCCGCGACGATCATCACGTCGGACTGGCGGGGCGACGCGCGCGGCGCGAAGCCGAAGCGCTCGCCGTCGTAGCGCGGCATCGACATCTGCATCATCTCGACCGCGCAGCATGCGAGGCCGAACGTCATCCACATGAGCGAGCCCGTGCGCGCCCACTGGATGAGATCCTCAGTCGAGGTGACGATGAAGCCCTTATCGGCCAGTTCGTTGTTGACCTCGGTGACGAACGGGTCGGCCGCAGGCGCTACCTGCAGGTCGGACCGCGCGGCAAACGGGGCGGTACCGGGGTTCAATCCCATTCGAGGGCACCTTTCTTCCATTCATAGACAAACCCGACGGTCAGGACGCCGAGGAAGACCATCATCGACCAGAAACCAGCCCATCCCAGATCGCCGAACGAGGCAGCCCAGGGAAACAGGAACGCGACTTCGAGGTCGAAGATGATGAAGAGGATCGACACCAGATAGAATCGGACGTCGAACTTCATGCGCGAATCATCGAACGCGTCGAAGCCGCACTCGTAGGCCGACAGCTTCTCGTCGTCCGGCGCCTTGAAGGCGAGCAGGAACGGTGACACGAGAAGCGCGACACCGATGAGGAGCGCGACGCCGACGAAGATGACGATCGGCAGGTAGGATCCAAGAAGCTCGTTCACAAGCGTGTCTTCCTCTGAGCCGGGTGCGCCAAGTCCGCACACCGGCCGCGGCAGTGCGGCTTTGAAAACCTGACGGGGACGTATGTGATCGACGAACGCCTTCAATGCGTCCAACGGCCACGGCTCACGCCCTTCGCATTGCGGCGAGGATTAGACCCTTCCTAATGTGGACGCAAGCAGCATCCCCGCCCCTCCGGCGTGCTCCGGGCAATCTTCGCGAGGACGCAAAACGACGCGGCCTTAGGGTCTGCGGAGGCCTGTCAGGACATTACGAAGAAGATGGGCGAATGGCGCGAGTGACGGGGCTCGAACCCGCGACCTCCGGCGTGACAGGCCGGCACTCTAACCGACTGAGCTACACCCGCGCTTGTCGTTGCCGCAGATTCGCAGCAACGTAGAAAATCGAAGTACGATGGCGCGAGTGACGGGGCTCGAACCCGCGACCTCCGGCGTGACAGGCCGGCACTCTAACCAACTGAGCTACACCCGCGCATCGTATTGTGTCGCTGGCGTGTCCGTCAGCGGCATGAGCGGTCGTTTACGGGCTCCCCTTCCGTCTGTCAACGCGCTTTCGCACTCGACGTGAAAACGCTTTCGGATCAGTGCGTTTGCAGCGCCCCGCCAGAAGAATCGAGCTCGCGAGTGACCATTCCCGCCGCGCCCAGCCCGTCAGCCATCGCGAATCTTCGCTTACGCTGTGCGCTGCGATCGCCTGCCGCCGTGCCTCTTGACCGAAGGTTGGCCAAGCGCGTAATCCCTCGCCCCGAAGGGCGATTAGCTCAGTTGGTAGAGCGCCTCGCTTACACCGAGGATGCCGGGAGTTCGAGTCTCTCATCGCCCACCGACCCTTCACCACTGCGCCGTAGGGGTTTCGGACTATCCATCCGAGCTGAACGAACCCCGAATTGAACCTCCCTTTCGGCACTCCCTGCCGAACCCCTGCGGAATTACGAATTCGTTCCTCTCTTTCTCGGGCATGCGGATTTTTGGACGTCTCTTCAACGGAGACGCCCGCAGATGCCCGGCCGCAATCCTTCCCCGCCTCCCGCCGACCTTCTCTCGATTCTGAAATACGACCCGGACACGGGCATCCTCGTCTGGACGAACACGCTTCGCGGACGTCCTCCCGGCCGCCGCGCCGGCAACCTCGACAAGGACGGATACAGGGTCGTCGGCTACGCCGGCCGGACCTACCGCGCCCATCACCTCGCCTGGCTGATCATGAAGAGCGAGTGGCCGACGCAGATCGTCGATCATGCGAACGGCGATCCCGACGACAACCGCATCGCGAACCTGCGCCTTTCGACGCCGTCGCAGAACTCGTCGAACCGGAAGAAGCCGGCGACGAACACGTCGGGCTACAAGAGCGTCATCCGGCACCACAAGAGCGGCCGTTGGAACGCGCAGATCAAGGACGGACCGAAGGCGCTCTTCCT
>NZ_CAJYIU010000275.1 GCF_913775355.1 uncultured Aureimonas sp.
TTCAGGAGCGCGGCATGACCAATCGACAGGATCGCCGCTTCGCGGCCAAGCTCGCGCGCCAGATGCAGACGCGCGGCAAGACGCCGGCCGAGAGGGCGATCTACCAGGCCGCCGGAGCCTTCTTCGCCGAGGAGACGGTCGAGATCGACTTCGGCCTCGACGGCTTCGACGCGGCCTTTGCCCGCCTCTCGCCCGAGCTCGACGAACTCCTCGACGGCGGCTTCGACGCCTTCCGGCGCGAAGTCTTCTCGCAGGCTGCCTGGGCCGGGATGGCGGCCCGCCTGCCGGACGGCGGCGAGGGGACGTTCGACCTTCAGCCGATCCTGTTTGCGGCGACCGGGACGGCGCAGGGCCTAACGGGCTTTGCCGGCGACGGGGAGAACCTTGCCGCGCTCGCCCGTTCGCTGCGCGAATCGGGCGTCTTTCCGGAGGCCGGCGCGGTCGCGATCCTGCCCGTGGTGCTCGCGCCGGACGCCGTGGACCTCTACACTGTCGGCCCGGCGGCGGTCCACGCGCTGACCGAGGGGCTCGCCGCGCTCGTCGAAGCCGACACACCCGAGGAGGGGCTGGCGACGGCGCGCGAGGCGCTGGAGCGCGCCGGCCTGCCGACGATCGGCGAGGGCGAGGGCGAGGGGGCGGCGGAGGGCCTTCTTCTCGGCATCTGCCTGACGCCGGTCGAGGACTGGGACCTGCCGGATGCCGAGGTCGAGGCGCGCCAGCTCGCCATGGCCGCGACCCGCGCCTCCTGGCTCGACACCTATGCCGCGACGCTGCCCTTCCGCCTGGACGAGCCGGTGTTCTGGCACGAGGCGGCCTCCTCGCTCGCCTTCCATGCGCTGGCGGGCCGGATCGAGGCGGAGCTTGCGACGCGCGGCGCCACCGAGCCCGTCTCGCGCATCGACGCGTGCCTCGCGCCGGAGACCGGCGATCCGGTGCTGGCCGCCCAGGCCGGGACCGTGCGGCTCGGCCCCTTCCACGCCCCGCGCGACCTCGTCTTCACCGATATCGACGGCTTCGCGGGGCTTGCCGAGCGCTATGCGGGCGAACTCGTCGAGCACGAGCGGCCGGGGCAGGTGCTGCGGCTCGTGACGGGCGCCTGAGCGCCCGCAAGAATTGATTGTCGCCCCGGCCCGGCTTCGTGCCATGCTCCGCCGCCGTCAACCGGAGGAACGAGATCATGGGTGAGAAGAACAAGGGCGGGAAGGAAGCCCGCAAGCCGAAGAAGGTCGTCGAGAAGACGATCGCCGCCGCGCCGAGCCTGAAGGGCGGCACGACGCCCGCCTCGAAGAAGAGCTGACCGGCGGACGGGTCGCCCCGTCCGAAACCGGATCTTAAGGGTGACGGGGCTAGGGTCGCGCCAGTGGTTGAGGCGTGTTGCGTTGGCCCCAACTATCGAAGGCGTCGGGCCCGGACCCGGCGCCTTCTTTGTTTGGCCCGAGCCCGTTCGCTCGCTTTGCGGTTCGCATTTCCGTCGGTCGCTCCCCATATGCGGGGGATTACCCACCGGCCGAGGGATCGCCCATGAAAAAACCGAATTTCGACTTCGAGCGCCGGGAACGCGAAAAGGCCAAGGCCGCCAAGAAGGCGGAGAAGGCCGCGGCCAAGGCCGCATCCAAGGCCGCCCCCGGCGAGACGGACCATGACGACGACGGTCCGCACGAGACGAGCGACCCCTCTCCTGCCGCGAACTGACGCGGGGAAAGCCTGAACACCCATGTCCGACAAGAAGAGCGGGACCGACAAGTCCCGCAAGACGCCGGCCGAGGAACCCTACGAGCCGGACGCCTTCGCCCGAAAGTATGGAATTCCGCCGGGCGAGGCGAAGACGATCATCAAACGCTACGGCCCCTCGCGAAAGAAGCTTGACTCCTACATGGCAGCGCGCGAGGCCTGATCCGATCGGCCGGCGACCTTCCTGGGTCCCGGCCGACCCCTTCGAAACATTCCGCCGGGATGCTATGATCCGACCCGATCCGACGGGCGGCGAAGCGTTGGCGGCCCCCATTGATGCGAAAGAGAGAAACGTTGAAACAGACTGGCACGGACTTCATCGATCGCCGCAACGCGGCCAAGGATGCCAAGGCGGCCCTGCTCGAGAAGATGAAGGCCAAACAGAACGATCCGGCCGCGCAGGCCCGCCGCGAGGAGCACGCCGCGCTCGCCGCCGCCCGCGCCGAGCGCGAGGCCGCCAAGCGCGAGCAGCAGAAGGCCGAGGCCGAGGCCCGCGAGGCGGAGCGCGCCGCCGAGGCCGCCGCCGCTGCGGAAGCCGCCGAGAAGGCCGCCGTGTCGGAGCGCGACAAGCTGATCGCCCAGGCGATGGCCGACCAGGCTGCACAGAAGGCCAAGCGCGACGCGCGCTACGCCGCCCGCCAGAGCCGCAAGGGCTGAACCGGGCTCGGGCCGCGGGCGGGACGCCTTCTGGCGACCGCCCGGCGGCCCCCTCTGCAATTCCGGCCGACGACCCGCCGCCGGGCATCGCGAGACTTGAACGCATCGCGGTGGCATCTCGCTAACGAAGCCGCGCTAGAACAGGTCGTGGGACCGAATTCGAAGCGTTGAAAGGTGATCGTGAGCGACAACGCGCCTGCGCGCCCGACGGACCCGTCAGCACCCGGCCAACCCATGGCCGACCAGATCCACCTTACCCGGAGCGCACTCGCCTTCGAGCACGCGCCGACCTCGATGTGGATCCAGGACCTCCATCTCCTCAAAGAACGCCTCGATGCGTGGCGCCGTGCGGGAATGGGGAACCTGCGCGCGCATCTCGCGGCCGAGCCTGCCTGCGTCGAGGACCTCGTTGCGCTGATCCGGGTCACGGCCGTCAACCGCGAGACGCTGCGCCTCTACGAGGTCGCCGACGAGGCGGAGCTGATGGCCAAGGTCCGCGAGATCTTCGGCGAGGACCAGATCGCCTCCTTCGTCGAGGTGATCTGCCAGCTCTGGGAGGGGCAGGTCGCCACCAGCGTGATGACGCGCAACTACACGGCGCGCGGGCGCCTTCTCGACGTGAACTACAAGGGCCGGCTCCTGCCCGGCCACGAGGCCGACTGGGCCGCCTATCTCATCTGCGTCGAGGACGTGTCGGTGCAGCAGCAGGCCTTGCGCCTGCTGGAAGCCGCACGCACGCACGACCCGCTGACGGGCCTCCACAACCGCACCTTCCTCACCGAGACGCTGGAGCGACTGGAGGGAGGCGGCGATCCGGTCGCGCTCGCGGTCTTCGATCTCAACGGGCTGAAGAGCGCCAACGACCGGTTCGGGCACAAGGCGGGCGACGATCTCCTGCGCCGGATGGGGCGCCTCCTGCGCGACCACCTGCCGCCGACCTGCCCGGCGGTGCGGATGGGCGGCGACGAGTTCGTCGCGGTCGTCACCGGGCTCGACGAGGCCGGCGCCAACGCGCTGCTCGCGCGCCTTGCCCGCGCGGCGGAGGCGAACGAGGGCGGGGCCTGGCAGGTCCCTCTCAGCTTCTCGGCGGGGCTCGCCTGGCGCCGCGAGGGCGAGGGCATGGACCAGCTCCTCGCCCGCGCCGACCGTAACATGTACCGATCGAAGCGTGCCTTTCACGGCCGCCGCGCCGCAGCCGGCGCGGCGAACCGCGTCACAGCAACAGGGCGTTGATCTCCTCGCGCGCCGGGCCGCCCGCGGCGGGCTGCCGGAAGGCCGAGCGCTGGACCCGGGGCGCCGGCATCAGGTCGGCCGTGTCCTGATCGGCAGCCGACAGGAACAGGCGGCGCAGGCGCGCGCCGAGGCTCTCCGGGGTCAGGGCCGTGTAGGGGGTGTCGATCCGGGTGTCGTCCGGGGATAGGCACAGGGACATCGGGGTGCTCCTCGTCGGTCGGTCCACGGGATGGGCGGCACGGGGGCACCGCCTGGCAAGAACCGCCCGCGAAGGCCGCAACCTTCGCGGGCGGACGGGCGCGAGGTCAGAAACTGTCGGAGCCGGGGACGAGGGCTCCGCGGGTTTCCACCGCGCGAGGGGGCTTGGCGACCGGCTGCGCCTCGGCGGCGGCCGGATTGCCGCGGGCGGCGGGGTAGCCGAAGGTCGTGGCGGCTTCGCTGCGCCCGGCAGCCGGACGGCTTGCCGCCTCGCCGGTGACCACCGAGCGGTCGGCGCGGCCGTCGTCGAACCTGGTGCCGGCGTCCGAGCCGGGGACGAGGCCGCCGGCGAGGGCAAGGCCGGTCGACAGGAGAAGGGCGGCGGCGGCGGAGAGGATCATGCGCGTCATCGGGAGACTTCCTTGAAGTGTCGAGGCGCGCGTCGGCCCGGCCGCAGCCCGGGACGGGCGCGGAGACGGACGGCGTCTCGCAGCGTTGGGTGGGGGCGCACGGCATGCGCCCGCGGCGCGCCGGGTCTTGCAATCCGGCGGTGTTTCGTGTGTCGACGGGGTGTCGCTCTCGCCTCCGCTCCGTCCGGCGTTGAACCTTTGCAGTTCATTACCGTTTGGTATGGAATGAATTAGGGGCTTGGTTTCCGGCTGTCAACGGACTAATTTACCGACAGGTATAAAAATCCGACGCCGGTCCGCCCGAGCGTTCGAAAACAAGGAGATGCGATCATGGGTGCCGGCCGCCCGCGGGAGTTCGATCCCGACGAGGCCCTCGATAGCGCGCTGGATGTGTTCTGGCGCCAAGGCTACGAGGGCACCTCGATGTCCGACCTGACGCAGGCGATGGGCATCGCCAAGCCCAGCCTCTACGCCGTGTTCGGCAACAAGGAAGAGCTCTTCCGCAAGGCGCTCGACCGCTACGCGTCGCGCCGCTCGGACCTCGGCTGCAACGCGCTCAACGAGCCGACCTCGCGCCGCGCGGTGGAGCGGATGCTTCTGGCCTTTGCCGGCGTCGGCGAGGACGAGGAGGCGCCCAAGGGCTGCCTGATGGTGCAGGGCGCGCTGGTCTGCAGCGAGGCGTCGGAATCGATCCGGCAGGAGCTCTGCGCCCGCCGGGCCGAAAGCGAGGCCGCCCTCTGTCGCCGCCTCGAGGAATGGAAGGCGGTCGGCGACCTGCCGCCCGAAGCCGACCCGAAGGACCTCGCGCGCTACGTCATGTCGGTGGCGCAGGGACTGTCGGTTCAGGCCGCGAGCGGCGCGACGCCGGACGACCTGCGCCGTGTGGTGGCGATGACGCTGAAGACCTGGCCGCCCGTCTGAGGCGGCCTTGCCGCCGGCGCGCTCTTCAGGCCCGTGCGCCGTCCGTTCCACCAGCGCGCATGCGGCCCGGTGCCGTGCCGATGACGCGCTTGAAGGCGCGGCCGAACGAGGCCTCCGATTCGTAGCCGAGCCGGCGGCTGGCGTCGGCGATGCGCATGCGGTCGCGCGCGATCCACTGCCGGGCCTGGTGCATGCGCACCTGCGTGACGTAATGGGCCGGCGTCGCGCCGACGATCGCGGTGAACTTGGCGGCGAAGCCCGAGCGCGACACGCCCATCAGCGCGGCCATCTCCGCCACCGTCCAGTCGCGCTCGGGCTCGGCGTGGATCGCGGCCAGCACCCGGCCGACCTTCGGATCGCGCACCGCCGCAAGCCAGCCCGCCTCGTCGCCGCAGCCGTGCTCCACCCACGAGCGGATGATCTGCGCCGCCATCACGTCGGCGAGCCGCGCCAAGATGCCGCTCGCGCCGACGCGGTTGAGGCTGCACTCGGCGATCATCGCGTCGAGAAGGTGCGGGATCGCGGGTTCGGCCTGCATCAGCTCCTTGGCGCGCATCAGGTCCGGCATCATCCGCAGGAGCGGGTGCAGCCCGTCGATGTTGAAGCGCATGGTGCCGCAGAAGAGGATGCAGACGCCCTCGGCCTCGGCTTCCGCCGCACCGTAGTCGTAGACGCTCTCGCAGATGGCGAGGCACTCGCGGCGCGGAAAGGCGCGGGGCGCGACGCCCGGCGCGCTCGCCAGCGTATGGGCGGCGCCGCGCGGCACCAGCACCGCATCGCCGGCCGACAGCTCGCTCCATTCGCCGTC
>NZ_CAJYIU010000276.1 GCF_913775355.1 uncultured Aureimonas sp.
CGTAGTCATGGCCGCCTTCGGCCAGAAGCGACAGCGCGTCGAAGAAGCGCCGCTCGAGCGGTTCGTAGGCCGCGGCCGGCTCGTCGCCCCGCTCGCGTTGCAGTTCGTCGAGCGCTTCCTGAAGGGCCTGGCGCTTGTCTCGGTCGGGAAGCGTCGGGTCGTCCAGAATTTCTCGCAGGCGATCGTCGTGACCGGAGAGATCCGCACCCGGCTCCAGGGAGGCGGTGAGCCGGTCATCCGTGAAATCGCTCATGACGCTCGGCTCGTTCAGTTGGCGGTGGTCGTACTGCCGGCGGTCGACGCGTTCGGTGTGACCACGCCGGTCTGCGAACTCGTCGGAGTCGTCGGCTCGGCGGTCGTGCCGGACGCTTCGACGCCGTTGATGTTCTGGTCGGGCAGGGTGGCGCTGTAGATCTGCAGCCCGGCGAAGACCACGAGACACAGGACGAGGCCGCCGATCAGCACGTACAGCACCGGGCGGCCGGTCCGGCCCTGCCGAGCCTTGTCGGTTCTGAGTTCAGCCATGGGAACACTCCGTTGCACGCGCCTCGGCGCCTTGATCTGAGTAACGGCTCGACGGCCGGAAACGATCCCGGGATCGGCGACTTTCCACGCCGCTCATGAGGTCGTGATACGAGAACGGCGCGCCGGTGAGGGCGCGCCGTTCGAACCGAGCGATGCGGGGTTCAGCGGCCGTAGCCGCCGTCGCGCCAGTTCTGGAAGACCCGGAACAGACCCCAGGCGGACGCCGCGGCCACGGGGACCACGAGCAGCGACTTGCGGCGCCGCAGGCTGCGGAAGATCAGCGGCATGTTCGACACCGCCGCGACCGAGGCGATCGAGGCAACGTCGCGCTGCACCCGGTTCGCCGCACGCTGGCGAGGCGGCCGGCGCGCGATCGTCAGGAAGATGTAGACGCCGATCAGGATGACGAGGCAGGCGGCGGCGAAGATCAGGGCCGTCGCCACGACGCCGATGCTGTGCGCGATCCAGGCAAACAGCGCCAGGAGCAGGAAGAACAGCATCGCCAGGGCAAAGATGCCCATGACCACATAGATCGTCGCGATCGTCCGCAGCCTGGCGAAGTAGATCGACGCCTCGCCCGTCACGAGTCTCGAGATGAGCTGGAACACCATCGAGACGGCGTCTTAGCGGAAGAGGCGCGCGTAGACGTAGCCGACGGCCGCGGCAATCAGGATGCTCTTGATGGGCTCGGCGCGGACACGCTCGCTGACCTCTTCCTCGAACTCGCTGACCGTCTCCTGCGCCTGACGGAAGTAGCGCTCGCCCTCGTCGCGCAGCTGATAGGCCTGCTGCTTGGCGTTCTCGGCCCGGTTGGTGGCCATCGTCTTCAGCGTCTCGGTGACGCCGGCCACGTCCTCCCGCAGCTTGGAGATCTGCGCCTCGAGTTCGGCGCGATCGGCACCGGTGCTCGCGCCGGTCGAGAACTCGTTGGACGTGGTGTTCGACATGGGTACTGATCCTCTTACGTTGACGGGCTGGCCGCGGCCGTCCCTGATTGCGGAAATCGTTTGCCTGCCACGGAAGTTCCGTGTCAGGCGGCCGGAGCGACCCCGATTATTTGCGACGAGATCGAATCGGGCCCGAACTCGCCGTCGCCCTCGATGCCGAGAAGATCGGCCATGCGGGTGCGGGCACGCGAGACGCGGCTCTTGATCGTTCCGACGGCGCATTTGCAGATTTCGGCGGCCTCCTCGTAGGAGAAGCCGGACGCGCCGATCAGGATGAGGGCCTCGCGCTGGTCGTCGGGCAGCTGCTCCAGCGCCTTGCGGAAGTCCTGAAGATCGAGGTGGCCCTGCTGCTCGGGGTGGCCTGCAAGCTGCATGGCGTGGATCCCGTCCACGTCCTGGACCTCGCGGCCCTTCTTGCGCATCTGCGTGTAGAACTCGTTGCGCAGGATCGTGAACAGCCAGGCCTTCAGATTGGTGCCGGGCTGGAACGTGTGCTGCTTGTCCCACGCCTTCACGAGGGTTTCCTGCACGAGGTCGTCGGCGCGATCGAAGGAGCCCGCCAGCGACGCAGCGAAGGCGCGCAGGTTCGGAATGATCGCGACCAGTTCTTTGCGGAAGTCGGTGTCCTGCGCCATCTGGCTCAGTTTCCTTCCTTCGACGACTTCGACCGGGCTTCCGCCGCGTCGAGCGCATCGAGCAGCGACATGAAGCGATCGGGAACCGGCTCGCTCGCCACGTCGTCGTAATAGGCCTTCAGACGTCGGCCGATCGCGGAACTCGAACCGAGGTCCGTCGGTTGGCTGTTCGCGGCATCCGAATCCGTCGAGGTGTGCGTATCCTGGGTCTCGGGCATGACGGTGCCTTTGTTCCTGCGGTCTTCCATTCCACCTCTCGCCCTGCCGACCTTCGCGTCCGGCTGTCGCAATGCTTGCTGCGCTAGATGTAGGAGCGCCGTCGGTTCGCAAGTGTCTCGACCGCCCGAGGGAAATGTTGTGCTCGAAGGTCTAGCGTTTCGCGCCTGTTGCCTTAACTAGGGCCGGGTGCGCGAAGTCCACTGGCGGCCGACGTTTCCGTCGCCGCCTCGGCCGGGGCCGACTTTCGTCGCCGCATAGACAAGGTCAGATCCGGGCGCGGAGCCCGGTCAAGCTACGAGGGAATGTTCATGTCGATGTCCTCGCGCATTGCGCCGCACATCCCGTATCTCCGGCGGTATGCTCGCGCATTGAGCGGTTCGCAGTCCTCCGGCGACGCGTATGTGGCGGCGGTCCTCGAAGCCCTGATCGCGGAGCCCAGCCTGTTCGACACGCAGGAAAGCCCCCGGATCTCGCTCTACAAGCTGTTCTCCTCGCTGTGGCAGTCGGTGGAAGTGAACGTGCGCGAGGACGCGCCGGTCTCGGCCTGGGAAGAGAAGGCCTCGCGCAACCTGCGCGGCATCTCCCCGCTGCCGCGTCAGGCCTTCCTTCTGGTGGCCGTCGAGGGCTTCACCACCGAGGAAGCCGCCCACATCCTCGGCGTCGGCGAGAGCGACTTCTCCGATCTCATCGGACAGGCGAGCGCCGACATCGGCCGGCAGGTCTCGACCAACATCATGATCATCGAGGACGAGCCTCTGATCGCGATGGACATCGAGCAGATGGTCGAGAGCCTCGGCCACGGCGTGACCGGCATCGCCCGCACGCACAAGGAAGCCATCGCGCTCTTCGAGCAGCAGAAGCCCGGCATGGTCCTCGCCGATATTCAGCTGGCCGACGGCTCCTCGGGCATCGATGCGGTCAACGACATCCTCGCCAAGGTGTCGGTGCCGGTGATCTTCATCACCGCCTTCCCCGAGCGCCTGCTGACGGGCGAGCGTCCGGAGCCGACCTTCCTCGTCACCAAGCCGTTCAACCCGGACATGGTGAAGGCCCTGATCAGCCAGGCGCTGTTCTTCGAGACCGAGCGCGAAGCGGCCTGACGCCGCCTCGACGACGGCAGGGACCCGTCCCGCGCCATGCCGGTCCCTGCAGAGGGCGGGAACCCGTCGTGGTCCCGCTCCGTTGCCGACTATCGACGTGTGAGAGCCGGGAGGGACGCTCCTCTGGCTTTTGGAAAGGTTCGTCCGACATGACCGCAAGGCTGAACGGTAGACGCTCAGGCGCCCGTTTCGACCGTGCGCCGTCGTTCGAATCGAACGCGTCGTTGCTGTGCAAGCGATCGCGGGGCGGTCCGAGCGCTGTGTCATGGTAGCCTACAAGGCTCTCAAGGCGGTCGCCAACACCGAGATGACGCTGTTCGCGCAGGACATGGACCTGCGCTACCTCTGGCTGTTCAACGCGCAAGGATCGTGGCTCGCCGAGGCGCGCAACGGCGACTGCGACCAGGATTTCCTTCCGGCCCCCGCCGCCGACAAGGCGAAGGCGATCAAGGCCGAGACGCTGAAGACCGGAGCCCCCGTCCGCTTCGAACTGCCGGTGGCAAGCGGCGACACGGTGCGCTGGTTCGATGTCCGCGTCGATGTCGACCGGAACGACGACGGCGAGGTAATCGGCCTCATCGGCACGTCGGTCGAGATCACCGACCAGAAGCGTCGCGAGGACACCCTGAAGACCCTCCTGCGCGAGGTGTCTCACCGTTCCAAGAACCTTCTCGCCATCATCCAGAGTCTGGCGAGCCAGACCGCCCGCCACTCCGTGACGGTGCCGGAGTTCCTCGTCCGCTTCCGCGGCCGCATCCAGTCGCTGGCCTCATCCCAGGACATCGTGACCGACACCGACTGGCGTGGCGCCGATCTCTTCAGTCTCGTCACGCTCCAGGTCGAGCGGTACGCCCCCGACGGCATGGAGCAGATCCGATTTGAGGGCGTCGACGTATACCTGACCCCGACGGCGGCGCTCCATGTCGGGCTGGCGCTCCACGAGCTGGCCGTCAACGCCGCGTCCTACGGGGCCTTGTCGGTGCCGGGCGGCCGAATCGAGATCGTCTCGCGCATCGAGACGCGCGAGGGGCAGACCTCGCTGATGCTGCGCTGGCGGGAATCGAACGGCCCGAGGGTGCGGGTCGACTACGATCCTCGCTTCGGCACTTCGACGCTTGAGCGCATCGTGCCGAACTCCGTCGGCGGCGAGGCGGCTCTCGAGTACCGCCCCGACGGCATCCAGTACTGGCTCCGCGTCCCGCGCAACCAGTTCGAGTTGGTCGACGGCTGAGATCGGTCGCGCGGGTTGCTGGCCAAGCCAAGGCTTTTCACGATCCTGCCTTCACCCGTCACGCGGCTGCCACCCCACCGGGCCGCTCCGCACGTCGACCGGGAACCCTTGACGGTGCAATGGGTTAATGCGGCGAAAGGATCGCCGCCATGGAACACGTCGCCGCTCTTCTCCTGCTCGTCGGCTGCTCGCCGGACGCTTCCGTCTGCTCGGAGATCCCGGTTCCCCAACCGATCTATCGCACGCTCGACGAGTGCGAAGCCGCCAAGCAGCTCGAGTTGCGTCTGTCGGGCACTTACGACCGCCGCGTGATGGCGACCTGCTCCGGCCTGACGCAGGCCGAGGTCGATGGATCGGCGTCCGTCGAGTGGGCGGTGAACCGCTCCGGCCAGCTCACGGTGGAACTGGCGGACGCGCCGCAACTCGTTGCCGCGCGATAGAAACCGGCTGGACGCTGCCTGTTCCCCCTCTATCTAGGGTCTTCGGGACACTCCGTTAGTTGGGAAAGCATCTGATGAAATCGATGATCTTGGCCGCCGTGGCGGCCAGCACGCTCGCTCTTGCCGGTTGCCAGTCGGTCGACAGCAACGTGGCCGTGCCGGCAGGCATCGGCGCTCTCGGCGGCGCCGCCATCGGTGCGGGCATCTCGGGCAACGCCCGCGGCGCCCTGATCGGTGCGGCGGTGGGCGGCGCGGGTGGCGCGCTTCTGGGTGCGGCGACCAACCGTCCGGGCCAGTGCGTCTATCGCGACGGCCGCGGCCAGCGCTATTACGCAGACTGCCCCGCCGGCTACTAAGCCAGGCGGTCTCGCATCGCCCGCCGGTTCGACAAGAACCGGCGGGCGTTTTGCAAATGGAACGTAGAAGGACGGACCCAATGACCGGCCAGCGCGACGTGAGGAAGCGAACGATGCCGGCGGTCCTCCTCGCCGCGACCTGCGCCATCCTCTCCGGCTGTCAGTCCGATGTCCTGCCCGCGGTCTTCGGCCTCGGTTCGGGCGGCGTTGCCGCCTATGCGCCCGGCAAGCTGCCGGAGATCGTCGCCCGGCCGGGCGATCGTCTGATCGGTCGATCCGGGACGGACCGTGGTCGCTGTATCTTCGAGAATGCGGTCGGGAACCGCTTCCGGGCCGATTGCCCCGACGGCTTCACGCTCTGAGCCGGACGCCGTCCCGCCTCTTAATTGTCGAGGTCACGGGCCAAGGCCACGAAGGCCGACCGAAAATCCGCAGCTGTGACCACGGCCTCGTGGAAATCGACGCGTTCGACCCGGCCCGCGAGGACAAGCTCGAAGCCCCGCCGATCCAGCGTCGCAATCCGCCACCCGGCATCCGTGGACCCGCGCCGTGCCATGATCCTGCCGAGAACGTCGGCGTGATCCGCGTTCATGTGGTCCACGACGCGTGTTTCCGCAGCCAGGATCTCGGCGTCCGCCGCGTCGATGACGTCATCGCGTCCGAGCCGATAGGCGCGCGCGAACCCAGCATTGAGGAAGGCGGAAGCGATCTCCACCCGCCAGTAGGAGAAATCCGAGAACGTGCCGTAGAGCCGCGCCGAGGGGTGATGCGCCGTGAAGCGTCGCGCAAGCCGCCCGTAAGCGTCGGCATCCGCTGCGATCGGACCTGCCGCCGACCCGGCCAGCGACAAACGAGGCTGGTTCAGGGCATCGCCCTCATTGGTTTCACCCACCAGCAGCGAGACGCGAGGATCGGCGCCGAGCGCGCGGGTGTGGGCCGAAAGTTGCGACAGGAGGAGGATGGGGCTGCCGTCGACGTCGGCGGCGAGCGCCACGCGGCTCGTCATCGGGGCGTGCGTTTCGGGGTCGAGCCAGGCAAGCGTCGCATGGCGAGCGGTCCGCAGGAGGCGTCGCGCGAGCGCCAGCGCCTCGTCGTCGGGGCGAAGATAGGGGGAGGGCGCACGCGGCGGTGTTTCAGTCATCGGGCTTGGAGCACTCCCATCGCTGAGCCAAATCCCCTATCTGCGGGGCACATCGCGTGCAAGCCGCACGCCGCAGCCGGTAAAGGAGCCCCGATGTCCGAGGACCAGAAGTCCAAGATCCTTGAGATCCTCAGCGCCCTGCCGGCCCCCGGCGGCGGCGACGTCGTCTCGCGCGGCATGGTCTCGGACATCTTCGTCGCCGACGGCAAGGCATTCTTCTCGATCAGCGTGCCGGCCGCCGAGGCCCCGCGTTTCGAGGGACTGCGCCAGGAGGCCGAGCGCCGCGCGGCCGCCGTTCCCGGCCTGTCGAGCGCCATGGTGGCTCTCACCGCCGAACGGCGCGGCGGCGGGATGGAGGCGCGCCCGCCGGCACCGCGTCCGCCGGCCGGACGTGCGCCGCCGGTCGCCCCGCGGGCGGCCTCGCCCAGCCCTCAGCCGCCCCGCGCGGCCCGGCAGGGCATCGAGGGCGTCGGCCGGATCGTCGCCGTCGCCAGCGGCAAGGGCGGCGTCGGCAAGTCCACGACCGCCGTCAATCTCGCGCTCGGCTTCCGCGCGCTCGGCCTGCGGGTCGGCCTTCTCGACGCCGACATCTACGGCCCGTCCGTTCCGCGCCTCCTCGGGCTGCGGGGGCGGCCGGAGCTCGAGAACGGCCGGGTGATGCGTCCGATGGAGGCCTACGGTCTCAAGGCCATGTCGATGGGTTTTCTCGTCGAGGAGGAGACGCCGATGATCTGGCGCGGGCCGATGGTCATGTCGGCGCTGAACCAGATGATGCGGGAGGTGGCCTGGGCGCCGCTCGACATCCTCGTCGTCGACATGCCGCCGGGGACCGGCGACGCGCAGCTGACCATGGCGCAGCAGGTGCCGCTGGCCGGCGCCGTGATCGTCTCGACGCCGCAGGACCTCGCGCTGATCGACGCCCGCAAGGGGCTGGCGATGTTCCGCAAGGTCGAGGTGCCGGTGCTCGGTATCGTCGAAAACATGAGCTACTTCGTGGCCCCCGATACGGGGCGGCGCTACGACATCTTCGGCCATGGCGGGGCGCGTGCGGAAGCCGAGCGCCTCGGGGTCCCGTTCCTGGGGGAGGTGCCGCTGGAGATGGCGATTCGCGAGGGCTCCGACGCCGGCGCCCCGGTCATGGCGGTCCAGCCCGACGGCCCCCATGCACGCGCCTATGCGGCGATCGCCGAGCGCACGCTCGCGTCAATCGAGGCATCCGGCGCTTCCGCGGGCAAGACACCCGAGATCGTTTTTGAGTGAGAAAACAAAAAAGCGGCTTGCGTGAGGACCGTCTCGTGGTCGAAATGTGCCCTTCCGGCGGCAATGCAGCCGTCTTAGGCACGTTCATGGGAGAACGCGTTTCATGGGTCTGACCAAGAAGCTCCTGGCGGCGACGGCGATCGTCCTCGCGCTCGGCTCGGCCGCTTCGGCCAAAACCTTCGTCTTCTGCTCCGAAGGCTCGCCCGAGGGCTTCGACCCCGGCCTCTACACCGCGGGCACCACGTTCGACGCCTCGGCGCACCCGGTCTACAACCGTCTCGCCGAGTTCAAGAAGGGCACGACCGAGACCGAGCCGGGCCTCGCCGAGAGTTGGGAGGTCTCGCCCGACGGCCTGCAGTACACGTTCAAGCTGCGCTCGGGCGTCAAGTTCCACTCGAACGCCAACTTCACGCCGACGCGCGACATGAACGCCGACGACGTCGTGTTCTCGTTCGACCGCCAAGGCAACGCCCAGAACCCATGGCACCAGTACGTCTCGGGCGCGTCGTGGGAATACTACGCCTCGATGTCGATGCCCGAGGTCGTGAAGTCGATCGAGAAGGTCGACGACATGACGGTGCGCTTCACGTTGAACACGCCCTATGCGCCGTTCATCGCGAACGTCGCCATGCCCTTCGCCTCGATCGTCTCGAAGGAATACGCTGACAAGCTCGCCGAGTCCGGCAGCCAGGCGCAGTTCAACCAGGCACCGATCGGCACCGGCCCGTTCCAGTTCGTGGCCTACCAGCCCGACGCCGTGATCCGCTACCAGGCGTTCGCCGACTACTGGGGCGGCAAGCAGCCGATCGACGATCTCGTCTTCGCAATCACCAAGGAGGCCTCGGTCCGCCAGCAGCGCCTCGCCGCCGGCGAGTGCCACCTGATGGCCTACCCGAACCCGGCCGACGTGCCCTCGCTGCAGCAGAACGCCGACCTCAAGGTCGACGAGCAGGAAGGCCTCAACATCGGCTTCCTCGCCTACAACACCAAGCAGGCGCCGTTCGACAAGCCGGAGGTCCGCAAGGCCCTCAACATGGCGATCGACAAGGACGCGATCATCTCGGCCGTCTACCAGGGCGCCGGCACCAAGGCCGTGGCCCCGATCCCGCCGACCATGTGGAGCTACAACGCGCAGCTCAAAGACGACGCCTACGATCCGGAAGCCGCCAAGAAGGCGCTGGAAGCGGCCGGCGTCAAAGACCTGTCGATGAAGATCTGGGCCATGCCCGTCTCGCGCCCCTACAACCCGAATGCCGCCCGCATGGCCGAGCTGATCCAGTCGGACTTCGCCAAAGTCGGCGTGAAGGCCGAGATCGTCACCTATGAGTGGGGTGAGTATCTCGAGCGCTCGAAGGCCGAGGACCGCGACGGCGCGGTGCTGCTCGGCTGGACCGGCGACAACGGCGACCCGGACAACTTCCTCGCCGTGCTTCTCGGCTGTGACGCCGTGGGCGGCGCGAACCGCGCGCAGTGGTGCAACCAGGACTTCAACAAGCTCATCCAGGACGCCAAGGCCAAGCCGACGCAGGATGAGCGCGCCAAGCTCTACGAGCAGGCGCAGGTGATCTTCAAGGATCAGGCCCCCTGGGCCACGATCGCCCATTCGGTCGTCTACGTGCCGATGCGCAAGAACGTGACCGGCTTCGTCCAGAGCCCGCTCGGCGACTACACGTTCGACGGCGTCGACATCACCGAGTAAGCCGACCGCACCATCGCCGGGAAGGGGAGCGGCCCTGCGCCGTTCCCCTTTTCGTTTGGCCGAACCTCTGGTTTCCGCTAGAGAAATCGGCTTCAGCCGCAGGCTGCGGCACCAGGACCTCCAAGGGCCTCATCCATGTTCCGCTTCATCGTAGCGCGCCTCGGCGTCCTCGTGCCGACCTTCGTCGGCGTGGCGATCGTCGCCTTTTCCTTCATCCGCCTTCTGCCCGGCGATCCCGTCACGCTGATGGCCGGCGAGCGCGGCATCAGCCCCGAGCGTCACGCCCAGCTCACCGCGCTTCTCGGCTACGATCAGCCGCTGCCGATCCAGTTCTGGCACTACCTCACGGGCCTCTTCGCGGGCGACTTCGGCACATCGATCGTCACGCGTCGTCCGGTCCTCACCGAATTCATGACGCTGTTCCCGGCGACCGTCGAACTGTCGCTCTTCGCGATCCTGATCGCGGTCGCGATCGGCGTTCCGGCCGGCGTCTTCGCCGCGGTGAAACGCGGATCGTGGCTCGACCAGACCATCATGGGCACGGCGCTCGTCGGCTATTCCATGCCGATCTTCTGGTGGGGCCTCCTCCTCATCATCTTCTTTTCCGGCACGCTCGGCTGGACGCCGGTCTCGGGCCGCATCTCGCTCCTCTACTTCTTCCCGCCCGTCACCGGCTTCATGCTGATCGACAGCCTCCTGTCGGGGCAGGCGGGCGCGTTCAAGTCGGCGATCAGCCACCTGATCCTGCCGGGCGTCGTCCTCGCCACGATCCCGCTCGCGGTCATCGCGCGCCAGACGCGCTCGGCCATGCTCGAGGTGCTCAGCGAGGACTACGTACGCACCGCTCGCGCCAAGGGCCTGAAGTCGACCCGCGTCGTCGGCATTCATGCCCTGCGCAACGCGCTGATCCCCGTCGTCACCACGATCGGCCTGCAGATCGGCGTGATGATGGCCGGCGCGATCCTCACCGAGACGATCTTCTCCTGGCCGGGCATCGGCAAGTGGATGGTCGATTCGGTCTTCCGCCGCGACTATCCGGTCGTCCAGGGCGGCCTTCTCCTCATCGCCATCGTCGTGATGGTCGTGAACCTCGTGGTCGATCTTCTCTACGGCCTCATCAACCCCCGCGTCCGGGCCCGATAGGAGAGCCACGATGTCCCATATCGAAGCCCAGGAAGCGGAAGCCGGCGTCGGCTCGCTCATCCCCGACCGCAAGCCGGAGACCGGCCAGCGCCGCCGGATGCTGTCGGAGTTCTGGTACTACTTCTCGGTCAATCGCGGGGCCGTCGCGGGCCTCGTGGTCTTCGCCATCGTCGTGCTCGTGGCGTTTCTCGCGCCGTGGATCGCCCCGCACGACCCCGTGGCGCAGAACCGCGCCGCGCTCCTGCTCCCGCCCGCCTTCATGCAGGGCGGCCAGTGGTCCTATCTTCTCGGCACGGACGCCGTCGGCCGCGACATCCTCTCGCGCCTGATCTACGGCGCGCAGTATTCGCTATTCATCGGCACCTTCGTCGTGATCCTCGCGGTCTCGACGGGCATCGTGATCGGCCTCATCGCCGGCTACTTCCGGGGCTGGGTCGACACGGTGATCATGCGCGTCATGGACGTGATCCTCGCTTTCCCATCGCTGCTCCTGGCGCTGGTGCTGGTCGCGATCCTGGGGCCCGGCCTCGTCAACGCGATGATCGCGATCGCGCTCGTCCTCCAGCCGCATTTCGTGCGTCTGACCCGCGCCTCGGTGATGGCGGAGAAGGAGCGCGAATACGTCACCGCCGCCCGCGTCGTCGGCGCCGGCCCGATCCGGCTGATGTTCCGGACGATCCTGCCGAACTGCCTCGGGCCGCTCATCGTCCAGGCGACGCTGTCCTTCTCGAACGCCATCCTCGACGCGGCCGCGCTCGGCTTCCTCGGGCTCGGCGCCCAGCCGCCGACGCCCGAATGGGGCACGATGCTCGCCGAGGCGCGCGAGTTCGTCTTGCGCGCCTGGTGGGTCGTGACCTTCCCGGGTCTTGCGATCCTCGTCACTGTGCTTGCCATCAATCTCATCGGCGACGGTCTGCGCGATGCGCTCGACCCGAAGATGCGCCGGAGCTGACGTCCATGAGCCTTCTCGAAATCCGCAACCTGACCGTCAGCTTCGATACGGCCGCAGGGCCGTTCAAGGCGGTCGACGGCATCGACCTGCATGTCGATCAGCGCGAGGTCCTTGCGATCGTCGGCGAGTCCGGCTCGGGCAAGTCCGTCGGCATGCTGGCCACCATGGGCCTCCTGCCGAAGACCGCGACCGTCACCGCCGACCGGCTGACGTTCGAGGGCCGCGATCTCCTCTCGCTCTCGTCGCGCGAGCGGCGCCAGATCGTCGGGCGCGACATCGCGATGATCTTCCAAGAGCCGATGGCGAGCCTCAACCCGTGCTTCACGGTCGGCTTCCAGCTGACAGAGACGCTGCGCTTCCATCTCGGCCTCGGCCGGGCCGAGCGCAAACGCCGTGCGATCGAGCTCCTTCAGTCGGTCGGCATTCCCGATCCGGAAGGGCGCATGTCGAGCTTCCCGCACCAGATGTCGGGCGGCCAATGCCAGCGCGTGATGATCGCGATGGCGATCGCCTGCAATCCGAAGCTCCTGATCGCCGACGAGCCGACCACGGCGCTCGACGTGACGATCCAGAAGCAGATTCTCGATCTTCTCGTCGGGTTGCAGCGCGAGCACGGCATGGGCCTCATCATGATCACCCACGACATGGGCGTCGTCGCCGAGACGGCGCACCGGGTCGTCGTCCAGTACAAGGGGCGCAAGATGGAGGAGGCGGGCGTGCTCGAACTCTTCGAGAACCCGAAGAACCCCTATACCCGCGCGCTTCTCTCGGCGCTGCCGGAGAATGCCACCGGCGACCGCCTGCCGACCGTCGCCGATGCGATGGCGCTGGAGGCCGCCCGATGAGCCCCGTCCTCGAAGCGCGCGGGATCAAGCGCGACTATCTCGTTCCGCAAGGCCTGTTCTCGGCGCCGAAGGCGGTTCATGCCGTCAAGGGCGTGTCCTTCTCGGTCGAGAAGGGCAAGACGCTGGCGATCGTCGGCGAATCGGGCTGCGGCAAGTCCACGCTGGCGCGCATCCTGACCCTGATCGACGAGCCGACGGCGGGCGAGCTCTTCATCGACGGCCAGCCCATGCGCATCGAGAAGGGCGTGACGCGCGAGATGCGCCGCAAGGTGCAGATGGTGTTCCAGAACCCCTACGGCTCGCTCAACCCGCGCCAGAAGGTCGGCGACGTCCTGACCGAGCCGCTGGCTCTGAACACCGACATGCCGGCGGCCGAGCGGCGCAGCCAAGCGATGGCGATGCTGGTCAAGGTCGGCCTCGGCCCGGAGCACTACAACCGCTATCCGCACATGTTCTCGGGCGGCCAGCGCCAGCGCATCGCGATCGCCCGAGCCCTGATGCTGAACCCGAGCCTCCTCGTGCTCGACGAGCCAGTCTCGGCGCTCGACCTTTCGGTGCAGGCGCAGATCCTGAACCTTCTCGCCGATCTCCAGGACGAGCTCGGTCTCACCTACGTCTTCATCAGCCACGACCTGTCGGTGGTGCGCTACATCGCCGACACGGTGATGGTGATGTACTACGGCGAGGTGGTGGAATACGGCACGCGCGACGAGGTCTTCAACGCGCCGAGCCACGAGTACACGCAGAAACTCTTCTCCTCGACGCCGCGCGCCGACGTCGACAGCATCCGCCGCCGCATGGCCGAGCGCGCCTGAGGCTTTGCGACGGGTCCGGCGCGCCGTTGTGCGCCGGACATGACGCGTCCGGAGGCGGGAGATCCGCCGAGCGTCAGACGAAGAGGCTCCAGAGCCGGTGGGCGTCGATCTTGCCGAGAAGACGCCCGCGCTCGGCGACCACCACGTCGCCGCGCCGCAACGTCGGCAGGACGTCCGCGAGCCGCGTGCCGGTCTGGACGAGGCCCGCAAAGCCCGCCGCCTCGTCGGCGGGCGTAATCGGCGCCATCACGTCCTCGGCCAGCAGGAACCCCACCGGGTTCAACTCCGACAGGAGCGCGGCGACGTGATCGGTCGCCGGCTGGAGCACCAGCTCACGCGGCGGCCCCGCCTGTACCAGCCGCCCGTTGTCGAGGACCGCGATCCGGTCGCCGACGCGCATCGCCTCGGCGGGGTCGCAGGTCGTCAGGATCACCGTCTTGCCGGTGCGCTCGCGCAGGCGCCGCAGCGATGCGACGAGCGAGGGATCGCGCCAGGCGTCCGGCGTCTCGATCGCGCCGTCGATCAGGAGGATCGGCTCCGATCCGAGCGAGGCGACGAGAAGCTGGACGTGCGCGCGCAGGCCAGGTCCGAGGTCCGCGACCGTCGTGCCCGCGAGATCACGCAGGCCCGCATTGGCGAGTTCGAGAACCGCGCGAGGGGCGCGGTCGCGGCGCGGCGTGCCGTGGTCCGCAAGGGCCGCCTCCACGACGGCGGCGACGGTCCGGCGGTCGCCGAGGCGCACCGGCGCGCGCCAGCTGGAGACGGTCGCCTCCGCGTGGCGCTTGAGATGGCTCTTCGTCGCGGTCGCAAGTTCGAACGCCCCGTGCTGGGTCACGAACGATGCCGACCCGCGTGCGATGGGTGCCGCTCCGGCGAGCGCCGCCACGAGGCTCGACTTGCCCGAGCCCGAACCGCCGAGCAGCACGAGAATCTCGCCGGGATAGACATCGAGATCGACGTCGATCAGCGCCATCGCACCGTCGCCGGAGACGCGAATCGCGTGGTGGCTCTCGCCGGCATCGGCCCGGCGAAGGGCGGTACCCGGCTGACGGCCGTGAACGACGGCGAGGCGGCGGATGCTGATCTGCGGGGTCATGCGGCGGGCTTATGCGCCAGCGTCCGGACGCGCGCAAGCGTCGGGGTAGGGGGCCATCGGCGCCCCGAACTTCCTTCATGAATTCGATGTCATGAACCCTTTGTAACTCGACGTTCAGGAGGGGCGGGCGCAATCTCTTCCATAGGCGCACCAAGCCACGGACCGCCGGGCGATCCAGCCCGACCCTCAGGCGACTTGGGATTCGATGACGCCGATCGAACCAGGAGCAAAGCCATGAAGTCCACCCTTTCCGCCGCCCTCGTCCTCCTCGGCACGCTGGGCGCCGCTTCGGCTGCGATGGCCGCGACCCCGATGCCCCGGCATCACGTCCAGCACACGATGGCGACGACCGCCGCGCTGTCGAGGACCGCGCCGGTCAAGGTCATGAGCGAGACGCCCGTGAAGGACCCGGGTCTCACCGGCGTCTTCCAGGCCTCCGACGGCGTGATCTATTCCGCGACGGTGAACGACCCGCGCATCCACGGGCTGCCGCAGTACTGAGCCCAGCCGACGCCCTCTGAAGGAAAGGCCGCGCGATCCGTCGCGCGGCCTTCGCGTTTTGGGTCTAGGATCGCGGCAACCCACCCGGCGGAGGATGCCCGATGACCGACGATCTCGTTCTCTACACCCATCCCATGTCGCGCGGCCGCATCGCGCGCTGGATGCTGGAAGAGGTGGGCCAGCCCTACCGCGTCGAAGTCCTCGACTACGGGACGACCATGAAGTCGGCCGGGTATCTCGCTGTCAATCCGATGGGCAAGGTGCCGGCGCTGTCGCATCGGGGCGGCGTGGTGACGGAAGTGGCGGCGATCTGCGCCTATCTTGCCGACGCCTTTCCGGAGGCCGGGCTCGTGCCCGAGCCCGGGCCGGCGCGGGCCGCCTACTTCCGCTGGATGTTCTTCGCCGCCGGCCCGCTCGAGGCGGCGGTCACCAACCAGACCCTTAAGGTCGAGGTGACGCCCGACCGTTCGGTCTTCGTCGGCTACGGCTCCTACGAGCGGGTGATGGACGCGCTGGAGGCCGCCGTCTCCGGAGGCGACTACGTGGCGGGCGATCGCTTCAGCGCGGCGGACGTCTATGTCGGCTCCCATATCGGCTACGGGCTGCACTTCGGCGGCATCGAGCGTCGGCCGGCTTTCGAGGCCTATCATGCGCGGCTCGCCGGACGGCCGGCGTTCCGCCGGGCGACGGAGGCCGACGACGCGCTTCTGGAGGCGGCCAAGGGGCAGGGCGGCTGAGGCGCGACCCGCACGTGCAAACCATTGGCAAATAGGGGGTCCCGGCACTTTTTCGTTGCGACGCACCAGGGCTTCGGCTACCCATTCCGCCATGAACACCGCGCGCAAGCACACGAACTGGTGGCAGACCCGCTCCTAGCGGCTTTGCGAACCCGTGCGCGTTCGATCGACAAAGGCCGCTCCGGACCCCCGGCGGCCTTTTCCTTTTGAGGGGCCTCGGGGCCGGCGCTCAAGATGGAGTGGATGGCATGACCCTCGAAGCTCAGGCGGACGGCGCGCACGTCTATGTGACGGACGGCGGCGTGACCGTCACCCGGCGGCGGCGCGACGTCGCCTATGCCGGCGCGATCGAGCCCTATGTCGATCGGCTGGACACCCGCCGCGGCGCGGTCTTCTCGTCGAACTACGAGTATCCCGGCCGCTACACGCGCTGGGACACGGCGATCGTCGATCCGCCGCTCGTCGTGACCTCCTCGGGCCGCTCGGTCGTGATCGAGGCGCTGAATGCGCGGGGCCATGTGCTCCTCGGCTTCGTCGCGGACGCGCTGGAGGGGCACGAGGACATCGCGTCCGCCGGCAGAGCCGGCGACCGGCTCGACCTGACGATCGCCCTGCCGTCGCGCGCCTTCACCGAGGAAGAGCGCTCGCGCATGCCGACCGTCTTCTCGGTGCTGCGCGCGATCGTCGCCCTCTTCAAGTCCGATGAGGACAGCGACCTCGGGCTCTATGGCGCCTTCGGCTACGACCTCGCCTTCCAGTTCGATCCGGTCGAGGAGACGCTTCAGCGCGCGCCCGACCGCCGCGATCTCGTCCTCTACCTGCCGGACGAGATCCTGATGGTGGATCACTATTCGGCCAAGGCCTATGTCGAGGAATACCAGTTCGAAAAGGCGGGCCGCTCGACCGCGGGCCTTGCCGGCGGCGGACCCGAGGCGCCCTTCGCGCGGTCGGAAACCGTGCCGCCGCGCGGCGACCACAAGCCCGGCGAATACGCCGCGCTCGTGCGCCGCGCGAAGGAAAAGTTCATGCGCGGCGACCTCTTCGAGGTCGTGCCGGGCCAGACCTTCTACGAGCGCGTCGAGCATCGCCCGTCCGAGGTGTCGCGGCGGCTGAAGGGCATCAACCCCTCGCCCTACTCGTTCTTCATCAATCTCGGGGCCAACGAGTTCCTCATCGGCGCGAGCCCCGAGATGTTCATCCGCGTATCGGGGCGGCGCGTCGAGACCTGCCCGATCTCCGGCACGATCCGGCGCGGCGAGGACGCGATCTCGGATTCGGAGCAGATCCTGAAGCTCCTGAACTCCAAGAAGGACGAGTCCGAGCTGACCATGTGCTCGGACGTCGACCGCAACGACAAGAGCCGCGTCTGCGAGCCGGGCTCGGTGCGCGTCATCGGCCGGCGCCAGATCGAGATGTACTCGCGCCTGATCCACACGGTCGACCATATCGAGGGGCGCCTGCGCGAGGGCATGGACGCGATGGACGCATTCCTGTCCCACGCCTGGGCGGTGACCGTGACCGGCGCGCCCAAGCTCTGGGCGATGCGCTTCATCGAGAAGAACGAGAAGAGCCCGCGCGCCTGGTACGGCGGGGCCGTCGGCATGATGCACTTCAACGGCGACATGAACACCGGCCTGACGCTGCGCACGATCCGCCTCAAGGACGGCATCGCCGAGGTGCGCGCGGGCGCGACGCTCCTCTACGACTCCAACCCGGAGGAGGAGGAGGCCGAGACTGAGCTCAAGGCGTCGGCGATGATCGCGGCGATCCGCGAGGCCGGCAAGCCGAGCACCGGGGAGGGGACCAGCGCCCGCGCCAAGGTCGGAGAGGGCGTGCGCATCCTTCTCGTCGATCACGAGGACAGTTTCGTCCACACGCTCGCCAACTACTTCCGCCAGACCGGCGCCGACGTGACCACCGTTCGCACCCCGGTGCCCGAGGAGATCTTCGACCGCGTCGCGCCCGACCTCGTGGTGCTGTCGCCCGGCCCCGGCAACCCCGACGATTTCGACTGCCGGGGTACGATCGCACAGGCGCGCAAGCGCCAGATGCCGATCTTCGGCGTCTGCCTCGGGCTCCAGGCGCTGGCCGAAGCCTATGGCGGCACGCTGCGCACGCTGCACGTGCCCGTCCACGGCAAGCCGTCGCGCGTCCGCGTCTCGACGCCCGGCATCATCTTCTCGGGGCTTCCCAATGAGGTGACAGTCGGCCGCTACCACTCGATCTTCGCCGACCCGGTGCGCCTCCCGCGCGAGTTCGAGGTGACAGCCGAGACCGAGGACGGCGTCGTCATGGCCTTCGAGCACCGGCACGAACCGGTCGCGGCCGTGCAGTTCCATCCCGAAAGCATCATGAGCCTCGGCTCGGAGGCCGGAATGCGCATGATTGAAAACGTCGTGGCGAAGCTTCCGCGTCGCGCAAGCGTGAAGGCAGCCTGATGACAGCATCCGCGATGACGATGGCCGACGATTCCGGCCGTCTGGTGAAGCGTACGGCGATGATGACCATCGCCGTGGCCTGCCTCGTCCTCGGCATCAAGTACGCGGCCTACGTGGTCACCGGCTCGGTGGCTTTATTCTCGGATGCGCTGGAATCCATCGTCAACGTCGTCGCAGGCCTCATCGCCCTGTGGGCCGTCAGCGTCAGCTACAAGCCCGCCGATACCGACCACCCCTACGGCCACACCAAGGCCGAGTATTTCTCGGCCGTGGTGGAAGGCGTCCTCATCGTCGTCGCCGCGCTCCTCATCCTGCGCGAGGCCTACGGCGCCTATCTCGAGCCCCGCGCGATCGAGGCGCCGATGACCGGCATCGCGATCAACGGCGTCGCGACGGTCATCAACCTCCTGTGGGCCCTGCACCTCATCCGGCAGGGGCGCGCGCACCGGTCGCCGGCGCTCGACGCCGACGGGCGGCACATCATGGCCGACGTCGTGACCTCGGTCGGCGTGCTCGCGGGCCTTGCCGTCGCGAGCGTCACCGGCTGGTCGATCCTCGACCCGGCACTCGCCGCCCTCGTCGCGCTCAACATCCTGCGCGAAGGCTGGAAGGTCGTCGCCTCCTCGCTGTCCGGCCTAATGGATCAGGCGCTCGATCCCTCCGACGACACGCGAGCCCGCGAGATCATCTCGAACACGGCGCAAGGTGCGATCGAGGTCCACGACGTGCGCACGCGCACCGCCGGCCGCGCGGTGTTCATCGAGTTCCACATGGTCGTGCCGAGCGAGATGCGCGTCGTCGACGCGCATGCGATCTGCGACCGGATCGAGGACGCGTTGCAGGACGCCTTCTCCGGCGCACGCGTGCTGATCCATGTCGAGCCCGAGGGCGAGGCGAAGCAGGTGGGCGTCCCGGTTCTCTAGACCATCGCGCCATCGCCGGACCGGTCATCGAGCGCCGGCCCACTCAGCGGAGTGGGTCGGCGTTTTCGCGTTAACGTCTTGGGCGGCTAGAAGGCAGGTTGGCTTACGTTTGGAACGGACTGTTCAACAATCTCTACTCGATAAGCCGACAGTCACCGCCTAAATCAGACCCATCGGACGACGCAAGCTCATCCCCCGGCTTCCTCCCAAGCCGCCGAATGTCTCAAGCGCCTCCCGCGTTTCAACAAGGACAAGAACAATGAAGACCTCCATCTTTGCTTCGGCTGTTGTGATCTCCCTCGCCGCCCTGACTGGCGTTGCCTCCGCCAACGGGATCGTCCCGGGCTCCGACACCTATGTGCGCGCCGCCGATGGCGCTGCCGTAAACTCGGTGATCCGTGGCGAGACCGCCGCCGCCCCGCGCGCGACCGTCGTCGAGAGCCGCTCGTTCGGCTACCCCGTCACCGAGGGCGGTGCCGTGAACGTCGTCCCGGGGTCGCGCTACGAGAACCGCGCCTACGACTCGAACGCCGTCAACTCGGTGATCCGTGGCGACTATCGCGGCACTGCTGTGGCTTCGCCGGTCGAGCAGGTTCGCGTCGTCCCGGGTTCGGACTCGTTCGGCATCGACGCTCGCTGAACTCATGCAAGGGCGGCTTCGGCTGCCCCCGCCGCAAAGGCTCGATCCCGCAAGGATCGGGCCTTTTTCGCGTTTGAACGCCGTCGTGCGGGCTTGCCATCGGCGGTGCGCGAGGGCATTCTCCCCGCCATGACGAAGTTGGACGCCTCCTTCGGCCCCTTGGCCCCGGTCGCCGCGCGCACGCGCAGCGCCGCTGTGCGTCCGCTTCTCGGCCTCCTTCGTCTCGTCCTTAGCGGCGATCGTCGGGCCCATTGATCGAAGGGGCGCCCGGCGGTCGAGCCGGCGCGCGACACCCTCGCGAAGCCTCCAGTCTCTTCGGCTTTACAACCCCGGTCAAATCCTGAAAGACGCGCGTCAGCCGGCCGTCGTGCCGCTCCGTCTTCGCCGAACGAGCAAGGTATTCCCATGTCCGCATCCGTCCCGGTGATGCCCAAGGCCTCCCAGAAGTATCAGCCCTATCCGGCCGTCGATTTGCCCGACCGCCAGTGGCCCTCGCGCCGCATCGAGACGGCGCCGATCTGGTGCTCCGTCGATCTTCGCGACGGCAACCAGGCGCTGGTCGACCCGATGGGCCAGGAGCGCAAGTCGCGCATGTTCGCGCTCCTGAAGCATATGCGCTTCAAGGAGGTCGAGATCGGCTTCCCCTCCGCCTCGCAGACCGATTTCGACTTCACCCGCTGGTGCATCGAGGAGGGCGGCGTCCCCGACGACATGTCGCTGCAGGTGCTGGTCCAGTGCCGGCCCGAGCTGATCACGCGCACCTTCGAGAGCCTGGAAGGCGCCAAGAAGCCGATCGTCCACTTCTACAATTCGACCAGCGAGCTGCAGCGCCGCGTCGTGTTCGGCAAGGACCGCGCCGGCATCCGCCAGATCGCGGTCGAGGCCGCCGAGATGATCGCCGAGATGGCCGACAAGGCCGGCGGCGGGTTCCGCTTCGAATATTCGCCCGAAAGCTTCACCGGCACCGAGCTCGATTTCGCGCTCGAGATCTGCAACGCCGTCGCGGAGGTCATCCGCCCGACGACCGAGAACCGCCTGATCCTCAACCTGCCGGCGACCGTCGAGATGTCGACGCCCAACATCCACGCCGACCAGATCGAGTGGATGAGCCGCAACCTCGACAATCGCGAGACGATCATCCTGTCGCTGCACCCGCACAACGACCGGGGCACCGCGATCGCGGCGACCGAGCTCGGCCTGATGGCGGGCGCCGACCGGGTCGAGGGCACGCTGTTCGGCAACGGCGAGCGCACCGGCAACGTCGATCTCGTGACGCTGGCGCTCAACATGTACACGCAAGGGGTCGATCCCGAGCTCGACGTCTCCGACATCAACCGGATGAAGGAGGTCTATGAGCACTGCAACCAGCTCGCCATCCCCGAGCGCCACCCCTACGTCGGCGAACTCGTCTACACCGCCTTCTCCGGCTCGCATCAGGACGCGATCAACAAGGGCATGAAGGCGGCGAAGGTCGCCAACAAGCCGCTGTGGGAGGTGCCGTATCTCCCGATCGACCCGCAGGACGTCGGCCGGTCCTACGAGGCGATCATCCGCATCAATTCGCAGTCGGGCAAGGGCGGCATCGCCTACGTCCTGCAGGCCGACCACGGCCTGAACCTCCCGCGCAACCTGCAGGTGGACTTTCGCGAGGACATCCAGCGGATCACCGACGAGGAGGGCCGCGAACTGCCGGTCAAACGCATCTACGATCGCTTCCTCGAACGCTACGTCGAGCAGCCCGGCGCGCGCTTCGCCTATGTCGAGCATGTCACGCGACCCGAACAGGGACCGTCCCGCCGCACGGTGACGGCGACGATCCGCGACGGCGACCGGACGATCGAGATTGAGGGCCGCGGCACCGGTGCGATCGACGGCTTCATCGACGGTCTGTCGCGTCACATGGGGATAGAGCTGTCGGTCGCCGACTACGCCGAGCACTCGCTCCAGCGCGGCTCGAACGCCTCGGCGATCGCCTACATGGAGATCGAGCATCCGGGCGGACGGGCCTTCGGCGCCGGCATCGACCAGAACGCCACGACGGCCTCGCTGCGCGCGATCGTTGCGGCGGCCAACCGGATCGTGG
>NZ_CAJYIU010000277.1 GCF_913775355.1 uncultured Aureimonas sp.
ATGGCGGAGAGGGAGGGATTTGAACCCCCGATACCCTTGCGAGTATGCCGCATTTCGAGTGCGGTGCATTCAACCACTCTGCCACCTCTCCGTCCGAGGTCGATCTTGCGATCGATGAAGCATACGCTGTCGAGCGTGGTCGGCGCCCTCACGGCGCGAGGGCTCTCTAGCAAAGGATCGGGGCGTTTCACAAGAGGCAATCGACGCGGGTTGTGACACTTTGAAAACGGGCCGTGCCGGCGGCCCGATCCCTTGACCTTTGCGGCCGGTGGCGCTAGGCAACGCGCGTCGTGACCTGCGTCCGGCTGCGCCTCGTGCGCGGTGGATCGTGCCGCGACATCGTTCGAAAGAAACACAAGAAGACGGCCCGCCGCGCCCGAAGCGTGCGAGAGCCGATCCTGAAAAGGCCAAGACATGTTTGCAGTGATCAAGACCGGCGGCAAGCAGTACCGCGTTGCCGCCAACGACCAGTTCGAGATCGAGCGCCTGCCCGGTGAGGCCGGCGACAGCGTCTCCTTCACCGAAGTCCTGATGGTCGGCTCGACCATCGGCGCGCCCTTCGTGGCCGGCGCCACCGTGGTCGGCGAGATCGTCGAGCAGACGCGCGGACCGAAGGTGATCTCCTTCAAGAAGCGCCGTCGCCAGAACTCCAAGCGTAGCCGCGGCCACCGCCAAGACCTGACGCTGATCCGCATCGCCGAGATCCTGACCGACGGCAAGGAGCCTTCGGCCAAGGCGCCGGCCGCCAAGAAGGCCGACAAGCCGGTCGCCGACGCGGCTTTGGATGCGGCGCCGAAGAAGGCCGCCAAGACCAAGCCGGCCGCCGAGACGGCGAGCGACGAGGCGGCGCCCGCCAAGAAGCCCCGCGCGGCCAAGAAGAAGGCCGAGGGCGAAGAGGCCTGAGACACGAAACCCGCGGGGAGCCTTCGAGGCCCCCGCCGCGTTCGGCACGAGACACACACACACGCGTTCGCGCGGTGCCGCCAAGGCCCCGGACGCAGACATCAGGAGACTGAAACATGGCGCACAAAAAGGCAGGCGGTTCTTCCCGCAACGGTCGCGACTCCGAGTCCAAGCGTCTCGGCGTGAAGAAGTTCGGCGGCGAGCAGGTCATCGCCGGCAACATTCTCGTCCGTCAGCGCGGCACGCGCTGGCACCCGGGCGTGAACGTCGGCATCGGCCGCGACCACACCCTCTTCGCCGTCGCCGAGGGCACCGTGACCTTCCAGAAGAAGGCGCAGGGCCGAACCTACGTGTCCGTCATGCCGAAGGCAGAAGCCGCCGAGTGATCCGGTTGCTTCAAGGCGCCGGCGTCCCAACGACCCGGCCCTTGAAGACGCAACCGTCGGACAAGGGATGAGAACCGGGGAGATGGGCCGCCATCTCCCCGTTTTGCATTCCCGGAGGGGTCCGATGAGTTGCGAAGAATCCAGCCTCGAAACCGACGACGACGAATGTCGGCTGACGACGCGCCGCCTGGTGCTGCGGATCGCCCGGGCCGGCGACGCCGCCGACATCGCCCGCTTCGCCGACGATCTCGAGATCGCGCAAATGACCTCGCGCATCCCCCATCCCTATCGCCTCGACGACGCGCACGCGTTCTTGGCGCGGGCGGAGGACGAACTCATCGTGGCGATCACGGCACGCGGCGACGGCGCCTTTCTCGGCCTCTGCAGCCTTGCGGCTGCAGGCGCCCCGGATACGGCGGAACTCGGTTACTGGATCGGCCGCCCGCATTGGGGCCGGGGGTTTGCGACCGAGGCGGCGCAGGCGGCGATCGACTACGGATTTGCGGTTCTCGAGCTTGCCGCGATCGAGGTTCGCTGCCGCGTGATCAACAACGGCTCGCGCCGGGTGATCCAGAAATGCGGCTTCGGCTATGTCGGCACCGGCCTGTCGACCTCGCTGGCGGCAGGGCGGGTCGCAAGCGAAACCTATCGGATGGATCGGCGGACATGGCAGTCGCTCAAAAGCTGGAGCACGCCCCGATGAGGCGCAGAGCCCTTCATGGCGCGGCGCTCGTCGTCTCGCTTTGCCTCCTCGTGGGGCCGGCGCGGGCGGCCGACGACTTTTCGCTGCGCTCGTTCTTTGCCGGACGCAGCGTCAGCGGCGGCGAGATCCGCACGCTCGGCCTCTTCCGCGAGCGCTTCACGGCGCGTTTCGAGGGCAAGGCGAAGGGCGACGCGCTGGACCTCGACGAGCGCTTTCGCTTTGAGGACGGCGCGCGGCTCCAGCGCTGGCATCTCGTCGAGCGCGGCGGACGGGTCACCGGCACGGTCGAGACCGAGGACGGCAAGGGGGTGCTGCAGGGCCCCTTCCCCGTGTCAGGGACGAGCGGTCCTGAAGGCGCCGTGCTCGCCTATCGCGGCATCGCGCCGGGCGGCGGTCGATCGACCTTCGACTTCCGGCACCGGATCACGCCGCGGGCCGACGGGACGGCGGGAAACCAGGTGCGCATCTCGCGCTTCGGGCTTCCGCTGGCGGGCGCCCGCGTCACCTTCGCCAAGTCGGACGCGGCGCTGGCGCCGCACCTCGCCGACCCTTGAGGCCGCGGCTTCGAGTTTCAAGATGGCGCCGGGCGCGCTACACCCAAGCCGCAGGATTCGATGGCGCGGCCGAAAGGATATGACGGGACAGGACGATGAAGTTTCTCGACAAGGTCAAGGTCTATGTGCGCTCGGGCGACGGGGGCGCCGGCGCGGTGTCCTTCCGCCGCGAGAAGTTCATCGAGTTCGGCGGCCCGGACGGCGGTGACGGCGGGCGCGGCGGCGACGTCTTCATCGAGGCGGTCTCGGGTCTCAACACGCTGATCGACTACCGTTACCAGCAGCATTACCGCGCCAAGACCGGCATGCACGGGATGGGCCGCAACCGCACCGGCGGAAAGGGCGCCGACGTGACGCTGAAGGTTCCCGTCGGCACGCAGGTCTTTGCCGAGGACGAGGAGACGCTGCTCGCCGACCTCACCGAGATCGGCCAGGTGTTCCGGGTCGCAGCCGGCGGCAACGGGGGCTTCGGCAACTGGCAGTTCAAGTCCTCGATCAACCGCGCGCCCTATCGCGCGAATCCCGGCCTCGAGGGCGAGGAGCTGACGATCTGGCTGCAGCTGAAGCTGATCGCCGATGCTGGCGTCGTCGGGCTTCCGAATGCCGGCAAGTCGACCTTCCTCGCCAGCGTCACCGCCGCCCGGCCCAAGATCGCGGATTACCCGTTCACCACGCTGCACCCCAATCTCGGCGTCGCGACGGTGGATGGCCATGAGTTCGTGATCGCCGACATTCCCGGCCTCATCGAGGGCGCGCACGAGGGCGTCGGGATCGGCGACCGTTTCCTCGGCCATGTCGAGCGCACACGCGTGCTGCTCCATCTCGTCTCGGCGGTAGAGGAGGACGTCGCCCACGCCTATGTGACGGTCCGGCGCGAGCTGGAGCTTTACGACGAGGGGCTGATCGAGAAGCCCGAGATCGTCGCCCTCAGCCAGGCCGACACGGTGGACGACGCGACGCGGCGCGACAAGCTGGATGCCCTGGCCGAGGCGAGCGGCACCAAGCCGCTGGTGCTGTCGGCCGTCACCCGTCACGGCCTGCCGGACGTCCTGCGCCGTCTGCGCCGCGAGATCGACGGCCTGTCGGACGATGCCGCCGACCAGGAGGCCGAGGACGCCAAGCGCTTCGGCGGCACCCTGGCCGAGGAGGACTGGCGTCGATGAGCGACGGGCTCGCCGCGTTCCGGCGCATCGTCGTCAAGATCGGGTCGGCGCTTCTCGTCGACCCCGACACCGGGCTGCGCCGCGACTGGCTACGCTCGCTGACGGCCGACGTCGCCCGGCTTCACGGCGAAGGGCGCGAGGTCCTTCTCGTGTCGTCGGGCGCGATCGCGCTCGGCCGCTCGATCCTGAAGCTGTCGCGCGGGCCCCTGAAGCTCGAGGAAAGCCAGGCTGCGGCGGCCGTCGGGCAGATCGCGCTGTCGCGCGCCTACAGCGAAGCCCTCGGCGCC
>NZ_CAJYIU010000278.1 GCF_913775355.1 uncultured Aureimonas sp.
GCCGCCGGCTTCATTCGGCAGGCGATGATCGATCTGGCGGCGCGGGGCGCGGCGATCGTCGTCGTCAGCCAGGACCTCGACGAGCTTCTGGAGCTCTGCGACCGCATCGCTGTCCTCAACGAGGGACGCCTGTCGGAGACGATGAACGTGAAGGGCATCTCGATCGAGCGCGTCGGTCTCCTGATGGGCGGCGTGCACGTCGAGCCCCAAGCCGGCGCCGAGGCCGCCTGATGGCGCTCCGCTTCGTCCCCCGCCGCGAGCCGAGCCGCGTCATGCTGTTCGCGACGCCAGTTCTCGCCGTCGCGCTGACGCTTCTCGTTGGCACCATCGTCTTCACGCTCCTCGGCTACGACGGGCTCGGGGCCGCGCGCGAGATCTTCGTGACGCCGCTCTTCAATCCCTATCGCTGGCAGGACCTTCTGGTGAAGGCGGCGCCGCTTGCCACCATCGCCATCGGCCTGTCGGTCGGCTTCCGCGCCAATGTCTGGAACATCGGCGCCGAGGGCCAGTACGTCATCGGTGGCCTGGCCGGCACCGGCATCGCGCTCTTGACGATGGACATGGAGGGGCACTGGATCCTGCCCGCGATGGTCGTGGCCGGCATTCTCGGGGGCATGGCGTGGGCGGCGATCCCCGCCTTCCTGCGCAACCGGCTCGGCGTCTCCGAGATCCTGTCGTCGCTGATGCTGAACTACGTCGCGATCCAGGTCCTCTACTACCTGATGCGCGGACCCTGGAAGGACCCGATGGGGTTCAACTTCCCGCAGACTGCGATGTTCTCCTCGTCGCAGACGCTGCCCTATGTCGTGCCGGGCACCCTGATCCATCTCGGCATTCCGGTGGCGCTGGCGCTGGCGCTCGCCGTCTGGTTCCTGATCGCGCGCACCGTCGCCGGCTTCCAGGTGCGGGTCGTCGGCCTTAGCCCGCAGGCGGCGCGCTACGGCGGCTTTCGCGAGGCGCGCGTCGTCTGGCTCTGCATGGCGCTCGGCGGCGGCATGGCGGGGCTCGCCGGTATCTTCGAGGCATCCGGTCCCTTCGGGCAGATGGTGCCGAGCTTTCCCGTCGGCTACGGCTTCACCGCCATCATCGTCGCCTTTCTCGGCCGGCTTCATCCCGTCGGCATCGTGCTCGCCGCCCTCGTCCTGGCGCTGACCTATGTCGGCGGCGAAAGCGCGCAGACGACGATCGGCCTGCCGGCCGCGGCCATCGGCGTCTTTCAGGCGATGATGCTGTTCTTCCTCCTCGCGGTCGACATCCTCGTCCGCTACCGGCTGACGAGCGGCGTGGGCGGCGTTCCGGTCGCCGCGCCCATCGCACCGGCGCCGACGCTGACGCCCGAACCGACGTCCGGCCGGGGAGCCGCCGCATGAGCCCCGAGCTGATCGTCGCCATCGTCGTCGCCGTGGTCGCCTCCGCGACGCCGATCCTGATCGCCGCGCTCGGCGAACTCGTGGTCGAGAAGTCCGGCGTCCTCAACCTCGGCGTCGAGGGCATGATGCTGATCGGCGCGGTCACGGGCTTTGCCGTGTCCGTCACGGTCGGCTCGCCCTGGCTCGGCGCGCTGGCGGCGCTGTTCGCCGGCGCCGCCTCGTCGCTGATCTTCGCCTGGCTGACCCTGACGCTGACCGCCAACCAGGTCGCGACGGGCCTCGCGCTCACCATCTTCGGCACCGGCGTGTCGGCACTGGCGGGCGCCGGCTTCGTCGGCATCACGACGCCGGTGCTCGGCTCGTTCTTTCCCGCGGCGCTCGCCGCCGACCCGATCTGGCGCGTCCTCTTCGGCTATTCGCCGATCGTTTATCTCTCGCTGGTCCTGACTTTCGCAGTCTGGTGGTTCCTGAAGCACTCGAGAGCGGGGCTCATCCTGCGCGCCGTCGGCGAGAGCGACGCCTCGGCGCATTCCATCGGCTATCCCGTCCTCAAAGTTCGCTACCTCGCGGTGCTCTTCGGCGGCGCGATGGCGGGGCTGGCGGGCGCCTACTACTCGCTGGTGCTGACGCCGATGTGGGCCGAGCGCCTGACGGCCGGTCGCGGCTGGATCGCCATCGCGCTCGTCGTCTTCGCCTCCTGGCGTCCGGGGCGCCTTCTGCTCGGCGCCTATCTCTTCGGCGCCGTGATCACCCTGGAGCTCCAGGCGAAGGCGGCCGGTTGGTCGCTGCTCGCGCCGGAGTTCCTGACCAGCCTTCCCTATCTCGCGACCGTTCTGGTGCTCGCCCTCATCTCGGGCAGTGCGCGGACGCGGAATGCCGCGCCGGCCTGCCTGGGCAAGCCGTTCCGGGCGACCGCCTGACCACTCGAAAAGCCCTTGCAAGGAGCCCTCATGAGCCTCTTCACCCGCCGCCAAGTCCTCCTCGGGGGTGCCGCGCTCGCCGCCGTCACCGCGTTCGGCCTGCCGGCCTTCGCGCAGGTCTCCGATCGCCCGGTCAAGGCCGCCTTCGTCTATGTCGGCCCGGTCGGCGACTTCGGCTACTCCTTCGCACACGACCAGGGCCGCAAGTACCTGGCCGAGAAGCTCGGCGACAAGGTGCAGACGAGCTTCGTCGAGAACGTCGCCGAGGGGCCGGACGCCGAGCGCGTCATCCGTCAGCTCGCGCAGGACGGCAACGACATCATCTTCGCGACCTCGTTCGGCTTCATGAACCCGACGCTGAAGGTCGCCAAGCAGTTCCCGAACGTGAAGTTCGAGCATGCGACGGGCTACCAGACCGCGCCGAACATGGCGGCCTACAATTCGAAGTTCTACCAGGGCCGCGCCGTGCTCGGCACCATCGCCGGCATGATGTCGAAGAGCGGCAAGGCGGGCTACGTCGCCTCCTTCCCGATCCCCGAGGTCGTGATGGGCATCAACGCCTTCACGCTCGCCGCGCGCAAGGTGAACCCGAAGTTCGAGACGCAGGTCGTCTGGGTGAACTCCTGGTACGACCCGGCCAAGGAAGCGCAGGCCGCGGGCGCTCTGCTCGACCAGGGCGCCGACGTCATCACCCAGCACACCGATAGCCCCGGTCCGCTGCAGGAGGCCGAGAAGCGCGGCGCCATCGCCTTCGGCCAGGCCTGGGACATGAAGAGCTTCGCGCCGAACGCCCACATGACGGCGATCGTCGACCAGTGGGGCCCGTACTACGTCGACCGCGTCAACGCGGTGATCGACGGTTCCTGGAAGACGCAGGACGTCTGGCTCGGCATGAAGGAGGGCGAGGTCGAGATGGCCCCGTTCAACGACAAGATGCCGGCCGACGTGAAGGCCGCCGCGCAGAAGGTCGTCGACGAGACCAAGGCCGGCACCTACGAGGTGTTCACCGGGCCGATCAAGGACCAGTCGGGCGCCGAGAAGATCGCCGCCGGCACCCGCATCCCGGACGCCGATCTCTTGAAGATGGACTGGTACGTCGAGGGCGTGCGGAACTGATGCTCCGCGTCGGCGCATAGCGCCGCGAACCTCTTGTCTCGGCCCTTCGAGGCGTGAAACACTGCAACTCTTCGAAGGGCGTCAAGCGCCCTTCGAACCAACGCCTGTCCCTCCCACCGTCTCCTGAACGGCGAGGGGCCACGCAAGGCACATCGGATCATTGTGGGGAGCGTCCGCGACAAGGGGGCGGCGTTCCGGGGCTCATCCCATGTGGACCTATTTCGCCGAATGGCTGCAATTCGGCGTGCGCTGGCTGCACGTCATCACCGCGATCGCCTGGATCGGGTCGTCCTTCTACTTCATCGCGCTCGATCTCGGGCTGCGGAAGCCCCGCGGGGCGCCGCTCGTGGGCGTCGGCGGCGAGGCCTGGCAGGTCCACGGCGGCGGCTTCTACCACATCCAGAAATACATGGTCGCGCCGCCGCACATGCCGGAGGACCTGACCTGGTTCAAGTGGGAGAGCTATGCGACCTGGCTGTCGGGTTTCGCGCTGCTCTTTCTCGTCTACTATCTCGGCGCCGAGCTTTACCTGATCGACCCGGCCAAGGCGGACCTGCCGGCCTGGGGCGCGACGCTGATCGGGCTGCTCGGCCTTGGGCTCGGCTGGGTCGTCTACGACGCGATCTGCAAGTCGCGGCTGCACGCTAACGATTCCGCGCTGCTCGGCGTCCTCTTCGTCTACGTGGTGGCCGCGAGCTTCGTGTTCAGCCAGATCTTCTCGGGGCGCGGCGCCATGCTGCACACGGGCGCGATGATCGCGACGATCATGACCGCCAATGTCGCGATGCTGA
>NZ_CAJYIU010000279.1 GCF_913775355.1 uncultured Aureimonas sp.
TGCGCCTCGACCTCGAACCGCAACTTCGAGGGACGGCAGGGCTTCAAGGGCCGCACGCACCTCGTCTCGCCCGCGAGGGCCGCGGCCGCCGCGATCGCCGGGCGTTTCGTCGATATCCGCGAGTGGCGGTAAAGCCATGAGAGTGCCCGGACGGCTTCGGCCGGGCCGGGCGCAGGCCTAGCCCGCGAAGGCGGGTCCGGCCGGCAGCCGGCGCTCGGGCGCCGGGGCCGGCGCCGTCTCGCGGATGTCGATCACCACCTTGTCGCGTCCATCCGCCTTCGCGCTGTAGAGAAGGCGGTCGGCCCGGTCGATCGCATCGAACAGCGTTTCCTGCGGGTCGATCGCCACCACGCCGAAGCTCGCCGTCACCGTCAGCTCGGCGAGCGGCGCCGGCCAGCGGATCTGCCGCGCCGAGGTGCGCACGGTCTCGGCAAGCTCCAGCGCCGACGCGTAGTCGCTGCCGGCAACCACGATCGCGAACTCTTCGCCGCCGATGCGCGCCACCAGCCCGTCCGCCCCCGCAAGACCGCTGCAGAGCGCCGCATAGCCGCACAGGACGGCATCGCCCGCCTCGTGGCCGTAGCGGTCGTTGATCTGCTTGAAATGGTCGAGATCGCTGAGGACGAGTGCAAGGCACGCGTCGGGGCCCATGTGCCGACGCATCGCCTCGACGCCCTGCTCGAGACCGCGCCGGTTCAGCGCTCCGGTCAGCGCGTCGGCGGTCGATTCCTCGCGCAGGCGCCCGATGACGTCGAACGCCGTCGTCAGGATCACGCTCAGCGCCAGGAGGATGCCGGTCGCCGCGCCATTCAGCTGGAACACGAAGCCCCAGGGCGACTCGCGCCAGTTCGACACGCCGAGATCCTCGGGCGAGGCGTAGAGAAGAAGGACGTTCTGCAGGCCGAGGCTTACCGTGATCGTGCCGCACAGGCCGACGAGAAGCGGCCGCAGCACGCCCGGATCGCGCCGCATCTCGACCGCGGATAGAAGCATCAGTGCCCCGCAGGCCGTCTGCACCGAGAACACCTCGTGCAGCACCGATCCGCCCAGAAACGCGAGACTGCCCGCAGCGCCCGCGCTTCCGGCTGCGACAACGAGGGCGAGCCATACCCAGCGCGGGCGGCGCCCGGCGCGCGCGGCGAAGGCGGCGTTGGCGATCGCGAGCGCGATCAGGAACAGCGTGTCCTCGACCGTCGGCTTGGCGACGCTGCCGGGCGCCGTCGGCAGGACGGTCAGGGCGAAGCCGAGCGAGGCGACGAAGAAGCCTGCGCTCCACCATCGAAGGCTGGCATGGAGGCGCGACAGCAGGAGGAAGCAGAGCGCGAAGGATGAGAACAGGACCGGCACGGACCAGGCGAGGATGTCGGCGCGCATGTTCGTCCTCCCCGTCTCCCGCATGACGCTGCGTCGCAGGCGCCATGACTTGACGCCATAATGTTGCGGCCCAAAGCAAAACCACTAGCCGCAGCGGCAGCCCGGCGCAATCCGAGCGACGTAGAACCCGCCAACGATCCGCCCGCCGCGACTTGACGCTCGCGCGCTTCCGCCGCACACCAGCGGCATGAGCCAGAGCGAAAGCGTTCCCGATATCGAGATCGGCCTCCTGCGTCTGAAGGATGCGCGCGAGCTCGCGCCGCTTCTGGCCGCCTACAACCAGGCCATGTTCCGCGGTGCGCCGGGCGCGCCCGACACGTTCTACGCCGAGCAGCTTCTGCAGGATCGGACCGGCGAGATGCTGGGCGCCCGTCTCGACGGCGAGCTCGTCGGTTTTCTCCAGTTCTACGACCTGCCAGACCTCTGGACCGGCATGCGCTCGGGGCTCGCCGACCACGTGTTCGTCGACCAGCGCCACCGCCGCAAGGGCATTGCCAAGGCGATGGTGGACCTCTTGGCGGAAGAGGCCGATTCGCGCGGCTGGTCGCGCCTCGTGCTCCACGCGCCGCGCCACGGCGGATCGGGCCGCCACCTCTACGAGAAGGTGGCCGAGCCCGCCGACTGGTCGAGCTACGTCCTGCGCTTCCTCGATCGCTGACGGCCGGCCGACACCATTCGCCTGCGACGCAAGCGACATTCAATCGGTTTGGGCGCGAATGCGACCGATCGCGGCTTGATTTCGCAGCCGCACAGGTTCTTTAGAAGCAATCCAGCCGCGTCTGGGCGCCACGCCCGGCGTCCCATGCCAGCCGCGATCGCCCACGGAGTGATCCTTGTCCGACATCAAATCCGCCCGGCCGCTGTCGCCGCATCTCACGGTCTATCGGTTCCGTCCGACCATGGCCATGTCGATCCTGCACCGCATCACCGGCGGCGCGCTCTATGTCGGCACGGCGCTCGTCGTCTGGTGGCTGATCGCCGCCGCCAGCGGGCCGGACGCCTTCTCCTATGCGTCCGCCTTCTTCGGCTCGATCATCGGCCGGCTGATCCTCTTCGGCTACAGCTGGGCGCTGCTCCACCACATGGCCGGCGGCATCCGCCACCTGATCTGGGACACGGGCGCCGGCCTCGGCCGCGAAGAATCTACCAAGCTCGCCATCGCCACGCTGGTCGCCTCGCTCGCAGGAACCGTGCTCCTGTGGCTGGTCGTCGTCATCCTCTAAAGGAAGGTTCCGTCATGGACATGAGAACTCCCCTGAAGCGGGTTCGGGGTTACGGCGCCGCCGGCGAGGGCACCGGGCACTTCTGGATGCAGCGGCTCACCGCCGTCGCCAACCTCTTCCTGATCTCGTTCTTCGTCGTGCTCCTGATCGCGCTGCACGACGAACCCTATGATGGCGTGCGCGCGGCCTTCGCCAACCCGCTCGTTGGGCTGGTGATGGGCCTTGTCGTGATCTCCGTGTGTGTCCACATGCGTCTCGGCATGCAGACCATCATCGAGGACTACATTCACGGCGGCGCGAAGGTGGCTCTCGTCATCCTGAACACCTTCTTCGCCGTCCTCGTCGCTTCGGCGAGCCTTTTCGCGATCGTCAAGATGAGCTTCGGAGCCTGAACACCATGGCGACTGCCCAGCCCCATCGCAGCGCGCCGGCCCAGAACGGCAAGGCCTACACCTTCATCGACCACACGTTCGACGTCGTGGTCGTCGGCGCCGGCGGCGCGGGCCTCCGCGCCACGCTTGGCGCGGCTCAGGCCGGCCTGAAGACCGCCTGCATCACCAAGGTCTTCCCGACCCGTTCGCACACCGTGGCGGCGCAAGGCGGCGTGGCCGCCTCGCTCGGCAACATGGGCGAGGACAACTGGCGCTGGCACATGTACGACACCGTGAAGGGGTCGGACTGGCTGGGCGACCAGGACGCCATCGAGTATCTCGTGCGCGAGGCCCCCAAGGCCGTGTACGAGCTCGAGCATTTCGGCGTGCCCTTCTCGCGCACCACGGACGGCAAGATCTATCAGCGCCCCTTCGGCGGCATGACCACCGACTTCGGCAACGGCCCGCCGGCACAGCGCACCTGCGCCGCCGCCGACCGCACCGGCCACGCGATCCTGCACACGCTCTATGGGCAGTCGCTGCGCTACTCGTCCGAGTTCTTCATCGAGTATTTCGCGATCGACCTCATCATGGATGAGGAGGGCGCCTGCCGCGGCGTCGTCGCCATCAACATGGACGACGGTTCGATCCATCGCTTCCGCTCCAAGAAGGTGATCCTGGCGACCGGCGGCTACGGCCGGGCCTACTTCTCGGCCACCTCCGCCCACACTTGCACCGGCGACGGCAACGCGATGGTGCTGCGCGCCGGTCTGCCCTTGCAGGACATGGAGTTCGTGCAGTTCCACCCGACCGGCATCTACGGCGCGGGCGTGCTCATCACCGAGGGCGCACGCGGCGAAGGCGGCTACCTGACCAACTCCGAAGGTGAGCGTTTCATGGA
>NZ_CAJYIU010000280.1 GCF_913775355.1 uncultured Aureimonas sp.
GAGGCCCGGCTTCTGGTGGCGGCCGACGGTGTGCGCTCCAAGATCCGCGACATGGCCGGCATCCGCACGGTCCACACCGACTACGGCCAGAGCGGCATCGTCGCGACGGTGGCTCACGAGCGCCCGCACGGGGGCCGGGCGGAGGAGCACTTCCTGCCCGCCGGCCCCTTCGCCATCCTGCCGCTGAAGGACAACCGTTCGTCTCTGGTCTGGACCGAATCGACCGCCGAGGCCGAGCGCCTTCTGCGTGCCGACGACATGGTGTTCGAGCTGGAGCTGGAGCAGCGCTTCGGCCTGAAGCTCGGCGCCCTCACCGTGGAAGGCCGCCCGCGCGCCTTTCCTTTGGGTCTCACGCTCGCGCGCGATTTCGTGAAGCCGCGCATCGCGCTCGCCGGGGACGCCGCGCACGGCATCCATCCGATCGCCGGCCAGGGGCTGAACCTCGGCTTCAAGGACGCGGCGGCGCTCTCGGAAGTGGTGGTCGACGCCGCCCGGCTCGGCCGCGACATCGGCGCCCTCGACACGCTGGAGCTTTACCAGCGCTGGCGCCGCTTCGACACGGTGCAGATGGGCGTCACCACCGACATCCTGAACCGCCTGTTCTCCAACGACAGCGCGCTGGTGCGCGCCGTGCGCTCCTTCGGCCTGTCGCTCGTCGACCGGGCGCCCTTCGCCAAGCGGCATTTCATCGCGCAGGCGTCGGGCATCACGAGCGGTCCGTCGCCGCGCCTTCTACAAGGTCTGCCGATCTGAACCGACGCCCCGATGGGGACGGCGCGCAAATTCCTTCCCCTCGTGGCCCCCGGATTGGAACGGGCGACGGCGCAACCGCTTGCGCCTTGGCCTATTTAGAACGATGACAGCCTCGCCGCGGCGGATTTCGATCCGCCCGCGGACGGCGTGCGTGGATTGGGCAGCGGGGCGAGGAACATGGCGGGCGACGTCAAGGCGGGCGCAAAGGCGAAAGGGCCGAAGCTTCCGGTCATCATGACGGCCAACGATCTTCTCGAAGGCGAGGTCGTGTTCCTGACGAAGGACGGCTGGAGCCTCGACCCGAAGGCGGCCCTGATCGCCGACGACGCCGACACCGCCGCCTGGATGGAAGCGGAAGGGCGTCGGGGCTTTTCCGAGAACCGGATCGTCGACCCCTATCTCGTCGAGGTCACGCGCGATGAAAACGGGCTGCCGGTCGCCAACCACTTCCGCGAGGCGATCCGCCAGAAGGGCCCGACCATGCTGACGCAGTACGGCAAGCAGGCGGAATTCTAGAAGGTTTTCGGCGAGGACGGGGCGGACGCGCCCTGAACAGTCGGATCGGGCGGGAGACCGGGGAGGCTCCCGCGGCAGGACACGAAGGACCAGCGGCATGTATCGTTACGACGAATTCGACGAGCGCTTCGTGCGCGAGCGCGTCGCCCAGTTCCGCCACCAGGTGGAACGCCGGCTCGACGGCTCGCTGTCGGACGACGAGTTCAAGCCGCTGCGTCTGAAGAACGGTCTCTATCTCCAGCTCCACGCCTACATGCTGCGCGTCGCCGTGCCCTACGGCACGCTGAACTCGAAGCAGATGCGCCAGCTGGCCTTGATCGCCGAGAAATACGACAAGGGCTACGCCCACTTCACGACGCGCCAGAACCTTCAGTACAACTGGCCGAAGCTGAAGGACGTGCCCGACATTCTCGACCTTCTGGCCGACGTCGAGATGCACTGCATCCAGACCTCCGGCAACTGCATCCGCAACGTCACGGCCGACCAGTTCGCGGGCGTCGCCGCCGACGAGGTGGAGGACCCGCGCCCGACCGCCGAGCTGATCCGGCAGTGGTCGAGCCTCCATCCAGAGTTCTCCTGGCTGCCGAGAAAGTTCAAGATCGCCGTCACCGGCGCCGAGCACGACCGCGCGGCGATCAAGGTCCACGACATCGGCATCCGCGTGCTGCGCCACCCGGAGACCCAAGAGATCGGCTACGAGATCATCGTCGGCGGTGGTCTCGGCCGCACGCCGATGATCGGCAAGGTGATCCGCGACTTCCTGCCCAAGGACGAGCTTCTCGCCTATCTGGAAGCCGTGATGCGCGTCTACAACGCGGAAGGCCGGCGCGACAACAAGTACAAGGCGCGCGTGAAGATCCTCGTCCACGAGATCGGGACGGACGAGTTCAAGGCGCGCGTCGAGGCCGAATACGCTGAGCTGAACGGCCCGACGATCAACGCGCCGGAGGCAGAGGTCGAGCGGATCGCGCGCTACTTCGCAGCCCCCGCCTACGAGACGCTGCCCGCGACGTCGGAGGTGCTCGACGCCGCGCGGGCGGCCGATCCCGAACTCGACCGCTTCGTGGAGCAGAACGGCTTCCCGCACCGCCAGCCCGGCTACATCGCGCTGACCGTCTCCTTGAAGCCGATCGGCGGCGTGCCGGGCGACATGTCGGACGCCGAGATGCGCGCCTTCGCCGACATTGCGGAGCGCTATTCGTTCGACGAATTCCGCGTCACGCACATCCAGAACCTCGTCCTGCCGCACGTGAAGCTCGACGACGTGCCGGCGGTCCATGCGGCGCTGAAGGCGGCGGGTCTTGCCACCGCCAATGCCGGCCTCGTGACCGACATCATCGCCTGCCCCGGCCTCGACTACTGCGCGCTGGCGACGGCCCGCTCGATTCCGATCGCGCAGGACATCTCCAACCTTTTTGCCTCCGACGAGCGCCAGAAGGATCTCGGCCCCCTCCAGATCAAGATCTCGGGCTGCATCAACGCCTGCGGCCACCACCATGTCGGCCATATCGGCATTCTCGGCCTCGAGAAGTCCGGCCGCGAGAACTACCAGATCACGGTGGGCGGCGACGCCTCGGAGAACGCGGCGCTCGGCGAGCGCGTCGGCCCCGGCATCGACGGCGACCAGGTGCCCGGCGCGATCGAGGCGCTGGTCGAGGTCTACAAGCGCGAGCGGCAGGGATCGGAGACCTTCATCGACACGGTGAAGCGCGCGGGCCTCGAGCCCTTCAAGCAGGGCTTCACCGCCTATGTCGCGCGCGAGACCGCGGGAGAGCCGGCATGAGCCTTCTTCTCGACGAGACCGGCGCCAAGGCCGACACATTCGCCCGCGTCGAGGAGGGGGCGGACCTGTCGCTTCACGAGGGCGCGGTGATCCTGCCGCTGACCACGATCGACCAGGCGATCGCCGATCGGCGCAACACGCCGCTCGGGCTCCATGTCGGCGGCGAGACGCCGGTGGGCGCGCTCGAAGGCTACTTTGCGACGGTGGACCTCATCTCGATCGGCTTCCCGTCCTTCTCGGACGGGCGCGGTCTGTCGCTCGCCAAGCGCCTGCGCCGCGCCGGGTTCAAGGGCACGCTGCGCGCCTCCGGCCCCCTGATCGCCGACCAGTTCCGCGAGGCGCTGGACTGCGGCTTCGACGAGATCGAACTGCCCGACACGATGGCAGCGCGCCAGCCGGTGGAGCAGTGGATGGCCGCGAAAGACATCGTGCGCGACCACTACCAGACCGGCTACGGCGAGGAGATGAGCATCCTCCAGAAGCGCCTTGCCGCCCAGCGGGAGCGGGCATGAACGCCGCGCTCGACGCCTCGGTCGAGGCGCTCAATGCCGCCTTCCCGGCCTTAAGCCCGCTGGGACGGCTGCAGCACCTGCGCGAGACCGTGACCGGCCGCATCGTCTTCACGACCTCGCTCGGGATCGAGGACCAGATGCTGACGCACCTGATCTTCTCCGAAAAGCTCAAGATCGAGGTGGTGACGCTCGACACCGGCCGCCTCTTCCCCGAGACCTACACGCTCTGGCAGGAGACGGAAGACAAGTACGGACGCCGCATCAAGGCGAAGTACCCGCAGGCGGAAGCGCTGGAAGAGCTCATCGACGACCAGGGCATCAACGCCTTCTACTTCGCACCCGAGATGCGCAAGGCCTGCTGCGGCGTGCGCAAGGTCGAGCCGCTGAACCGCGCGCTTGCCGGCGCCAACGCCTGGATCGCGGGCCTTCGCCGCGACCAGTCGGCCAACCGTGAGAGCATGGAATTCGTGAGCGCCGACCATGGCCGCGAGCTGGTGAAGGCCAACCCGCTCTTCGACTGGACGAGGGCCGAGATCGCCGCCTTCTGCGCGGAGAACGGCGTGCCGGTGAACGCGCTGCATGCCGAGGGCTTCCTGTCGATCGGCTGCGCCCCCTGCACCCGCGCCATCCGGCCGGGCGAGGTCGAGCGCGCCGGGCGCTGGTGGTGGGAGGACGAGACCCGGCGCGAATGCGGCCTCCATGTCGACGACCCCGTGGCGGTGAGCGACACGGAAGAGGCCCGAGCCACCGCTCTGGAGCGGTCGAGCTTCTGATCCCATTCCGGCCGGGCCCACCCGGCCAACGACCATCGGGCTCGCGACGCAAGGGGCCCAGCTGAAAGCCCATGCCATGAAGCACATGACGCATCTGCAGCGCCTGGAAGCGGAATCGATCTTCATCATCCGGGAGGTCGCGGCGACCGCCGAGAACCCGGTGATGCTCTATTCGATCGGCAAGGACTCGGCCGTGATGCTGCATCTGGCCATGAAGGCCTTCGCGCCCGGCAAGCCGCCCTTCCCGCTTCTCCATGTCGACACGACCTGGAAGTTCCGCGAGATGATCGAGTTCCGCGACAAGATCGCCAAAGACCTCGGCCTCGACCTCATCGTCCACATCAACGAGGAGGGCGTGAAGGCGGGCGTCAACCCGTTCGATTCGGGCAGCCGCGTCCATACCGACGTGATGAAGACCGAAGGCCTCAAGCAGGCGCTGGCGAAATACAAGTTCGACGCGGCCTTCGGCGGCGCGCGGCGCGACGAGGAGAAGTCGCGCGCCAAGGAACGCATCTTCTCGTTCCGCTCGGCCGAGCACCGCTGGGAGCCTAAGAACCAGCGCCCCGAGCCCTGGCGCCTGTTCAACACCCGCAAGCGGCAGGGCGAGAGCTTCCGCGTCTTTCCGCTGTCGAACTGGACGGAAGCCGACGTGTGGGACTACATCGCGCTCGAGAACATCCCCGTCGTGCCGCTGTATTTCGCCAAGAAGCGCCCCGTCGTGGTGCGCGACGGCATGATCATCATGCGCGACGACGAGCGCATGAAGCTCCTGCCGGGCGAGAGCGTCGAGGAGATGACCGTCCGCTTCCGCACGCTCGGCTGCTACCCGCTGACGGGCGCGGTCCGCTCGGAGGCCTCCGACCTCCACGGGATCATCTCCGAGATGCGCGGCTCGCGTTCCTCGGAGCGCGAGGGCCGGCTGATCGACAAGGACGGCGGCGCCTCGATGGAAGAAAAGAAGCAGGAAGGCTACTTCTGATGAGCGGTGCGCTGAAGACCCAAGACACCGCCGCCGGCGACGAGATCCTGGCGGCTTCCGCCAACGGGCGCGTGCTGGCCGAGGACGAGACCTTCGCAGGCCCCGCGCCGGACGGCGCGGTGGCGGACGCGGCCGCGGGCGAGATCGTCGATCCGCAGGCCGACATGCCGCTTCTCGCCTCGCCCGCCGAATCGCTCCTGCGCTTCATCACCTGCGGCTCGGTGGACGACGGCAAGTCGACCCTGATCGGCCGCCTCCTCTACGACACCAACTCCGTCTTCGACGACCAACTCGACACGCTGAAGCGCGATTCGAAGAAGTTCGGCACGACCGGCGAGGACCTCGACTTCGCCCTTCTGGTGGACGGCCTCTCGGCCGAGCGCGAGCAGGGCATCACGATCGACGTCGCCTACCGCTACTTCTCGACCGGCAAGCGCGCCTTCATCATCGCCGACACGCCGGGCCACGAGCAGTACACCCGCAACATGGCGACAGGCGCGAGCCAGGCCGAGCTTGCCGTCATTCTGGTGGATGCGCGCAAGGGCATCCTGCCCCAGACGCGCCGCCACTCGTTCATCACCTCGATGGTCGGCATCAAGTCGGTGATCGTCGCGATCAACAAGATGGACCTCGTCGACTTCGACGAGGCGACCTTCCGCGACATCGTGAAAGGCTACGAGGCGATCCGCCCGAGCCTCGGCTTCACCAGCGTCACCTATATCCCGCTCTCGGCCAAGAACGGCGACAACCTCGCCTCGCGCTCCCCTGCCGCGCCCTGGTACGACGGGCCGACGCTGCTGGAGGCGCTGGAGCGCGCCGAGCCCGAAACGCTGGCAGCCGGCTCGCCGCTCTTCCGCCTGCCGGTGCAGTGGGTGAACCGACCGAACCTTGACTTTCGCGGCTTCTGCGGCACGGTCGCGGGCGGGCGCGTGCGAAAGGGTGACGCCGTCCTCTCGCTGCCGAGCCGCCAGCGCAGCCACGTGAAAGGCATCTTCGGCCCGAACGGCGAGGTCGAGGAAGCCGAGGACGGAGAGGCGATTACGCTGACGCTCGCCGACGAGATCGACGCCTCGCGCGGCGACGTGATCGTGCGCGATGGCGATCCGATCGCGCCGCAGACGCGGCTCGAGGCCGAGATCCTCTGGATGGTGGACCGGCCGCTGATCGCCGGCGCGCGCGTCATCGCCAAGCTCGCCTCGGCGCAGACGCCGGCGACCGTGCGCGCGTTGCGCGAGGCGGTCGACATTCACTCCTATCAGCCGCGCGCCGCCAACGCGCTCCTGATGAACGAGATCGGCCGCATCACCCTCGCCTTCGACAAGCCGCTGGTGGCGACGACCTATGCGGAAAGCCGCGAGCTCGGCGCCTTCATCCTGATCGACCAGCTGACCAACGAGACGGTGGCGCTCGGCATCGTGACCGCGCTGCCCGAGGCCCAGACGACGCTTCTCGGCATGCCGGCGCCCGCCGCCGCGGCCAAGGGCCAGCCCGCCGCGCCGCGCTCGGCCTTCGACCGCGCCAAGGCGGAGTGGCTCGGCCCCTCGCTCGCGAGCGACGCCCGCCGCGCCCGCGGCGTGACGCTGTTCCGCGGCGCGGCGGCCGTGATGATGGCCGTCATCGCCGTCCTCCTCGGTCTCGCCGTCTGGCAGGCGCTGATCCTCGGCGTCCTCGACTTCGTGCTGCGCCCTTATCTCCGGCGCCTCATGGTGCCGGCCGAGACGGAGGCGCTGCCCGTCGATCCGACCGACGTGCGCGACGGAGCGGGCATCTGAACGAGAAAAGGGCGGGATCCCGGGATCCCGCCCTTTTTCTTGGGAACGGCGTGCTGCCTCCCGGAAGAGGCGCCCGGCCTCAGTCCAGCGGCCGGGCTTCCGACGGCAGCATGATCGGGATGCCGTTGCGGATGGGATATGCGAGGCGCGCCGCTCGCGAGACGAGTTCGCCCCGTTCTGCGTCGTAGCTCAGCTGCGCCTTGGTGAGCGGGCAGACCAGAAGCTCCAGAAGCTTAGGGTCCGGCCGGTTGCGCTCGGCCTCGTCCGGCATGCGGCGTCCTTTCCAGTTTTGGTCCAGCGGTCGCCTATTGCAGGATCTGCCCGCCGCCGTCGCCCGAATTCTCGCGCGCCAGCGAAATCTCGGTGATCGCGACCAGCGTCTCGGCGCGCGTCTTGAGGTCGGGCGCCTCGAGCAGCGCCTGCTTCTCCGCCGCGCCGTAGGGCGACATCATCGAAAGGGCGTTGACCAGCGTCTCGTTGGAGGCTTTCGACACCGAATCCCAGTCGGCCTGCAACTGGTTCGCCTCGAGATACATCCGGAACGCCTTCAGCAGGCCCTCGCGATCCACCTCCTCGGCGCCCTCGCCGGGGTCGAGATCGGCCGAGAACGGCGCGATGCGGCAGAGGCGGTACGGCTCGCGGCCGGCCGTCTCCTCGAGGACGCGGAACCGCGCAATGCCTTGGAGGCTGATGACGTAGCGCCCGTCGCCGCTTTCGGAAAACGAGGTGAGGCGCCCGAGACAGCCGACGGCGCACAGCTCCGGCTCACCGTCGGACCGCACGGCGCCGTCGAGGCGCGGCTGGATCATCCCGATCACCCGGTCGCCCGCGATCGCATGGTCGAGCATGGCGAGGTAGCGCGGCTCGAAGATGTTGAGCGGCATCTGCCCGCCCGGCAGGAGCAGGGCGCCCGCGAGCGGAAACACGGGCACGACCTCGGGCAGATCCGACAGGGTGCGGTAGTTGACGTTTCCGACCTGAACCACGGCTGGGATCCTCCTTCGCGTCATCGCCCAAGTGGCGCAGCGCCAGCGTGCGCCAAGTGCGGCGCTTCGCTCGGCCGAACGGCGTTCAGCGGAACAGGAGCGAGGACAGCTTGCGCCGGCCATCCTTGGTCGCCGGGTCCATCGGCCCCCACGCCTCGAAGAATTCGAGGAGCTTGCGCCGCGCCCCGTCGTCCTCGAACGTGCGGTCGCGTTTCACGATCTCGAGAAGCTGGTCGGCCGCGCCCGCCCGGTCGCCCTTGGCCTGCGCGATGAGGGCGAGGTCGTAGCGCGCCTGATGGTCGTCGGGGCTGGCGGCAAGGCGCGCCTCCAGCGCCGCTGCGTCGCCGAGCCCCGCGATCTCCTCCTGGAGCTTGAGGCGCGCCCGCACGGTCGCGAAGGCCGGATCGTCGAGCACCGACGGCGGCATCACGTCGGCGAGCGACTGCGCGCGCGCCGTATCGCCGGCCGCAAGATAGCATTCGGCGAGCCCGGCGGCCGCCTTGGCGTTCTCCGGGTCGTGCTGGAGGACGGCGCCGAAGAGCTGCGAGGCCTGCGCCGCGTTGCCGGCGGCGAGGAACCCGGCCGCCTGCTCCAGCGCATCAGCGAGCGGGTCGCCCCCCGGCGCGGGGCGTCCGGCGGTCAGGCGGTCGATGAAGGCCTTCACCTCGCTCTCGGGCAACGCGCCCATGAAACCGTCAACCGGCTGGCCGTCGACGAAGGCGAAGACCGCGGGGATCGACTGGACGCCGAGCTGCCCGGCGATCGAGGGGTGCTCGTCGATGTTCATCTTCACGAGCTTGACGCGCCCGCCGGCCGCCTGCACCGCGCGCTCCAGAACCGGCGTCAGCTGCTTGCACGGGCCGCACCAGGGCGCCCAGAAGTCGACGAGGACAGGCTGGTTGCGCGATTCGCGCACCACGTCGGCCGAGAAGGCGGCGGTGGTCGTGTCCTTGACGAGCTCGCCGGCCGGCGCCGGTGCCGCGCTCCGCCCGTTGCCGCCGAGCCCTGCGGCCGTGGTCTGGGCGCCGTAGCCGCCGAGCTGCGAGGCGTAGGGATTGTTGCTCATCGAGACCGTCCGCGTGGCTTGCGGTCCGCCATCGGCCGGGCGTTCGAGCGCGCCGCCGGCTGGGACCCACTTTGAAAAACTCGTTCCCGGACGATCCCTGCGGCCGCCCGGTCCCGTTCGGGATGACAGGTCGCAATATCGTGCGCAAGCACTGCCCCATCAAGGCGCGCGCGACAACGGACATCGCAGGCTCGGAGGGTCTTTCAGGCGCACGTCCCGAGCGCCCGGACGGGCGGTCCGGCGGCATGTCGCACCATCGTCATTTTCCCTGTTGCAATCCTCCGCCGGTTGGGCCATAAGCCGCTCACCGCAGACGCCGAGGCGACAGTCCAACGGCGGAAGCGAGGAGCGGGCGGGCGTAGCTCAGGGGTAGAGCACAACCTTGCCAAGGTTGGGGTCGTGGGTTCGAATCCCATCGCCCGCTCCATTTTTTTCAAGATTACATCGGAACGTCGGTCAGGCTCGGCAACCGTCGAGCTTCTGTCATCGGCATTGTCGCAGGCTTCGCGGTGTTCGATGCGGGACGCCGTCCCGTCGATTTCGGCGGCTCGTGCCGCACCGAAGGACACAGCGGCCGGCGCTGCCGATCCCGACGCAGCGTCATCCTCAGCAAAGTCGCGGGACGCGTGAATCTTCTATTGGAGGTTGCCGCAGCTTTGCTAAGCTTGCGCCGAACTGGAGCAGGCGTCGTCGGGCGGCGAAGAGCCATGATGATCCGGTCGCGCAGTCTGTGGATGGGGCGGGCACGTGGATTGGATCATGCGCTGGGTGGTCGTCGC
>NZ_CAJYIU010000281.1 GCF_913775355.1 uncultured Aureimonas sp.
CAGCATTCTCGAGTCCATAGAGACCGAACGTCGTACCAGGGAAGCTGACAGCACCGAGCTTCTTCGCTTTGAAACCGAACTCGCCGATGCGAGGATGAGAGTTGATCGACTGATGGGGTTGGCTGAACGTGGTATAGCCGACCTGGATGATCCAGAATTCGCCGAGCGTATGCGGAGCGCACAGCGCGACCGGAATATCGCGCTTGCCGGTGTGGACCGTATTCGACGGCGAATTGGCGCTCAGGTTGAGATTACACCGGAGCGCGTCGTTGCCTTCGCCAACTTCATGCGAGATCGCATTCGCAACGGCGACGTGCCGTTCCGTAAAAGCTATTTACGATCCGTCGTTGATCGCGTGATCGTAGATGACGAGAGGCTGATCATAACTGATTGGAAACACGTCCTGCGTGAGCAGGTTATGATCGATGATAGAAAGGACATCAAAGTGCCCATTGGTATTCAGGAATGGCGCACCCGACAGGATTCGAACCTGTGACCTCTGCCTTCGGAGGGCAGCGCTCTATCCAGCTGAGCTACGGGTGCGGACCGCTTGGGGCGGCTGGCAGGATGGCTGGCATTCCGTCCGGCTTCGTCACTACAGGATCGCAGCGGGCGAGGCAAGGCGAGGACGGGCTCGCGGGACTTCAGGACTGCGCGCGAAGACGCCCTGCCGTCCGGCGAACCCGGCGTTCAGCGGTGGGGAAGGGTCAGGCGCAAGTGTCGGCACCCGAGCCGTCGGCCGGCTCGATCTGGACACGCGTATGGCCGGAATCGACGAAACCGAGGCGCTGGGCCGCGCCCTTCGACAGGTCGATCAGACGGCCCTTGATGAACGGGCCCCGATCGTTGATCCGCACCACGACGGAGCGCTGGTTGCGCAGGTTGGTCACCTTGACCTTGCTGCCGAGCGGCAGGGTCTTGTGGGCGGCCGTCATCGCCATCGGATTCATGCGCTCGCCGGAGGCGGTGCGCGAGGTGAGGGCGTACCATGAGGCGCCGCCGCAGGTGGTCTTGCCGCCAGCCGCCTCAGCGGGAACCGAGGCCAGCAGAGCGGCGCCCACAAGGGCAACCGCCGTCAGGGATTTTGCGATCAATCGTCCGGTCCTTCTACCGTTTCATACGGACGCGGACCGAGATCTCTGATTTCGTTAATGAAATCCCCTCGTGGCCCCCGCCGTTCGACGCCGGAGAGGTGCGGGTGGGAAGCGGCCAAAACGTGGCGGTTCCATCACGAAACGTAAATTCGTGAAATCTTAACCGGAAATTCCGTGAGGTGAAGGGGCATTCTGCCGCTTGAGGCAGTCCGTCAGACCCTCGCGAAACGTCGGGAAACGCAGGGCATAGCCGGCGCGCTTGAGGGCCGTGTTCGCGACTCGCTTGTTCTCGCCGTAAAACGATCGTGCCATCGGCGTGAGGTCGGCGGTGGCGAAATCGATCTCCGGGGGGCAGGCGTATCCGCCGATGTCGGCGGCGTGGGCCACGACATCCTGGGGAGGCGCCGGTTCGTCGTCGGTGACGTTGACGATGCCGCCGGTGCAGCCTGCGGCGAGATGGGCGAGGGCGCCCGCGATGTCGTCGACGTGGATGCGGTTGAAGACCTGACCCGGCTTGACGAGCCGACGCGCCGTGCCGGCACGCAGCTTGTCGAACGGGCTTCGGCCAGAGCCGTAGATGCCCGAAAGCCGTAGGATGGCGAGCGGACGATCCAGATCGTCCGCCACGGCCGCCCAGGCCCGTTCGGCCTCCAGCCGCTCGCGCGAGCGTTTCGACGTCGGCGCCGGGGCCGTCGTTTCGTCGACCCAGGCGCCGCCGTGGTCGCCGTAGACGCCGACCGTCGAGAGGTAGCCGATCCAGCGCAGCGACGGCGCATGGCGGCGTAGGTCCTCGCCGTGCTGTCGGAGGACGGGATCGCCGTCCTCGCCGGGGGCGATCGACACGACGAGATGTGTGGTCCGGGCGAGCGCCTCGGTAATGCCCGCGCCGGGCGCGCGCCCGTCGAACAGGAAGGGCGGCCAGCCCGCAGCACGCAGACGCGCCGCCTTCTCCGCCGAGCGCGTCGTGGCGCCGATGATCTCTTTGGGCGCGCGGGTGCGCAGGAAGGCGCCGGCCGAATATCCGCAGCCGAAGACGAAGAAGCGCTCATGGTCGCCGGCATCGGGGCGCATCACCACGACCCGTGCTCCCTGGAGGAATGGCGGCCGGCGGCAAGGGCGCCGGGCCCGACGCGCGTCGTCCTGCGGGCGGTCGCGGGCGTCGCGCCCTCTGCCGGCTGCCCCGCCCCATCCGGCCGTGCCAGGTCCTCAGTCGTCATTCGGCGGTCCTTCTTCGATCGCATGCCATTCCGTCCTCACCTCGGTGTCCGTCTCGCGCATCAGCGCCTCGTCCCGCGCGGCCAGGGCTCGGTCCGGGGCGAGGCGCGCGAGTGCCCAGACCGCCATCGCGCGCACGGCCGGCGCCGCGTCGCCGAGCCTTGCCTCCACAGCCGGCAGAAGCCCCGCACGCCCCGAATTGCCGGCGGCGATCAGGCAGTTGGCGACGAACTTGTCGCGGCCGACCCGCTTCACGGGCGAGCCGGAGAAGAGGGCGCGGAAGGCGGCGTCGTCGAGTTCGAGAAGCTCCTCCAGCCTTGGCGCGCGCAGGTCGTCGCGCGCGCGCAGCTTCGCCTCCCGCGCGGCCGCAGCGAACTTGTTCCAGGGGCAGACCGCGAGGCAGTCGTCGCAGCCGTAGATCCGGTTTCCCATGAGGGGGCGGAGCGCGCGCGGCACCGGTGCGCGCGTCTCGATGGTGAGGTAGGAGATGCAGCGCCGGGCGTCGATCCGATAGGGCGAGGGAAAGGCGTCCGTCGGGCAGGCGTCCTGGCAGGCGCGGCAGGAGCCGCAGAGATCGCGCGCCGGTGCGTCCGGCTCGAGCGCGATCGTGGTCGCGATCGAGCCGAGGAAGAGCCAGGAGCCGAATTCGCGGCTGACGAGATTGGTGTGCTTGCCCTGCCAGCCGAGCCCGGCCGCCTGCCCCAGCGGCTTTTCCATCAGCGGGGCGGTGTCGACGAAGACCTTGGCATCGTGCGGGCGTCCGTCGCTGCGCGTCCCCGCCCGCGCCACAAGCCTGCCGGCGAGTTCCTTAAGCTTGCCCTTCACGACGTCGTGGTAGTCGCGGTGGCGCGCATAGACCGAGATCGCGCCCCGGTCCGTCCGGGCGTTGATGGCGAGGGGGTCCTCGTCCGGTCCGTAGTTGAGGCCGAGGACGACGACCGAACGGGCCTCGTCCCAGAGCGCCGCGACGGAGCGTCGGCGCTCGGCGGTCTCCGGCAGCCACGCCATCGTGCCGTGATGGCCGGCCGCCAGAAACTGGTCGAGGCGCTCGCCCGCAAGGGCATCCGCCTCGGGCCGCGCGATGCCGACGGCGTCGAAGCCGAGACGGCGCGCGTCGGCCTCGAGAAAGCGGCGAAGGGCAGGAGGGGGCAAGGCGTCGGCCATGGCCGATCCTTAGCAGAGGCCGCAACGCGCGGCGACATCAGGGGCGTCGGCCGGGCCTCCCGAGGCTGTCGTGGGCGTCAGAAGTCGAGTTCGGCGTAGTGGGCGGCGGGCGGCACGCCGCGCACGCGCTCCAACAGGAACGGCCGGAACGAGGGGCGGGACTTGATGCGCATGTACCAGTCCTTGGCAGCCGGCTCCTCCTCCCAGGCGACCTCGCCGAGATAGTCGAGGATCGAGACCGCGGCCGCGGCCGAGAAGTCGGCATAGGAGAGGCGCGACCCCGACAGCCAGTTCCGGCTCTCGGCAAGCCAGCCGATGTAGCGCATGTGGTTCTTCAGATTGGCGCGCGCGGCGCGGATCGCCGAGGCGTCCGGCGCGCCGCCGCCTTCGTTCGAGCGCATCTCGCGCTTGAAGACCCGCTCGCGCACGAGATAGCGCGTCACCTCGGCGTCCATCTTGCCGAGGAACCACTCCACGAGGCGGCGGATCTCGGCGCGCTCGATCGGCTTCTCGGCCAGAAGCCGCTTCTCGCGCTGGAAGGCGCCGCGCGTCTCGTCGAGATATTCGGCGACCACGGTGCCGCCGATGATCGGCACGCTGCGGTCCTCGGTGAGGACGGGCAGCGTCGCCGCCGGATTGAGCGCCAGGAACTCGGCGCGCCGCTCCCAGGGGCGCTCCTCCACCAGTTCGGCCCGCTCGCCGTATTCCCCGAGGACCAGCCGCACGAAACGGGAGGCGGCGGACATGGGATGGTGGTGCAGGATGAGCATGGAGGCGGGAAACTTGTACTCTCGATGACGCGGCCGGAGGCGGTCGCGAAAAGGGTTGCCGTGACCTTAAGACCAGATGGTTGGCGGATCGTGAACGCCCGCAGGCGCTCCGCTTCCCCAGGCGCCACATAAGCCGATCCTCACCAACAGCAAGCTTTTTCGCGCGCCTCGCGGCGCCAGGGCGGGCCGGGGAAAGCTCTGTCGTTCATACTGCAGTGCGGCGAAGGCCTTGACCCCCGGCGGGTCGCCACGGCATTCCCCGGACGCCAAGCCAACTTGCGGGACCCGCGATGGATACCCTTCAACTCTTCGACGCCTTCGTCCTCGGTCTGATCGAAGGGCTGACGGAATTCATCCCCGTCTCCTCGACGGGTCACCTGATCCTGGCCGGCCAGCTTCTCGGCTTCCACTCCACCGGCAACACGTTCGAAGTGCTGATCCAGCTCGGCGCCGTGCTCGCGGTGCTCTCGGTCTATTTCGGCAAGCTCTGGCATCTCCTCGTCACCCTGCCGTCCGACGCGAAGAGCCGGCGCTTCGTCGGCGGCATCCTGCTCGCCTTCCTGCCGGCAGCGGTGATCGGGGCGATCGCCCACGACTTCATCAAGGGCGTCCTGTTCGAGACGCCCATGGTGATCTGCGTCGCGCTCCTCATCGGCGGCTTCATTCTTCTTGCGATCGACCGGATGCCGCTCAACCCGCGCTACCGCGACATCGAGGAGTATCCGCTGTCGCTCTGCTTCAAGATCGGCCTCATCCAGTGCCTTGCGATGATCCCCGGGACCTCGCGCTCGGGCGCGACGATCGCCGGCGCGCTGCTGCTCGGCACCGACAAGCGCTCGGCGGCGGAATTCTCGTTCTTCCTCGCCATGCCGACGATGGCGGGCGCCTTCGCCTACGACCTCTACAAGAACTGGTCGCTCCTGTCGGTGGACGACGCGGCGACGATTGGCATCGGCTTCGTGATGGCCTTCCTCTCGGCCCTCGTCGTGGTGCGCTCGCTTCTCGGCTTCGTCTCCCGGTACGGCTTCGCCCCGTTCGCCTGGTGGCGCATCGCCGTCGGCGCGATCGGCATCGGCGTCATCCTCGCCTATCGCTGACCGCCGCCGTCGGCCGGCCAAAAGAAAAGGGCGCCTGCAAGGGCGCCCTTTTTTCGTGCTGCAGGCCGGCGCCGCGGGCGCGGCCGGGCTCGCGGTCAGGCCTTGGCGATCCCGTCGTCGCCCGGCAGGCTGTCGTCCTCGGCCGGGCGGTCGTCGTGCGGCTGGGGCTTGGTGAACTGCCCCTGCGGTCGAAAGCGCACGAGATAGGTCGGCAGGACGGCCGCGAGCGTGCGCGGCGTGATGCCGAAGGCCTCGAACGTGCGACCCTCCGCCTTCGCGGCGTCCGACACCACGTTGTCGATCTGCAACTGGACCACCTGGTCCGGCGTCAGCGGCGCGCCCGGCAGCGCCTTCATCCAGCCGGCCATCGAGGCGGCCAGCCCAAACGGGATCGACATGAAGCGGCGGCGCCGCTCGATCACCCGGAGCATCTCCTCCATCATGGCGCGGAAGCTCATCGCCTCCGGGCCGCCGAGCTCGTAGACGCGCCCGCCCGCGACCTCGCCGTCGACGGCTTTCGCCACCGCGAGCGCCACGTCGTTGACGAAGACGGGCTGAAAGCGCGTGTGCCCGCCGCCCAGAAGCGGCAGGGCCGGCGACAGCCGCGCCATATTGGCGAAGCGGTTGAAGAACTGGTCTTCCGCGCCGAACACGATCGAGGGGCGCAGCACGATGGCGCCGGGCACTGCCGCCATGACGCGGGCCTCGCCCTCCGCCTTGGTGCGCGCGTAGCTCGAGGGTGAGTTGGCGTCGGCACCGATCGCCGACATCTGGACGAGGCCGATCCCGGCTTTCGCGGCCGCGGTCGCGACATGGCCGGCGCCCTCCGCCTGGAGGGCCGCGAAGGTCTGCTGCCCGCCCTCGTTCAGGATGCCGACGAGGTTGACCGCATGGTCCGAGCCCTCCAGCGCCCGCTCCACCGACCAGGGGTGGCGCAGGTTCGCCTGGATCGCCTGGATCTGTCCCAGGCGCCCGGCGATCTGCAGGTGGTAGGCAAGGTCGGGCCGGCGGCAGGCGACGCGGATGCGATGGCCGCGCTGGGCGAGAGCGTGCACGACGTAGCGGCCGAGGAAGCCCGACCCTCCGAACACCGTGATCTGCTTCCTGGTATCGACCGTCATCTGGCTCAATCCCCGTCAGGACGTCGCGCGTTCCCGGCGCGTGGTCCGCATGATGTGTCGCCCGAGGCTTTAGCGGCAATCGCGAAAGGCGAAAAGCCCGATCAGCGGCCGCTTTGCCGCAACGCACGCCTCGCCACGCATTTTCTTCCCGAATCGATTGACAGCACGCCGCGACGAAACTAATCAACCGCCAGTGCCCAGGTGGCGGAATTGGTAGACGCGCACGGTTCAGGTCCGTGTGCCGCGAGGCGTGAAGGTTCGAGTCCTTTCCTGGGCACCAATTCCCCGAATTCGTTCGGGAAGCCCTTTCATACGACAATACGGTTCGGTCTGCTGCGTGCTGCTTTGATGGCAGCATTTGAAAGTGGCTCTTCGCAGTCTGGTTGACATGTGGGACCGTCCCAACGCAACGCGCTCGATCAGCCTCCTGCTTGATCCCGACTTCAGGTTGCAGCTGTTCGTTGCCGCCCATGCTTCGGCATGGGCGCGCGCTTCGTCCTCGGCGCTCCTTCCTTCGTCATGATGCCGTTCGTTCGTCTGGCGCCTGTTGCAACGTGGTTCCGGTGCCGGGCCCGGCGCACCAAGGCGTGCGATCGCCATGCCCGCGGCTGGTCTTTGACAGCGTTCTGTGCGCTCATCGCTTGCGGGCGCGCATGGTGGCGGTGCCGCAGCGAACGCAGCCGACAGGGTGGGACGACCGCGCATGAGGACCTATGCCATCGCGACCGATGTGGCCGGCGAGACGGACGAGGCGGCCAGCCGGCGGGTCTTTCTGGCGGACCGGATCCGGACCTTCTTTCCCGCCGCCTGCCGCCCGCTCGGCGCATTCTGGAT
>NZ_CAJYIU010000282.1 GCF_913775355.1 uncultured Aureimonas sp.
CCGCCGCCGACCTCGAAGCGCGGCAGGGCGTCAAGCCGGGGCTCGCCGTGGTGCTGGTCGGCGAGGATCCCGCAAGCCAGGTCTATGTCGGCTCGAAGGGGCGCATGGCCAAGGAGTGCGGCTTCCATTCCGTCACCCACACGCTGCCTGCCGACGTGCCGCAGGCCGACCTTCTCGCCCTCATCGACCGGCTCAACGCCGATCCCGCCATTCACGGCATCCTCCAGCAGCTGCCGCTGCCGAGAGGCCTCGACGCCGACGCCGTGGTCGGCCGCATCCACCCGGACAAGGACGTCGACGGCCTCACGATCGTCAATGCCGGGCGCCTCGCGTCGGGCCTCGCCCGTGAAGCCTTCGTTCCATGCACGCCCGCTGGCTGCATGGTCATGCTGCGCCGGGTGCTCGGCGACGACCTGTCGGGCCAGCGCGCCGTGGTCGTCGGCCGCTCCAACCTCGTCGGCAAGCCGATGGCGCAGCTCCTGCTTCTCGCCAACGCCACCGTCATCGTCGCCCATTCGCGCACGAAGGACCTGCCCGCCCTCTGCCGCGAGGCCGACATCCTCGTCGCCGCGATCGGCCGCCCGCAGGCGCTCGGCCCCGACTGCATCAAGCCGGGCGCCGTCGTCATCGACGTCGGCATCAACCGCATCGACGCGCCCGAGCGCGGCGAAGGCAAGACCCGCCTCGTCGGCGACGTCGCCTACGAGCCCGCCAGCCAGATCGCCTCGGCCATCACCCCCGTTCCCGGCGGCGTCGGCCCGATGACCATCGCCATGCTCATGGCCAACACCGTCACCGCTGCCTACCGCGCGGCCGGCGAGGCGCCGCCGACGTTCTGAGGGACGCAGCCGGGGATCGGCGGGGCTGCCGCCCCGGTCCCCGCTCGGGAATGAATTCCCGAACCCATCTTTTCCTTTGACGATCTTCCCAAAGACGAAGGGGCCAGCGGCCCCCTTCGTCTTTGGACACTCTTCTAGTGAGGAGGGGTCCAGGGGACATCATGTCCCCTGGCGGGGTGCAGGGGCGGCGCCCCTGCTGTGCCTCCGCCGCGCCCTCAGGCGTCTTTGGTGCTCTCGTCCGGCACGCCCGGCTTGGTGTCGACGCCGGCGGCGGGCGCCGTGCCCTTGGGGCCGCCCTTCGACACGCCGACGAGGGCGGGACGCAGGACCCGCTCGCCGATGGCGTAGCCTTCCTGGACGACCTGCACCACGGTGTTGGCAGGCAGGTCGGGATTCGGGACCTCGAACATCGCCTGATGGAAGTTCGGATCGAAGCGCTGGTTGAGCGGCTCGAGCTTCTTCACGCCGTGGCGTTCCATGGCCGACAGCATTGAGCGACCGGTCATCTCGACGCCCTCGACGAGCGCGGTGAAGCCGGCATCGCCGCTTTCGCGCGCGCCAGCCGGCAGGGCCTGGATGGCGCGGTCGAGATTGTCCGAGACCGAGAGCATGTCGCGGGCGAAGTTGGCGACCGCGAACTGGCGCGCGTCCTTGATCTCGCGCTCCGTGCGCCGGCGCAGGTTCTCCATGTCGGCGGCAAGGCGCAGGAGGCGGTCCTTGACGTCGGCATTCTCGGCCTCGAGCTCGGCGATGCGCCCGCGGTCGGCCTCAGTGGCGTGACTGCCGCCCCAGGTCGGCACGGTGTCGTCGCCGGCCGGCGTCTCGATGTGCGGCGCGTTCATGTCGCCCGCGGTCGCCCCGGCGCTGCCGCCGCCCTTGAAGAAAGCCTGGCCGCCCGTCGCCGTCGCCTCGCCCTGGCGTTCGCCTGCCGTCTTGTCGGTGTCGCTCGTCATCGAAGAGGGCGCTCCTTGATCATGGGAAATCGGACCGGTTTCCGCCGCCGACGCGATGGGCCGGCGGCCGGCGCGGCCGGGAATGGGTCGGTGCGGGATATCGAATGGGGCGGGCGGAAAATCAAGGCCGCCGGGGCGGCGCGGTGCCCGAAAGAAGGCGCGAGACGAGCCGGGCGGTGTAGTCGACCATCGGCACGATGCGCCGGTAGTTGAGACGCGTCGGGCCGATCACGCCGACGGCGCCGATCACCCGGTCGTCGCCGTCGCTGTAGGGGGCGATCACCAGCGACGAGCCCGACATGGAAAAGAGCTTGTTCTCCGACCCGATGAAGATGCGCACGCCGTTGCCGGCTTCGGCGAGGTCGATCAGCTCCATGATCGAGTTCTTCGATTCGAGGTCGTCGAAGAGGTGGCGCAGGCGCTCGAGGTCGGGCGCCGCGGTGACGCTGTCGAGAAGGTTGGCGCGACCGCGCACGATGAGGCGGGACGGCGAGCCCGCGCCCTCGCCCGACCAGACGGCGAGCCCCGCTTCGACGAGTTCCTGCGACAGGCGGTCGAGCGCGCGGGCTGTGTCGTCCTTCAGGGCGGCGATGCGGGCGCGCGCCTCACCGAGCGTTCGCCCGACGACGTGCGCGTTGAGGAAATTGGCGGCTTCCACGAGCTGCGAGGCGGTGATGCCGGGCGTCAGCTCGAGGACGCGGTTCTCGACCTCGCCGTTCTCGCCGACGAGCACGACCAGCGCACGTGTCGCGTCGAGGCGCACGAACTCGATGTGCTTCAGCCGGATGTCGGCCTTGGAGGCGAGGACGATCCCCGCCCCGCGCGACAGGCCGGACAGAAGCTGCGACGCCTCGGTCAGAAGCGCGTCGACGGGGCGACGCTCGCCCTCGGCGCGCACGCGCTCCTCGATCTCGAGACGCTCGCGCTCCGGCAGGTCGCCGGTTTCGAGGAAGGCGTCGACGAAGAATCGCAGGCCGATCTCGGTCGGCAGGCGTCCCGCCGAGACGTGCGGCGCGTAGATCAGGCCGAGCGCCTCGAGGTCCGACATGACGTTGCGGATCGAGGCGGGCGAAAGCTGGTTGGTCAGGAGGCGCGACAGGTTGCGCGAGCCGACCGGCTCGCCCGATTCGAGATAGCTGTCGACGATCAGCCGGAAGATCTCGCGCGAGCGCTCGTCGAGCGCCTGCCCGAGGTCGAGGCGCCGATCGAGAGGATCGCGCGGGAGGGAGAGCGAGGGGCCGAACTTCATGACGGCCCCGAATATATGGATCGGCGCGGGCCCGGCCAAGCGCCGCGATGGCGCAGGCGCGGGGAAATCGAGGGACGGATGCGTCGGCTTTGCCGTTCGGGACGGGCTGGACGGCGACAGTGGCACCCGGGGCGATCCGATCTAGCTAGACGAGACCGAAACCCGACAGGACGAGACGCCCCCATGGAACCCCTCGAACTCCAGCATGGAGACCTGACGCTTCGCGGCACGCGCCACCCCGGCGGCCATGCCGGCCACGTTCTCCTCGCGCACGGTTTCTCCAGCAACCGGATGGGCAACAACCGCATGTTCGTCGAACTGGCCCGGGCGCTGGCCGCCGAGGGCTTCGACGTCGTGAGCTTCGACCGCGCCGGCCACGGCGAGAGCGACGGCCGTTTCTTCGACGTGAACGTGCCGGACGAGCTGGAGCAGCTGTCGGCCATGTGCGACCTCGCGCCCCGCCCGGTGCATCTCGTCGGCCACTCGCTCGGCGGAATGGAATCGGCGACGCTCGCCGGGCGACGGCCCGATCGGATCGCGAGCCTGACGCTTCTCGCGCCCGCTGCGGCGAGCGTCGACGAGGTGGCCGACGGCAAGATCCTCGGACGGCCCTACGGATCGATCCTCGCCGGCGAGCCCTTCGACGTGAACGGCCAGGCGCTCGGCCCCGCCTTCGTCCACGGCATGGAAGGCTACGAGGCCTATGCCGGCCTTTCGGCCTATCGCGGTCCCGTGTTCCTCCATCACGGCGAGGCCGACGAGGTGGTGCCGTTCCGCTATGCCGAGCGCTATCGCGAGGTCTGGCCGCAGGCGCGGCTGACCTCCTATCCCGGCGGCGACCACGGCTGGCAGAAGCTCGCATTGCGCGAGCGGCTGATCGAGACGTGCGTGCGCGAGATCGCCGAAGTCGCCACGCGGGCGGGCTGACGCGCTCGGGGCGCCGGCGGCGCATAATCGGCGCCGCCGCTTCCGGTCGCCGGTGGTATGCGTTAAGGAGACCGCAACACCTTACCCAGCCCGAGCGGACACTCATGCGGCCTTCCAAACGCCAGAACGACGAATTGCGGCCCGTCTCGCTGGAGCGTGGCGTCTCGCGCCATGCCGAGGGCTCCTGCCTCGTCAAGTTCGGCGACACGCACGTGCTCTGCGCCGCCAGCCTTGAGGAACGCGTCCCCGGCTGGCTGAAGAACACCGGCAAGGGCTGGGTGACCGCCGAATACGGCATGCTGCCGCGCGCCACGGGCGAGCGCATGCGCCGCGAGGCGGCCGCCGGCAAGCAGTCCGGCCGCACGCAGGAGATCCAGCGCCTGATCGGCCGCTCGCTCCGCGCCGTCGTCAATCTCCAGGCGCTCGGCGAACGCCAGATCACCGTCGACTGCGACGTGATCCAGGCCGACGGCGGCACGCGCACGGCCGCGATCACCGGCGCCTTCGTCGCCCTGTCGGACTGCCTCGCCTGGATGGAGACGCGCGGCATGGTCAAGCGCGACGCGGTCCTCAAGGATCACGTGGCCGCCATCTCCTGCGGCATCCACCAGGGCACGCCGGTGCTCGACCTCGACTATCTCGAGGACTCGGCCGCCGAGACCGACGCCAACTTCGTGATGACCGGGCGCGGCGGCATCGTCGAAATCCAGGGCACGGCCGAGGGCGAGCCGTTCTCGCGCGCCGAGCTCGATGCGCTCCTTGGGCTGGCGGACGCCGGCATCCGCCAGCTCGTCGAAAAGCAGAAGGTGGTGCTCGGCGCCTGAGCCGGGCTCCTCGAACGGAAGCGGTTTTCGCCATGACGCATGACCTGCCCCTCGACCCGGCCGACGGCCCGCTGCTGATCGCCAGCCACAACGCCGGCAAGATCGCCGAATTCCGAGAGCTTCTGGCACCGCTCGGCTTCGAGGTCGTGTCGGCGGCGGACAAGGGGCTGCCCGAGCCCGAGGAGACCGGCACGACCTTCGAGGAGAACGCCCGGATCAAGGCGCTGGCGGCCGCCCGCGCCACCGGCCTTCCCGCCCTGTCGGACGATTCGGGGCTGGCGGTCGACGCGCTGGGCGGCGATCCCGGCATCTACTCGGCCCGCTGGGCGGGGCCCGCCAAGGACTTCACCATGGCCATGCGCCAGATCGAGGAGAAGCTCGAGGCGGCCGGCGCCACGACGCCGGACCGGCGCACCGGCCGTTTCGTCGCCGTCCTCAGCCTCGCCTTCCCAGACGGGCAGACGCGCGAATTCCGCGGCGAGATCGACGGCACGATCGTCTGGCCGCCGCGTGGAAGCCTCGGCTTCGGCTACGATCCCTGCTTCCTGCCCGAGAACGAGACGCGCACCTTCGGCGAAATGTCCTCGCACGAGAAGCACGGCTGGGTGCCCGGTCAGGAGACGGCCCTGTCGCACCGCGCCCGTGCCTTCCGGCTCTTCGCGCGGGAAGCGCTCGGGGTCTCGTGAGCCTCGCCCTGCGCCCCCTGTCGGCGATCCGGCCCTACACGCCGCCGGCCGGCGATCCCGGCTTCGGCGTCTACGTGCACTGGCCCTTCTGCGCC
>NZ_CAJYIU010000283.1 GCF_913775355.1 uncultured Aureimonas sp.
CCTCGGGGCCGGGCTGGAGATCGCGCTCGCCTGTCGCTTCCGTATCGCGGTGTCCGACGCGTCGCTCGGCTTCCCGGAGGTCATGCTCGGCCTTCATCCGGGGCTCGGCGGAACGTTCCGCTCGCTCCCGGTGGCCGATCCGCTGGAAGCGATGACGATGATGCTGACGGGCAAGAGCGCGACCGCGCGATGCGCGCGGCGGATCGGATTGGTCGATGCCGTGGTGGAAGAGCGCCACGTTCTCAACGCTGTGCGCGCGGCGGTTAGCGGCGAGCTGCATCCGGCCGGCGCCGGCTGGAAGGGCAAGGCCTTCGCGCTGCGTCCGGCCCGGAGCCTCGCTGCCCGGCGCATGCGTGCAGAAGCCGCGAAGGCGGCACGACCGGAGAACTACCCGGCCCCGTTCCGGCTGATCGATCTCTGGGAAGCCCACGGCGGCAGCGCGGATCGCATGCGCGCGGCCGAACTCGAAAGCTTCTGGCAGCTCATCGAGACGCCGACCTCGAGCAACCTCGTCCGCGTCTTCTTCCTGCGCGAGGCGATGCGCGGCCTGAAGGACGGCCCATCCGAGATTCGACGTGTCCACGTCATCGGTGCGGGCGCGATGGGCGGCGACATCGCGGCCTGGGCAGCGCGGGAAGGCTTCCGTGTCTCCCTGTCCGATATCGATGCGAAGCCGATCGGCGAAGCGCTGCGCAAGGCGGCGTCGATGCTGGAGAAGACGCTGAAGGACAAGCTCACGGTTCGCGACGCGCTGGACCGGCTGGTGCCCGATCCAGTCGGCTTCGGCATCGCCGGCGCCGATCTCGTGATCGAGGCGGCCCCGGAGCGGCTGGACCTCAAGCAATCGATCCTGCGGGATGCCGAGGCGCGGATGAAGCCCGGCGCCATCCTTGCCACCAACACGTCGGCACTGCCGCTGCCCGACCTCGCCGCTGGGCTCGCCGATCCGTCGCGGTTCGTCGGCCTGCACTTCTTCAATCCCGTATCGCGGATGCGGCTGGTCGAGGTGGTCCGGCACGATGGTCTCTCGCCCGAGACGCTGCGGCGCGCGACGAGCTTCGTCGCGGAGATTTCGCGCCTGCCGGCGCCGGTGAGGCCCAGCGCCGGCTTCCTCGTTAACCGCGCGCTGACCCCCTACATCGCCGAGGCGATCCTCCTGATGGGCGAGGGCATTCCGAAAGAGCGGATCGACGCACGCGCCGAAGCCTTCGGCATGCCGATGGGGCCGATCGAACTCGCCGATCGCGTCGGGCTCGACATCGCAGTCGAGGTTGCACAGACGCTGGCCGAGCGGCTCGGCATGCCGCTGCCGGAAATGCCGGGCTGGCTCCACCAAATGGTGCGCGAAGGTCGGCTCGGTGTGAAGACGGGTGCGGGGCTCTACGACTACGACACGGACGGCAAGCCGAAGAAGATCCACCCGGATGCCCTGCCGGACGGCTCGGCCGACGATCCCGACCTCGAGGATCGGCTGATCCTGCCGATGGTCAACACCGTCGTAGCGTGCCTGCGCGAAGGCGTGGTGGAGAGCGAGGAGATCGCCGATGGCGCGATGGTCTTCGGCACAGGGTTCGCCCCGTTCCGCGGCGGACCGATCCGATATGCGCGCGAGCGCGGTGTCGACACCGTGATCGCGCGGCTGCGTGAGCTCGAAATGGCGCATGGGCCACGGTTCCGGCCGGACGCCGGTTGGGACCGTCTCTGACGCGACCGTTTGAAACTTTGACGTTCACGTCAAAGTCCGGTAGCCATAAGCGAAGCTTTGGCGTTCGGGAGGAAGACGGATGTATCGGGCACCGGTGGGCGAGATCGGCTTCACGCTTCGGCATGTGGCGGGGCTCGAGGAGGCGATGGCGCGAGGCGCAACGGGCGACCTGACGCCCGATCTCCTTAATGCGATCCTGGACGAGGCCGGACGGTTCGCCGATAGCGAGATCGCCCCGATGGCCGCAGGAGGCGACAAGACCGGCGCTGTCTGGCGCGACGGCGCGGTGACCATGCCGCCGGGCTGGCGCGACCTCTATCACCGCTGGATCGACGGCGGCTGGAACGGCTTGACCGGTCCGGTAGATCATGGCGGGCAGGGCCTGCCGACCTCCCTGTCGGCCGCGATTTACGAGATGTGGAACGGCGCGTCGATGGCCTTCGGCATCGGGCCGACCCTGACGCTCGGCGCGGTCGACGCGCTGGAGGCGCACGGCACGGATGCGCTCCGTGCGACCTATCTCGACAAGCTCGTGTCCGGCGAATGGATGGGCACGATGAACCTCACCGAGCCGCAGGCTGGCTCGGACCTCTCGGCGTTGCGCACGCGGGCCGAGCGGCGGGACGACGGCACCTATCGCATCTTCGGCTCGAAGATCTTCATCACCTTCGGCGAGCACGACCTGACCGACAATATCGTGCACCTCGTCCTCGCGCGGTTGCCCGACGCCCCGGCGGGCGTGAAGGGCATCTCGCTGTTCCTGGTGCCGAAGCGCCTCGTCAACGCGGACGGCTCGCTCGGGGCCCGCAACGACGTGTTCTGCCAGTCGATCGAGCACAAGCTCGGCATCCATGCGTCGCCGACCTGCACGATGGTCTATGGCGACGGCATCGGCGAGACGGGCGAGGCGGGTGCCGTCGGCTGGCTCGTCGGCGAGGAGAACAAGGGTCTCGCCTGCATGTTCACCATGATGAACTCGGCGCGTCTCTATGTCGGGATCCAGGGGCTCGGCGTCGCGCAGGCCGCGTTCCAGAAGGCGCTGGACTTCGCCCGCGAGCGCAGGCAGGGCCGCTCCGCCGTTGCCTGCGCGACGGACATGGCGCCGATTGTCGAGCACGCCGACGTCGCGCGCATGCTTCTTACGATGAAGGCGCTCGTCGCCTCGGCGCGGGCGATCGCCTATTCCTGCGGTCATGCTATCGACCGGTCGCGGCAGGACGGCGAGGACAGTCGCTTCTGGGCGGAGCGCGCGAGCCTTCTGACGCCGATGGCCAAGAGCTTCCCCACCGATGTCGGCGTCGAGGTCGCTTCGCTCGGCATCCAGGTGCACGGCGGCATGGGTTTCGTGGAGGAGACCGGCGCCGCGCGCCTCCTGCGCGACGCACGTATCGCGCCGATCTACGAGGGCACCAACGGCATCCAGGCGATCGACCTCGTGACGCGCAAGCTGCCGCTGTCCGGCGGCGAAACGGTGCGCGCCTACATCGCGGAGCTCGAGGAGATCGTGACGAGCGTCGAGCAGAGCAACCGGCCGGACTTCGGCCGTTCGGCGGAGCGCCTGCGCGCCGCCATTGCCGCTTTGCGCGAGACGACCGAGCGTCTCCTCGAATGGATGTCGCGGGGCGAAACCGGCGCGGCGCTGGCCGGCGCCACCGCCTACCAGCGTCTGTTCTCTTTGACGGCCGGCAACTGCTATCTCGCCAAGGGCGCGCTGGCCGACGCCGACACCCCATCGCGCGCGGCATTGGCCCGTTTCATGGCGGAGACGCTGCTGCCTGACGTCCACGCCCTGTCGGCCGAGGTGATGGACGGCGGCGAAAGCCTGCGCGCCGCCACCGCGGCCCTGAACTGAGGACCGACATGAGCCAGCACATCCGCGTCGAGACCCGCGACGGCGTCTGCCGCATCCGCATCGACCGCGCCGAGAAGAAGAATGCGCTCGACCGGGCGATGTACCGCGCGCTGGACGAAGCCCTCCAACGCGCCGATGCCGATCCGTCCGTCGGCTGCATCCTCTTCTGCGGTTCGCCGGGCGCTTTTTGCGCCGGCAACGATATCGCCGACTTCGTAGCCTTCGCCGGGTCCGACCGCCCGATGGGCGAGCTGATGGATTTCCTCCACACGCTGGCCGGTGTCGGAAAGCCGATGATCGCGGCGGTCGACGGGCTGGCGATCGGGATCGGGACGACGCTGCTCCTCCACTGCGACCTCGTCTACGCCACGCCGCGCTCGCTCTTCCGCACGCCCTTCTCCGATCTCGGCATCG
>NZ_CAJYIU010000284.1 GCF_913775355.1 uncultured Aureimonas sp.
CTGACCGAGACCGCGATCGTCACCAATCACGACGAGGTGGCCTCGATCCTGACCGCCGTCCGGGCCCTCGGGGTGCGGGTGGCCGTCGACGACTTCGGCACCGGCTTCTCGTCGCTCTCGCACCTGCGCCGCCTGCCGGTCGACGTCATCAAGATCGACCGGAGCTTCGTCACCTCGGCCGAGATCGACCGCAACTCGATGGCGGTGCTGAAAGGCCTCGTCCAGATGAGCCGCGACATGGAGATCGCCATCGTCGGCGAGGGCGTGGAGACGCCGGCCCAGCGCGAGATCCTGCGCCGGATCGGCTGCGACGGCGCGCAGGGCTACCTGTTCGGCAAGCCGACGCCCTTCGTGCTGCCGACGACGCCGCTGCTCGTCCGCGCCGTCTGACGGCGACGGGTCAGCGCGGCCGCGTCCACAGGAGCGGCGGGCGCGCCGGGCCGCTGCTGCCCCCCAGCGCCATCGCCGCGCCGCGGCCGATCTCGGCGATCTTCTCGCCCGTCGTCGTCGACACGCGCTCGGGCAGCGGCTGGGGTCCGATCGCCACGAGCTTCAAGCCGATGCGCCGATAGATGCCGTGCGCCGTGCCGACCGCCCAGGCCGAGCGGCGCGGCAGCGCGCCGACGCCGATGCGGGCGGAGGCATAGTAGGGCTCGGCCGCCTCGACGAGACGACGCCGCAGCCGGAACACGGCCTCGGCGTGCCGAGGATCGGTGAGATCGGCGACCTCGAGCCCCTCCTGGGTCAGCCAGTCGAGCGGCAGGTAGACGCGGCCGGCCACCGCGTCGTCGACGACGTCGCGCGCGATGTTGGTCAGCTGGAAGGCGAGCCCGAGGTCGCTTGCCCGGTCGAGCACGGCCTCGTCCCGGACGCCCATGATCCGCGCCATCATCACGCCGACGACGCCCGCCACGCGCCAGCAGTAGACGAGGAGTTCGTCGAGGGTGCGGTAGCGCACCTCGTCGACGTCCATGGCAAAGCCCGCAAGATGCTCGGCCGCGTCCGAGCGGGGAATGGCGTGCCGCCGCACGACTTCGGCGAGCGCCGCGAACGCGGGATGCAGGCCCTGCGTGCGCCCTTCGAAGGCGGCCTCCGTATCGGCCCGGAGCGCGGCGATGCGATCAAGCGCCGAGCGCTCGTCAAGGTGGCGGACGGCCGAGCCCGCCTCCTGCCCGTCCACCACGTCGTCGCAGTGCCGGCACCAGGCGTAGAGCATCACGACGCTCAGGCGCGTCTCGCGGTCGAAGAGGCGCGAGGCGGCGGCGAAACTCTTCGACCCCTTGGCGATCGACGCGGCCGAGACGGCCGCGAGGTCAGGCTGGTTCATGCCCGAGGATCAGCCCGGCCGTCGCCTTGGCCGAGCCGACGACGCCCGGCACGCCGGCGCCCGGATGGGTCCCGGCACCGACGAAGTAGAGGTTCGGGATCCAGTCGTCACGATTGTGCGCGCGGAACCAGGCGGACTGCGTCAATACCGGGTCGAGCGAGAAGGCCGACCCGTGATGGGCGTTGAGTTCCGACACGAAGTCGTTCGGCGTGAAGATGCGCTGGGTGACGAGGTCGGCGCGCAGGCCCGGCATGTAGCGGGCCTCGAGATAGTCGAGGATGCGGTCGGCATAGCGCGGCCCCTCGACCGACCAGTCGATCGGGGCGTTGCCGAGATGGGGCACCGGCGAGAGCACGTAGTAGCTGCCCATGCCCGGCGGGGCGAGCGACGGATCGGTGGCGCAGGGGCTGTGGAGGTAGAGCGAGAAGTCGCCCGCCAGCTCCTTGCCCTTGAAGATTTCGTCGATCAGCGCCCGGTAGCGCGCGCCGAAGAGGACCGTGTGGTGCTGCAGCTGCGTCTGGTGCCGCTTCAGGCCGAAATAGAGGACGAAGAGCGACATCGAGAAGCGCTTGCGCTTCAGCTTGGCGGCCTGCGCCGCGCCGCGCGTCGTGCCGCGCAGGAGCTTGTCGTAGGTGTGGACGACGTCGGCGTTGGAGGCGACGATATCGGCGTCGAAGGTGCGCCCGTCGTGCAGCACGACGCCGGTCGCTCGCCGGCCGTCGACCTCGATGCGCGAGACCTCGGCGTTCAGTTCGATCCGCCCGCCGATGTCGGTGAAGAGCTTCACCATGCCCTGAATCAGCGCGCCGGTGCCGCCCTTCGGGAACCAGACGCCCCATTCGCGCTCCAGCGCGTGGATCAGGGCGTAGATCGAGGAGGTCGCGAAGGGGTTGCCGCCGACCAGCAGCGAGTGGAACGAGAAGGCCTGCCGGAGCTGGTCGTCCTTGATGAATTCCGACACCTTCGCATAGACCGAGCGCCAGGCCTGAAGCTTGGCGAGCTGGGGACCGGCGCGCACCATGTCGCGGAACTGCAGGAACGGCACGGTGCCGAGCTTGAGGTAGCCCTCCTCGAAGACGGCTCTGGAATAGGCGAGGAAGCGGCGGTAGCCCTCGACGTCCTCGGGGCTCTTCGCGCCGATCTGGCGGTCGAGCTCGCCCTGGTCGTTGGCGTAGTCGAACGCGTAGCCGTCCTCCCAGCAGAGCCGGTAGAACGGGCTGACAGGCAGGAGCGTCACGTAGTCGGACAGCTTCCGGCCGGCCGCCTCGTAGAGCTCCTCGAGCGCCGACGGATCGGTGATCACGGTCGGCCCGGCGTCGAACACGAAGCCCTGGTCCTCGTAGACGTAGGCGCGGCCGCCCGGCTTGTCGCGCTTTTCCAGAAGCACCGTCTGGATGCCGGCGGCCTGAAGCCGGATCGCCAGCGCCAGTCCGCCGAAGCCCGAACCGATGACGATCGCGGACCGGGCGGGCGGGGGTACGTGCTTCATGCGGTTTCCTTGGGACGGCGGGCGGCGAGGACCCGGAGGGCGCTCAGGACCGGAACGGGGGGCTTGCCGGCGAGAATGCGCACCTTGTCGCCAAAGTCCAGCCGTGCGGCATAGAACCGCGCCACCAGATCCTCCGGCAGGCGGTGGAAATGTTCGAGGATCCGATAGCGCTCCTCCGGCCGCCCGGCCTGGAAGAGAAGCCGGTTCAGCATGCGGAAATAGCTGCGGTCGGACCAGATGTTGCGCGCGTGCGCGTCGAGAAGACGCGACAAACCTTCGGGCGAGACGTCCGGCGCGCGCGACACGAGATCGGCGACGTGGACGGCGTCGGGCAGCGAGTAGCCGGTGGTCGGGTGGAACAGCGCATGGGCGAGGCCCACCGTCGGCATGCCGCCGGCGGCCGCGATCAGGGCGTCGATGTCGCCGCCGAGCGCGATCGGCAGGATCCCGTGCTCCTCGCGCACGAGGCGCCCCTCGCCCCACTTCGCTGCCGCCGCGTAGTCGGCCAGATGCCCGCGCAGGGTCTCGACGTCGAGATCGCCCCGGTCGGCATAGTAGGTGTCCTCGACGAGGAGGAGCGTCGGCGAGAAGGGCAGGAGGTAGACGAAGCGATAGCCGTCGCGCTGGGGCACGGTGGCGTCCATGATCACCGGGCGCTCGACGCCGTGCGGGCGGTCGAACTCCCATTCCTGGCCGAGGAACTTCTGGAAGCCGAGGTCGAGATGCGGGCTCTTTCGCGCGCCCCGTCCGTCGATCACGGCGCGCGCGGTCAGCGTGCGCTGGTCGGCGAGCGTCACGCCGGTCGTGGTGACCGCCACCGCCGGAACGCCGGTCAGGAGGCGCTCGCCGAGCCGCGCGGCGATCACCTCGCGGAAGCGCTCGGACGAGACCGAGGCGTAGCCGGTGGCAAAGCGGCGGCGCCGGCCGGGAAAGCGCACGTCGTAGTCGGCCCAGCGAGCCGAGACGAGCGGGGCGACCCAGTCCTGTTCGGCGGTCGACAGGTCGCCGTCGTGGAAGCTCCAGGTGTGGTTGCCGCCGAGCGCCTCGCCGCCCTCGACGACGAGGACCTTGAGGTCCGGACGCCGCATCGCGAGGCGATAGGCGATCAGCCCGTTGGCGAGGCCGCCGCCGAGGAGAATGACGTCGGCGTCGAGGCTCATGCCACCTCCCGCGCGAGAGGCGGCCAGGTGGTTGCGCGGGCATGCGTCACCCAGGCCTCGACCGCCTCGGCCGCACGCGTCGCGCCCCCCGCCTCGCCGATCGCCGCGCCGATGGCGGCGGCCTCCGAACGAAATTCCTCTTCGCCAAGAAGACGCACGAGCGCGCGCTCCACGGCGTCCGGCGTCAGGCGCCGACGCGAGAGCTTCAGCCCGGCGCCGTGGTGGACGAGACGAGCGGCGACGCCCGGCTGGTCGTAGGCGATAGGGATGGCGAGCGCCGGCACGCCGGCCTCCATCGCGTCGAGCGCGGTGTTCAGCCCGCCATGCGTCACGCAGACGCTCGCCGCGCGCAGCATGGTGCGCTGGGGCAGGAAGTCGGTCACGAGATCCGCATCGATGGTGGCCGCCTCCCGCGCCGTCAGACGTCCGCAATGAGCCACGACCAGACCGAGGTCAAGCCGGCGGCAGGCCTCGGCGATCACCCGGAAGAGACCGACGCGGTGCCCCTGCAGCGTGCCGAGCGAGGCGAAGACGAGCGGCCGGGCGGGATCGGGCGCGAAGGGGAGCGGCGCCTGCCCCTCGCCGGGCGAGCGCAGCGGCCCGACGCCGAGGATCCGCCGCGCGCCGCCATAGGGAAAGTCGAAGGCGGGCAGCGTCTGCGAGATCGTGCCGAGCGGCGACAGCCAGTCCTCGAGGCCCCCGAGCGGCTGGAGGCCGAGCGAGAGCGCGCAGCGACGAATCGTCTCGGCCTGCCGGCGCATCAGGAGGCCCGCGACGTAGCGCCCGCCGCGGTTGCGCTTCAGCCCGTCGACACTGTCGTCGAACGGCCAGTCGAGATAGGGCGGCGGCAGGGCCGCATCGGGATCGATCGGCAGCGCCGAGGCGAGCGAGACGAAGGGCAGGCCGAGATGCGTGGCGAGAAGGCCGGTCGCCGGCTCCATTTGGTCGCCGACGAGGGCCTCGACGCCGGCCTCGCGCAGAACCGCCACGCCGCCCGATACCAGTCCTTGCGTCCTCTCCGCGCTCTCGGCCACCGTGCGCAGGATGCCGAAGAGGCCGGTGGAGCCGGCCCTCGCCGTCGGACGCGGCGCTGCGCACAGCCCCGCCTCGCGGACGTCCCACGGGCCGGCGCGCACCATCTCGCCGACGCCCGCGTTCATCAGGAAGGTCGAGCGATGGCCGCGCTGGGCGAGCGCCAGCGCAAGAGCCTCGAACGCGCGCGCATGGCTCGGAAACGGGGGGCAGACGAGGCCGAAATGCAAAGCGATATGCCGAGGTTGGTGCGGGCGACGACATCACAGATAGCGTGAAACGCCCGAAGGGCGACGCACAAGACTGTGGACGGCACGCGAGCCGTCGCAACCTGTGGCCATGGCCGCGCGTTCAGCCGCCATGACAGACATGGCCCCACGCCCCGCCGACCGCGCCTCGAACGTGCTTCTGTCCACGACGGCGGGGCAGGTCATCGTGGGAGCGGCCATCGTCCTCGTGATGGCCGGCATTCTCGATCTGATGGGCCGGCCCCTGGTCTGCGACTGCGGCACCATTCGGCTCTGGGACGGCGACCCGCATTCGCCGGGGTCCTCGCAGCAGTTCTCGGACTGGTATTCCGCCCTGCACGTCGTCTTCGGCATCGGCCTCTATCTGGCGCTTCACCGCGTCAGGCCGCACTGGCCGACGCGCTGGCTCCTCCTCACCGCCCTCGCCTCCAGCGCCGTCTGGGAGGTCATGGAGAACTCGCCCTGGATCATCGCCATGTTCGGCCAGGCGGTCGGCGCGCCGGAGTACCACGGCGACAGCGTCTTCAACGCGCTCGGCGACACCGTGTTCGTGGCGCTCGGCTTTCTCGCGGCGCGTGCGCTTCCGCTGAAAGGGACGATCGCGCTCGTTCTTCTTCTTGAACTTGCCATCGCGCTCGCCATCCGCGACGGCTTCGTGCTCGGCACGCTGCGGCTTCTCGGGGTCTCGGTGCCGCCCGTCTGAGCGTCAGCGGGCCTTGGCGAACATCCAGCAGTCGCGCGGCGTATCCTCGATGTTCGGGTGCACCATCCAGCGCTTCAGCAGCCCCTCGCGCTCGAGGCCCGCCTTCTCCATCACGCGCGCCGACGCCACGTTGTCGACGTCGCAGGTGGCGCCGATGCGCCAGACATCGCGCTGCTTCATCGCCCAGGCGACGACCTCGGTCAGCGCCTCGGTCATCAGCCCCTGGTTCCACGAGCGGCGCGACAGGACATAGCCGAAGCCGATCCGCCCCGGCACGTCGCGCCGGATCGTCAGCGCACCGCGCAACTGCCGGTCCCGGCGCCCGAGAAGCGTGAAGGTGCGCGACGTCTCGCTGGCGATGCAGCCGGTGATGAACTCCTCGGTCTCGCGCACCGAAGTGTGCGGCGCCCAGGTCAGGTAGCGCGTGACCTCGGGGTCCTGCGCGTACTCGTCGAAGATCGCACCCGTGTCGCCGAGGGCGATGGGGCGGAGGATCAGGTCTTCGGTCCAGAGCGTCTCAGGAAACATGCGGCCCTTCTGGCACGGATCACGGGCGGGGACGAGCCCTCGCCCCGCGCATCATTTCACGCGGCGAAGGCGCGGGGCGGCGGCGGGCCCGCGCGGCTTGGCGCTGCCCGCCCCGGTGCGCCAGTTGTTGCCGGCGATGGTGACGACGCGGTTGCCGCGAAAGTCGGTCTCGGCAGCGATGTAGCCGCGCTCGGCCATCCAGGTCAGGAGGAAGCGCCCGCGCGAGGGCGAATGGCTGCCGTAGGCGCGCGCCAGCACCTCGTCGCCCGGGCAGGGCTCGGCGTCGCGCGCCGCCTTCGCCAGAAGGAGATAGACGCCCTGCATGTCCTCCGGCAGCTCCTCCGAGCGCGCCACGACCTGGCCCCAAGCCTCGTCTTCCTCGCCGTCGGCCCCGACGCCGGCACGCGCCAGCGCGAGCTTGCGCCGGAAGCCCGCAAGATCCAGCGCGCCCGGCGACAGGCGCTTCAGCCGGCAATGGGTGAGGAAGTCCTGATAGAGGGTCTGGACGGGGCGGAACGCCGCCTCCGGATCGGCCATCAGCTCGGTGAAGATCGAGTCGATCCGCTCCTGGCGCTCGGCCAGCGTCTCCTCGTCCTCCTGCGGCTCGTCCTCCAGCGGGGCGGGCGCGGCAAAGCGCGGCGCCGACACGCGCTCCAGAAGCTCGCGGGTCGCCACCGCCGGCTCGCGCCGCACCGGGGCCGGCAGGGCGACCGGCTCGTCAGCCCCGGCGGTGAAGATGAGGTCGGCCATCTCGGCCGGGCTCGCCTCGGGCAGCGCCATCAGCACCGGTCGCCCCGAGCGCCCGGCCGTCTCGACCGGGCCGATGCGCAACGGAATGGGCTTTCGCGACAACGCCGGCCCGAGTGCCACGAAATGGCCGGGCTCAAGGTCGCGGAAGCGCTCGGCCTGACGACGGTCCATGCCGAGAAGATCGGCCGCGCGCGCCATGTCGATGTCGAGAAAGGTGCGGCCCATCAGGAAGTTCGAGGCTTCCGCAGCCACGTTCTTGGCGAGCTTGGCGAGGCGCTGCGTCGCGATCATGCCGGCAAGTCCGCGCTTGCGGCCGCGGCACATGAGGTTGGTCATCGCGCCGAGCGAGATGCGACGCGCCTCGTCGCCCACCTCACCCGCGATCGCCGGCGCGAAGATTTGTGCCTCGTCCACCGCGATCAGCATTGGGAACCAGTAGTGCCGGTCGGCGTCGAACAGGCCGTTCAGGAAGGCGGCGGCGCAATTCATCTGCACCTCGGCATCGAGCCCTTCGAGGTTGAGGACGACGGAGGCGCGGTGCTGGCGGATGCGCGTCGCGATGCGGGCGAGCTCGGCCGGCGTCCGGTCGGCGTCCACCACGACATGGCCGAACCGGTCGGAGAAGGACACGAAGTCGCCTTCCGGATCGATGATCGCCTGCTGCACCCAGCCGGCGCTCTGCTCCAGAATGCGGCGGAAGAGGTGCGACTTCCCCGAGCCGGAATTGCCCTGCACGAGCAGGCGCGTGGACAGGAGCTCCTCCAGGTCCATCTCCGCCGGCTCGCCCGTGGCGGTCGTTCCGAGATCGACGGCGACCTTGGTCAAACGGCTTCACTCCGAGAATGCGAACGGCCCCGCACGGCTCAGCGCACGGGCCCGCGATGTTCATGGTCGAGGAAGCCCTAATCTAGCGGAGCGGGTGCCCGATCAGGAGTCCCGCGCCGCCCGGCGTCCACAGTTATCGCTGATTGCCCAGCCACTTGTCGTAGTCGGAGACAAGAAGGTGGAGCGGCGCCTCGTCCTCCTCGATCTCGGCAAAGCGCCCGATCGGCTCGGCGAAGACGTTGTCGGTCAGGTCGTCGTTGACGGTCGAGACCTCGCCGATGAGAACGTCCCCGCCCTCGCCCCAGAAGGCGTGCCAGTCGGTGCGCGGCATCAAGGTCACGCTCTCGCCCGGTGACAGACGCAGGATGTCGCCGCCCTTCATCTGGCGCCGCATGCCGTCGGTGACGACGTTCACCGGCAGCGACTTGTCGATCTCGCCGTCCGGCCCCGCCGTGTAGAGCTTCAGCGCCAGCGTCGCCCCGCCCCGGTTGATGATGTCCTCGGCCTTCAGATCGTGCCGGTGCATCGGCGAGAGCTGATCTTGCCGCGAGATCATGATCTTCTCGGCATAGAGCATGCCCCGCCCCGCCTTCAGGTCGGCATTGTCGCCGTTGCGCGTCGTGAACAGGAACAGGCCGAGATTGTCGAAGTCGCCGCGCCCGTAATCGGTGATGTCCCAGCCGAGCCGCCGCTCCACCACCGCCGAAAGATCATCCCGCCGCGCCTTCATCTCAGCCGGCGAGAGATAGGCGAACGGCGGCATCACGTAGCCGAACGAGCGGATGAACTCGTCGCTCTGCCGGATGATCTCGTTGACCCGCGATCTCTTCATGCTGCCCTCCTCCGGCACGCTCTCGTCGCCGATGCCCTAGCACGAGACG
>NZ_CAJYIU010000285.1 GCF_913775355.1 uncultured Aureimonas sp.
GTCCCTACCCGACGCTGGTGAAGGGACCGGACGGGCGCGACGTTCCGATCGTCCAGGCCTATGCCTATTCGAAATATCTCGGCAAGCTCACCGTCTCCTTCGACGACGAAGGCCGCGTGACGAAGGCGGACGGGGCGCCGATCCTTCTCGACGCCTCGGTGCCCGAGGATGCGGCGATCAAGGCGCGCGTCGCGGAGCTTGCCAAGCCGCTGGAGGAGATCAAGGCCAAGGTGGTCGCTGAAGCTGCCGCCCCGATCGACGGCCAGCGCGACACCTGCCGCGTCGCCGAATGCCAGATGGGCAACCTCGTCGCCGACGCGATCCTCGACCGCACCAAGGACCAGGGCACCACGATCGCCATCGGCAACGGCGGCAACGTGCGCGCCTCGATCGACGCCGGGCCGATCACCATGGGCGAGGTGCTGACGGTCCTCCCCTTCCAGAACACGCTGGCGACCTTCCAGCTGACCGGGGCCGACATCAAGGCGGCGCTGGAGAACGGCGTCAGCCAGGTCGAGGAGGGTGCCGGTCGCTTCCCGCAGGTGGCGGGCCTCCAGTTCGACTGGTCGCGCAAGGGCAAGGCGGGCGTCGACCGCGTGAAGGCGGTGCGCGTGAAGTCGGCTGCCGGCGAATGGCAGCCGATCGACCTGGCCGCGACCTACACGGTCGTCTCCAACAACTTCCTGCGCCAGGGCGGCGACGGCTACGCCGTGTTCGCCACGAAGGCCGAGAACGCCTACGACTTCGGGCCCAACATGGAGGACGCCGTGGTCGCCTATCTCCAGGACGGCCGCTCGCCCTACACCGCCTCGACCGACGGGCGCATTCGCAAGATCGAATAGCCGTTGACCGGCGCGGCCCGTGGCGCTGCGTTGTCAGCGGTCGGCGAGCAGCACGCGGTGGTCGAGAAAGAATTTGGCGAAGAAGGGCAGGCTCGCCGAGCCGACCTCGCGGGCCGCACGGCCGATCGTGCCCTCGACGACCGCGACGGGCGGCAGTCCTTGCAGGTCGATCCGGCCGAGCGCCTGCCGCGTCGCCTCCGTCAGACGGGCGCGCACCGAGGCGGGAAAGCTGCCGTCGATCACCGCCTTCTCGAAGTCGTAGACCGAGACGGCCGACGCGATCGCATGGGCGAGCCCCTCTGCGGCTTCCGCGATCCAGGCCTCCAGAAGGTCCCCGAGCCCGGTCCAGTCGGCGTCCTTGCGCCAAAGCTCGACCGCCGAGCGCCCGGCTTCCTCGACGCGGCGCTCCAGGACATGGATCGAGCCGGCATGGATCAGCTGGTGACGACCGCCGCCGGGCGCGGGCACCGGCATCGAGCCGAGCGCCCCGGCATTGCCGGTGCGCCCCGAGACGAGCGTGCCGTCGATGACGATGCCCCCGCCGACGAAGGCGCCGACGAAGAAGTAGATGTAGTCGGCCGAATCGATCGTGCCGAACGCCTGCTCGGCGCCGCAGGCGGCCGTCACGTCGTTGGCGATGTAGACCGCCTCGCCGGTCAGGGTCTCCAGTTCGCCCGCCATGTCGAGATGCCGCCACTCCTCCATCTCGCCGGCCGGCGCGCCGTTGGCCTCGCCCCAGGACCAGAGCTCGAACGGCATGCCGACCCCGAGCCCGGCGATGCGCCGGCGAAGGGCCGGCGGCAGGCCGGCGCGCAGATCGGCGACGCCGCGCTCGACGAAGGACTGGATCTCGGCGCGGCGCGGGAAGCGGTAGAGGACGTCGCGCGAATCGCGCACTTGGCCGACGAAATCCATCAGAACGATCTCGCTGGTGCGCCGCCCGAGCTTCAGACCGAAGGCGAAGGCGCCATCCGGGTTGAGACGCATCGGCACCGACGGCTGGCCGACGCGGCCGCGCCGCGGCTCGCCCGCGAGCACCAGCCCCTCCGCCTCCAGCGAGCGCATGATGACGGAGGCCGTCTGCGGCGAGAGACCGGACAGGCGTGCGATTTGCGACTTGGCGAGTTCGCCGTGCCGTCGGATCAGGGACAGTACGGCCCGCTCGTTGTGGGCGCGCAGGCCCGCCTGATTCGAGCCGCGTAGGCGCTCGTCGGTTGCTTCGCGAACGGAGCCAGCCGGCGACTCGAGGCCGGGCAGGTTCGCATCGTTCATGGATAGGGTCCCCTGGCCGCCGGACCGGGCGGCGATAGATCAACCTTCACCAACAGGAAAAACCTGTCAATAAATAAATCTTCGTGAGTTATCGATTGACAGGTATAACCCGAGGCTGTTGGATGCTCCCTGTTCGGCGCGGACGAGGAGAGCCGCCCGACGGGACGCCATGACGGGCGTCGCATCCAGTTTCGGGAGATCGTCCTTGGCCATTCGTCGTTTTCTTGCATCCGCCGCGCTCGGCGCTCTCGGTCTCGCCGCCATGACGGCCGGCGCGTCCGCCCAGTCGCCGATGACCGTCTGCCTCATCACCAAGACGGACACGAACCCGTTCTTCGTGAAGATGAAGGAAGGCGCCGAGGCCAAGGCGAAGGAGCTCGGCATCAACCTGCAGTCGTATGCGGGCCGCGTCGACGGTGACCACGACAGCCAGGTCCAGGCGATCGAGAGCTGCATCGCGGCCGGCGCCAAGGGTATCCTGATCGCCGCCTCCGACACCAAGGCGATCGCCTCCTCGACGAAGAAGGCTCGCGACGCCGGCCTCATCGTGATCGCGCTCGACACCCCGCTCGAGCCGCTTTCCGCCGCCGACGCGACGTTCGCGACCGACAACTTCGAGGCGGGCGTCCTGATCGGCCAGTGGGCCAAGGCCAAGATGGGCACAGAAGCCGAGAACGCGAAGATCGCCTTCCTCGACCTCACCCCGCAGCAGCCCTCCGTCGCCGTCCTGCGCGACCAGGGCTTCATGCAGGGCTTCGGCATCGACGTGAAGAACAAGGACGTCGTCGGCGACGAGGACGACAAGCGCATCGTCGGCCACGACGTGACCAACGGCAACGAGGAAGGCGGCCGTCAGGCCATGGAGAACCTTCTCCAGAAGGATCCGACGATCAACCTCGTCTACACGATCAACGAGCCGGCGGCGGCCGGCGCCTACGAGGCGCTGAAGGGCCTCGGCCTCGCCGACAAGGTGACGATCGTCTCCGTCGACGGCGGCTGCCCGGGCGTCGCCAACGTCAAGGACGGCGTGATCGGCGCGACCTCGATGCAGTATCCGCTGAAGATGGCGTCGATGGGCGTCGAGGCGGTGAAGACCTTCGCCGAGAGCGGCAAGAAGCCGGAGGCTTCGGCCGGTCTCGAGATCACCAACACGGGCGTCGACCTCGTCACCGACAAGCCGGCGGACGGCGTGAAGTCGATGGACACCACGGCCGCCGCCAAGGCCTGCTGGGGCTGATCCCCCGTTGAGACTGCGGGAAGCCTCCGGGCTTCCCGTTCTGACGTTGAGCGCCCACGCGCCCATCGCTTTCTCGTCCCGACGGGCCACCCGTGTCGCTCAAGGGATCCACCAGGCGCACGCCGGCGCCAGAACCGGCCATCAGCCCCCGGGAGGCCTCGTTCCATGAGCGACACCACGTCCACGAAGGGCAGCGACTTCGAATCCGGCCTCGCCAAGAGCGATACGCGCGTCGCCGACTTCTCCGGCCACGGCCGGACCCCGCTGCAGCATCTCCAGCATTTCCTGCACGGCAACCCGACGATGGTGCCGATCATCGTCCTCCTGTTCGGCATCATGGTGTTCGGCCTCCTGATCGGCCAGCGCTTCTTCAATGCCTTCACGATGACGCTGATCCTCCAGCAGGTCGCGATCGTCGGCATCGTCGGCGTCGCGCAGACGCTGATCATCCTTACCGCCGGCATCGACCTGTCGGTCGGCGCGATCATGGTTCTGTCCTCGGTGATCATGGGCAACCTCGCGGTCGGCATGGGCGTCCCAGCCCCGATCGCGATCCTCGTCGGCTTCGCCGTCGGCACGCTCTGCGGCGCGATCAACGGCGTGCTCGTCGCCAAGGTGAAGCTGCCGCCCTTCATCGTCACGCTCGGCATGTGGTTCGTCTACGAGGCGATCAACTTCATCTACACCCAGAACGCGACGATCCGGGCGCAGGATGTCGAGGCGCAGGCGCCCCTCCTCCAGTTCCTCGGCAACACGTTCCAGCTCGGCGGCGCTATCTTCACCTACGCCGTCGTGAGCGTGCTCATCCTCGTCGCGCTGTTCTACTACATCCTCAACTACACCTCCTGGGGCCGCCACGTTTACGCGATCGGCGACGACGAGGACGCCGCGCGCCTGTCGGGCATCCGCTCCAACAAGGTGCTGATCTCGGTCTACGCCGTGTCGGGTCTCATCTGCGCCTTCGCCGGCTGGGCGCTGATCGGGCGCATCGGCTCCGTCTCGCCGACCTCGGGCTACGAGGCCAACATCCAGGCGATCACCGCGGTGGTGATCGGCGGCACCTCGCTCTTCGGCGGACGCGGCTCCGTGCTCGGCACGCTGGTCGGCGCGCTCATCGTCGGCGTCTTCGCCATGGGACTGCGCATCTACGGCACCGATCCGCAGTGGACACGCCTAACCGTCGGTGCTCTCATCATTCTGGCCGTGGCGGCCGACCAGTGGATCAGAAAGGTCTCGGCGTAATGGTTCAGTACGGCACCCAACCCGTTCTCCAGGCCCGCGGCCTCAACAAGCGCTACGGCCGCGTGGTGGCGATCGACAACGCCGACTTCGACCTCTATCCCGGCGAGATCCTCGCCGTGATCGGCGACAACGGCGCCGGCAAGTCGACCCTCATCAAGGCCCTGTCGGGCGCGGTGACGCCCGACGCCGGCGAGATCCGCCTCGACGGAAAGCCCGTCACCTTCGCCAACCCGCAAGCCGCGCGCGATGCCGGCATCGAGACGGTCTACCAGCAGCTGGCGCTCTCGCCCGCCCTCTCGATCGCCGACAACATGTTCCTCGGCCGCGAGCTGCGCCGCCAGGGGCCGCTCGGCTCCTATCTGCGCATGCTCGACAAGCCGCGCATGCGCAAGATCGCCCGCGAGAAGCTGTCCGAACTCGGGCTGATGACGATCCAGAACATCGACCAGGCGGTGGAAACCTTGTCGGGCGGCCAGCGCCAGGGCGTCGCGGTGGCACGCGCGGCGGCCTTCGGCTCGAAGGTCCTGATCCTCGACGAGCCGACCGCGGCGCTCGGCGTCAAGGAATCTCGCAAGGTTCTCGACCTCATCCTCGAGGTGCGCGCGCGCGGCCTGCCGATCGTCCTGATCTCACACAACATGCCGCACGTTTTCGAGATCGCCGACCGCATCCACATCCATCGGCTCTCGAAGCGCCTGTGCGTGGTCGACCCGAAGTCGATCACGATGTCGGATGCCGTGGCGCTGATGACGGGTGCGAAGGCGCCCGAGCCGGAGATCCTCGCGGCCTGACCGGCCCCGACAGCGCAAGTTCCCAAGCCGGCCTCAGGGCCGGCTTCGTTCGTTTCGGGCGCGTTCTCCATTTAACTCGATCCCGGCGGCGCAAGCTTTCGGGTCGATCCGCCACCGGAGACCGACACCATGAGCGAACGCTACGACCTCTATTACTGGCCGGGCATCCAGGGCCGCGGCGAGTTCCCGCGCCTAGTGCTGGAAGCGGCCGAAGCGCCCTATCGCGACATGGCACGCCTCGACGAGGCGGAGGGCGGCGGTGTGCCCGCCATGCTGCGCATCCTGGAAACCGGCATCGGAAATCATATCCCCTTCGCCCCGCCGTTCCTCGTCGTGGGCGACCGGCTCG
>NZ_CAJYIU010000286.1 GCF_913775355.1 uncultured Aureimonas sp.
CGCGGGCGGCGTGGAACAGGATGCGGTCCGGCGAGACCTCGTAGGCGTTGTCGAGGACGTTGAAGACGACCTGCCGCAGCGTCGATTCCGAGACGATCGGCATGTTGCGATCGAAGCTGTTCTCGTAGCGGAGGTTTGCGTTGGGCCGCGTCGCGCGCCAGTCGGCCGCCAGTCCGTCGAGGAACTGGTGCATCGTGGTCATGCCCGCTTCAAGACCGCGCGCCTCGCCGGCCGACATGAGGATATGGGTGACGATCGACTTGCAGCGTCGGACCTCGGCCTGCATCGCCTCGATCTCGTCGGCGAGTTCGGGGTTGGCGGTGAGCGAGGGCATCCGGCGCCAGTCGCCGAGGATGATCGAAAGGGTCGAGAGCGGGGTGCCGAGTTCGTGCGCCGCCCCGGAGGCCAGAAGGCCCATGCGCACGATGTGGTCCTCTTCCGCCGCGTGCTGGCGCAGGTCCGCAAGGCGCGCGTCGCGCTCGCGGATGTTGTTGCCGATCCGCGTGACGAAGACGACCAGCAGCGCCGCGTTCAGCGCGAAGCAGATGAGCATGCCGATGATGTGCAGGCTCATCAGCCCGAGCCCCTCCTGCTCGACGAATTCGAGTGGGCGGTAGTTCGTCGTGAGACCGGCGAAGCAAAGCACCGTGACCAGAACGAGCGCGATCGACGACCAGGGTTTCAAGAGCACCGCGCCGAGCGTCACCTGGAGAAGGTAGAGCGAGGTGAAGGGATTGGCGGCGCCGCCGCTGAGATAGAGCTGCGCGGTCAGTCCCGCGACGTCGAAGAGGAGGGCGGCGAAGAGCTCGAGGTTCGTCACCCCGCGCTTCAGCCGAAGGCGCAGGAGGCTGCCGAGATTGAGAAGGACGAGCCCGAGGATCACGCCGAGCATTGGGGTGATGGGGACGGTGACGCCGAGGAACAGCATGACGAAGGCGATGCTGGCGATCTGCCCCGCCGCCGCGATCCAGCGCAGCTGGATCAGGAGGAGGAGATTCTTGCGCCCGGCCGAGTCTTCGAGCGGGACGCCGTGCAGGAGACGGGCGCGCATCTCGGCAAGACGCGTTGCGGGCGGGACCGGCGCGGCGCCATCGAAGGGCGCACTCACTCGCCGGCCCCGGCCATGCGCCATGCCGCGCGGCGGCGGCGCTCGTCGCGCGCGATCCAGACGCCGGCGCCGGCCAGCATGGCGGCAAGCGCGAACCAAGTCAGCGCGTAGACGAGGTGGTGGTTGCGGAAGGCGACGACCGTCAGACCTCCAACGGGAACGCCACCCGGCGTCTCGCCGGCCGACTGGTCGACGAAGAACGGCGCGACGGGCCCGAGCCCGCGCTTCTCGGCGATCGCCGCGACGTCGCGCGAGAACCAGCGATCTGCGGCGGGATCGTTCGATCGCAGGAACCCGCCGCCCGGCTCGTCGAGGCGGAGGAGTCCGGTGATGGTCACGGGTTCCGGCTGTTGCCCGGCGGCGCGGGTCGCCGGGTCTCGGCGATCCGGCAGCACGAAACCGCGGTTGACGAGGATCGTGGCGCCGTCGGACGTCACGAAGGGCGTCATCACCCAGAAGCCCGATCCGAGTTCCGTCAGGGCCTGAACGAACGTCTCGCGGTCGTTGCGGAAGGAGCCCTCGAGCCGCACCCGCCGATACTCCTCGCCCGGACCGTCGAACGAGGTCCATTGCGCGGGGGGAGGGGGAGCGGCCGGCGGGGCGTTCACGCGGGCCTCGACCCGCTGGATGAGATCGAGCTTCCAGGACAGGCGCTGGACCTGCCAGACGCCGAGGCCGACGAGCGCCACGAAGACGAGAAGCCCGGCGGCGCCGAGAAGAAGGAGGGAGAGGCGGCTTCGAGGCCGCCCCGCCGCGTTCGAGGCGTCCGGCCCCGGCGCCGTGCGCCGGGCGTCGGTCACGGCATCTGGCTCATGTCATGCTGCATCGCCGGCATCATGTTCGTGTTGAGGTGGTACATCACCCACAGCGAACCGGCGATGGTGATGATGAGGATCACCACGGTGAAGATCAGGGCGAGCATGTTCCAGCCGCCTTCTGACTTCGTGTTCATGTGCAGGAAGTAGACCATGTGGACCACGATCTGCACGGCCGCGAAGGCCATGACCACGAAGGCGGTGACGCGGGTCGACGCGAAGACGTCGCCCATCACCAGCCAGAACGGGATCGCCGTGAGGATCACCGACAGGACGAAGCCGGTGAGATAGCCCTTGAAGCTGCCGTGGCCGGCTTCGTGGTGGTCGTGCAGAACCTCGACGTGAGCCCCGTGATGCTTCTCGCTCATGCCAGCGACCCCATGAGGTAGACGAAGGAGAAGACGCCGATCCACACGACGTCGAGGAAGTGCCAGAACATTGACAGGCACATCAGGCGGCGGCGGTTTTCCGGGATCAGGCCCTTCCAGACCACCTGCGCCATCAGCACGACCAGCCACAGAGCGCCGAAGGCGACGTGGAGCGCGTGGGTGCCGACGAGCGCGAAGAACGAGGACAGGAAGGCCGAACGCTGCGGTCCGGCGCCGATCTCGATCAGGTGGTGGAACTCGTAGGCCGTGGCACCGAGGAAGCCGAGACCGAAGACGCCGGTCACGGCAAGCCAAGCCAGCGTCAGTCCCTTGGACCCCTTCTCCATCGCCAGCATCGCCATGCCGTAAGTGATCGACGATACGAGGAGGAGGGCGGTCGAGACGGCGACGAGCTCGAGCTCGAAGAGGTCGGCCCCCGAGGGGCCGGCCGCATAGGAGCGCCCGTAGACGCCGTAGCAGGCGAAGAGCACCGCGAAGATGAGACAGTCGCTCATCAGGTAGAGCCAGAAGCCGAGAAGGGTCCCGCCCTCGGCGTGGCCCTCCTCTTCCGCGACGTAGAACTTCAGCTCGTCGCTCTGGACGCCGGCAGCGGACACCGCGTTTGCGTGGGCCATCGATCAGACTCCCGATGTCGCCAGAAGCTGCGTGCGCTCCTGCTCGGCCCGGGCCACTTCATCGGCCGGGATGTAGAAATCGCGCTTGTAGTTGAAGCTGTGCACGATCGTCGTTCCGAGGATGGCGACGAAGGACAGGGCGGCCAGCCACCAGATGTACCACACGAGGGCGAAGCCGCAGGCCACCGACAGGCCGGCCAGGATCACGCCCGCACCCGTGTTCGCGGGCATGTGGACGGGACGGAAGCCGGTGAGCGGGCGCACGTAGCCGCGGCGCTTCATGTCCCACCAGGCATCGCCGTCGTGGATCATTGGGGTGAAGGCGAAGTTGTAGGCCGGCGGGGGCGAGGACGTCGCCCACTCCAGCGTGCGCCCGCCCCACGGGTCTCCCGTCACGTCGCGCAGCTTGTCGCGGTTCTTGATGCTCACGTAGATCTGGATCAGGAACGAGGCGATGCCGAGCGCTACCAAGAAGGCGCCGAAGGCCGCGATGACGAACCAGATCTGCAGCGACGGATCGTCGAAGTGGTTCATCCGGCGCGTCACGCCCATCAGGCCGAGCACGTAGAGCGGCGCGAAGGCGAACCAGAAGCCCGTGAGCCAGAACCAGAAGCTCATCTTGCCCCAGAACTCGTCGAGCTTGAAGCCGAAGGCCTTCGGGAACCAGTAGTTCACGCCGGCGAAGAGGCCGAACAGCACGCCGCCGATGATGACGTTGTGGAAGTGCGCCACAAGGAACAGCGAGTTGTGCAGCACGAAGTCCGCTGGGGGAACGGCGAGGAGCACGCCGGTCATGCCGCCGATCACGAAGGTGACCATGAAGCCGAGGCTCCACAGCATCGGCACGTCGAACCGGATGCGCCCGCGATACATCGTGAACAGCCAGTTGAAGATCTTCGCGCCCGTCGGGATCGAGATGATCATCGTCGTGATGCCGAAGAACGAGTTCACGCTGGCGCCCGAGCCCATCGTGAAGAAGTGGTGGAGCCAGACGAGGTAGGAGAGGATGGTGATGACGACCGTCGCGTAGACCATCGAGGCGTAGCCGAAGAGACGCTTCGAGGAATAGGTCGAGACGACCTCGGAGAAAATGCCGAAGGCCGGCAGGATCAGGATGTAGACCTCCGGGTGACCCCAGATCCAGATGAGGTTGACATACATCATCGGATTGCCGCCGAGGTCGTTCGAGAAGAAGTTCGTCCCGACGTAGCGATCCAGCGAGAGCAGCGTCATCACCGCCGTCAGCACCGGGAAGGCGGCGACGATGAGGACGTTGGTGCAGAGCGACGTCCAGCAGAAGACCGGCATCTTCATCATCGTCATGCCGGGAGCGCGCATCTTCACGATCGTGACGATGAGGTTGATGCCCGAGAGCAATGTGCCGACGCCCGCGATCTGCAGGGCCCAGATGTAGTAGTCGACGCCGACGCCCGGCGAATAGGCCGGTCCCGACAGCGGCGGCATCGCCAGCCAACCGGTGCGCGCGAACTCGCCGACGAACAGCGAGAACATCACCATCACCGCGCCGCCGACCGTCATCCAGAACGAGAAGTTGTTGAGGAAGGGGAAGGCGACGTCGCGCGCGCCGATCTGCAGCGGCACGACGTAGTTCATCAGGCCGGTGATGAAGGGCATCGCCACGAAGAAGATCATGATCACGCCGTGGGCGGTGAAGATCTGGTCGTAGTGGTGCGGGGGAAGGTATCCCTCGTTCGCGCCGAAGGCGATGGCCTGCTGCGTGCGCATCAGGATGGCGTCGGAGAAGCCGCGCAGCAGCATCACGATCGCCAGGATGCAGTACATGATGCCGATCTTCTTGTGATCGACGGTGGTGAACCACTCCTTCCAGAGGTAGCCCCACAGTTTGTAGTAGGTCAGCGCGGCGACCAGCGCCGTGCCGCCGATGGCGACCACGCTGAACGTCACGATCAGGATGGGATCGTGGAGGGGAATGGCATCGAGCGTCAGGCGCCCGAATACCAGTTGCTGTAGATCCATATTGGAAAACATCGGTCGGATCCGCTGGTTCGCGCTGTTTCGAGCCGGGGCTGGGAGGAACCCCGGCCGTCGGTCAGTTCGTCTGGTTCAGTTGGTTCGGTGCGATCTCGCCGCCCCCGGACGAGGCGCCGTGACCTTCATGTCCGTCCATGCCACTCATGCCACTCATACCGTCGTGGCCTTCGTGACCGGAGCCGCCGGATGAGCCCATGGGGGCAACGCCGTCCGGCGTCTCCTGCGAGCGGGACTGGCGCCCGGAGGCCGGGAAGGTCGCGCCCTGCGCTTCGCTTCCGCCGGACGCGCCGGCGTAACCCTCCGGACCGTGCCCGGCGCCGTCGTGATTGCGATGGCCGTCGTAGATCAGGCGGTCGCGGTTCTGGGCACTTTCGACACCTGCACCGCCCTGCATGTCGATGTGCATCATCTCGTCCATGCACATCTTGCCGGGCGCCGTGCACATGTTGAGCACCGCCTTGTAGAGTCCGTCCTCGACGCTCGAATAATAGTGGACTGGCTCCGCCTCGCTCGGCTTCTCGACCTCGAGGTAGCGCGCGCGGTCGAGCGGCTGCCCCTCGCTGCGCACCTTCTCGACCCAGGCGTCGAAATCGCCCTGGGCGAGGCCGTGGAACTTGAAGTGCATGTTCGAGAAGCCGGCGCCGGAATAGTTGGCCGACATGCCCTCGTAGACGCCCGGCTTGTTGATCACGGCGTGGAGCTTCGTCTCCATGCCGGGCATCGCGTAGATCATGCCGGCGAGCGCGGGTACGTAGAACGTGTTCATGATCGCGCTGGACGTGATCTTGAAGTTGATCGGCCGGTCCACCGGCGCGGCCAACTCGTTGACGGTCGCGATCCCGTATTCGGGGTAGAAGAACATCCACTTCCAGTCGAGCGCGACGACCTCCACCGTGATCGGCGGTGTCTCGGCGGTCACAGGGCGGACGGCGTCGATGCGGTCGAGCGGCCGGTAGGGATCGAGAAGGTGCGTCGAGATCCAGGTCACGGCGCCGAGCGCGATGATGATCATCAGCGGCGCGGTCCAGATCAGCACTTCGAGGCGCGTCGAGTGATGCCAGTCGCCGTCGTATTTCGCATCCGGATTGCTGGCCCGGTAGCGCCAGGCGAACCAGAGCGTCGCCGTGATCACCGGCACGATGATGAGGAGCATCAGGCCGGTCGAGATGAGGATGAGGTTGGCCTGCTGGTTGGCGATGAAGCCGGAGGGGTTCATCACCACAAGGTTACACCCGCCGAGGATCAGCAGGAGCGGCAGCACGGCCAGGGCGCGCAAGGATCTCTGGAGCAAAACGACCATCTCAGTCCCGATGTCTTGTTCCGCGATGTATGTTTTGCGGTGCGGAATGGGGATTGGACGTTTTGTCCAACCGCGCTTCGTTTGACGAATATGCAGCGGGCGACCTATTCGGCATCGGAGCACGCCATAAATTTAGCGGGCGGGCATTACGCCCCAATTCTCAGGAGCTGCGGCATGTCGACGCCGAACCAATCAGTGGCCTCGTCCACGGGAATGGAACGCGACGCCCGTCTCGTCTCGACCGACGGCCATGTGTCGCCCGGCGAACTGGCGATCGGCGTCGTGATCGGACGCGCCTCGGAGGCGTTCGACTTCTTCGTCTACGGCATCGCGTCGGTGATCGTCTTCCCCGCCCTGATGTTCCCGTTCGCCGACAAGCTGACCGGCACGCTCTACGCGTTCGCCGTCTTCGGCCTCGCCTTCATCGCCCGCCCGTTCGGCTCGATCCTGTTCATGGAGGTCGACCGCCGGCACGGACGCGGCGTCAAGCTGACCATCGCGCTCTTCCTTCTCGGCGGCTCGACCGCGGCCATCGCCTTCCTGCCGGGATACCAGTCGGCGGGCATGTGGGCGGTGGCAGCCCTCATCGTCTTCCGCCTGGGGCAGGGGTTCGCGCTCGGCGGTGCCTGGGATGGTCTGGCATCGCTCCTCGCCATGCACGCACCGGAGAAGCACCGCGCCTGGTATGCGATGCTGCCGCAGCTCGGCACGCCGATCGGCTTCATCCTCGCGAGCTCGCTCTTCGCCTTCTTCTACCTCAACCTCGCGGCCGAGGACTTCCTCGGCTGGGGCTGGCGCTACCCGTTCTTCGTCGCTTTCACGATCAACGTCGTGGCGCTCTTCGCCCGTCTTCGCCTGATCGCGACGGAAGAGTATGCCGAGCTCTACGAGAGCCGCGACCTGACGCCGGTCAGCGTGAAGGAGCTCGTCGCCAAGCAGGGCAACGCGGTGCTCGTGGGTGCCTTCGTCCCGCTGGCGAGCTTCGCGCTGTTCCACCTCGTCACGATCTTCCCGATCTCCTACGTCGACATCTTCTCGAACCGCTCGCCCGGCGAGTTCCTGCTGATGCAGCTCGGCGGCGCGGCGATCTGTCTCGTCTGCATCCTTCTGTCCGGCTCGATCGCCGATCGCGTCGGTCGGCGCACGCATCTGGGCGCCTGCGCCATCGCCATCGCGGCCTTCAGCGTGGCGACGCCGTTCCTTCTGGGCGGCGGCACGACGGCGCAGACCGCCTTCATCATGATCGGCTTCGCGCTTCTCGGACTGTCGCACGGTCAGTCCGCGGGCGCCGTCGCGTCGAACTTCGCGGGGCGCGACCGCTACACGGGTTCGGCTCTTACCACCGACCTCGCCTGGCTCATCGGCGCCGGCTTCGCGCCTCTGGTCGCACTCGGGGCGACCAGCAAGTTCGGTCTCATCGCCGTCGGCATCTACCTCCTGTCCGGCGCGGTCTGCACGCTGATCGCCCTGCGCGTGAACCGGCAGATGCGGCTGCGCGCGGTCTGACCGCCGGCGTAGGCGGTTTGGTCTGCCGTCAGCGCGTGGCGAAGGCGAAGATCAGACCGCCGACGAGGACATAGGCGGCGAGGAAGACCATCAATCTGGTCATTCCGACGCCTTCGCTTCCGCAGAAAAGAACGTGCCAGATGCGCAGCAGCGCGCTGGAGCCTTTGGGCATGCTGTCCATGAGTATCGTTCTCCGGTTCGGCGCCGGCACCCTCCGGTGCCGGTGCGCCGTGTTCTAGCGCGAAGGATCAGGGGCCAGCGGTCGCGGAGCCCGGCTGTGCCCCGTGCTCGTCGGCCAAACCCGGTTCGCCGCCGACGGCTTCGACCCCCCATTCGTCCTGCGCCTGCGCGGTCGTCCGGTTCAGGATCACCGCGCCCGCTTCCACGCGGTCCACGCTGTCCAGATGGA
>NZ_CAJYIU010000287.1 GCF_913775355.1 uncultured Aureimonas sp.
CCGAATGGCCGGGCTGGACACCGCCGGCCGCCATGCGCGTGCGCGAGAAGGCGAAGGGCCGCATCCTGCCGGCCTACATGCCGGGCGGCCCGGAAAATCCGCTCGGCGCGCGCGCCATGTATCTCTATCGCGGCGGCGGCGACTCGATGTTCCGCATCCACGGCACCAACCAGCCCTGGACCATTGGCCTCAACATGTCGTCGGGCTGCATCCGCATGATGAACGACGACGTCGCCCACCTCTACGAGCGCGCCAAGCGCGGCACCAAGGTCGTCGTCATCGGCCCGGGCCAGCCGAACCGTCTTGTCCAAGAGACCGGCACCGTGCGTCCGGCCGGCCGGAAGCCCGGCCTCTTCGCCGGCGTCTTCGGCTGATCGCAGCCCTCCCAACCTCCTCGAACGGCCCGCCCTCGCGCGGGCCGTTTGCCGTTCCTACTCCGCCGCCACGGCAGCAGGGCGCGGCGTGAAGCCTTCGAGCGCGGCGGGCTTCTCGCCTCCGAAGGCCCAGTCGAGAAGCTCGACCGTGTGGACGATCGGGATCGCGGTGGCCGAGCCGATCTGCGTCATGCAGCCGATATTGCCGGTCGCGATGATATGGGGCCGGATGCTTTCGATGTTGGCGACCTTGCGGTCGCGCAGCTTTGCCGAAATCTCCGGTTGAAGGATGTTGTAGGTCCCGGCCGAGCCGCAGCACAGGTGCCCCTCCGGCACGTCGCGGACCGTGAAGCCGGCCTGCGCCAGAAGCACCTTCGGCGCCTGGCCGATCTTCTGCCCGTGCTGCATCGAGCAGGCGGAATGATAGGCGACGACGGCGTCGACCGGCCGCTCGGGCAGGGGCAGGTCGAGCCTCGCCAGATACTCCGTCACGTCCTTCGCCAGCGCCGAGACGCGCGCGGCCTTCTCGGCATAGGCCGGATCGAGCCGCAGCATATGGCCGTAGTCCTTGATCGTCGTGCCGCAGCCCGACGCCGTGATCACGATGGCCTCGAGCCCCCGCCCCTCGATCTCGGCGGTCCAGGCGTCGACGAGTCGCCGCGCGAAGCCGAGCGCCTCGTTCTCGCGCCCCATGTGGTGGACGAGCGCCCCGCAGCATCCCTCGCCCGGCGGCGAGACGACCTCGATGCCGAGCCGCCCCAGGAGCCGGACGGTGGCGGCGTTGATGCCGGGATCGAGCACCGACTGGGCGCAGCCGGCGAGGATCGCAACGCGCCGTTCCCTGACCGCGGCCTTGGCCGCGCTCGCGACCGGCCGCACCGGCGCGGCCGGCAGGCTGGCCGGGGCAAGCCTCAGCATGGCCGCAAGGGGTTTGAGCGGCTTGATCCCGTCGAGCACGCCCGCGAACGGCCGCCCGAGGCGCGCGGCTTGGAGCGCGAGGCGGAAGCGGCCGGGATAGGGCAGCACCTTGGCAAGAAGCCATCGGATCAGCCGGTCGGGCATCGGGCGCCGGTAGGTCCGCTCGATATGCACCCGCGCGTGATCGACGAGATGCATGTAATTCACGCCGGACGGGCAGGTCGTCATGCAGGCGAGGCAGGACAGGCAGCGGTCGATATGGGTGACCGTCTTCTCGTCCGCCGGCCGGTTGTTCTCCAGCATCTCCTTGACGAGGTAGATGCGCCCGCGCGGGGAATCGAGCTCGTTGCCAAGCGTGACATAGGTCGGACAGGTCGCCGTGCAGAAGCCGCAATGCACGCACTTGCGCACGATCCCTTCCGTATGGGCCGTATCCGGATCACGCAGGGCTTGCGGGGAAAAGGCGGTTTGCATGGTGACGCGGCGCTCCTGATTTCAGACACGGCCCCGGGAGCCGACCGTTGTCACGGTGCCGGGTCGGGCGGTCCTGACTGCATGGACGATCTCCTCGACCATGGTAGCGAGGACGTGAAGGCGCTGGCCTGGAACGACGATCAAAGCCAGTGCCCGATCGCTGAAGGTCTGTTGATGCGCCATGTTACGATCGCAGGTCAAAAGTACGGCGCAACCCTCCGCCTGCATCGCCGTGAGAAGGTCCCCATCCTTGAGCCCTTTCCAACCCGCCGGAAACGGTTCGACTAAGCACCTGGCCTCGGTGAGTAGGCTGGCCAGCTTTCTGGGGAGTGCCTTGTCGAGAACGACCCTCACGGTCAGGCAACCAACCGGTCGACCCGCTCCGTCACGAGGTGAAGAGCGGCTTCGACCTGCCAGCGCTGCACGGTCGGGAAGTTCTCCAAAAATTCGTCGAGCGACATGCCGTCCGCAAGGTTTTCGAACAGCGCTTCGGCTGGAACGCGAGTGCCGGTGAAGACGACCGCACCCGACAAGACGTCCGGGTCGCGGGAAAAGACCTGATCCGACCTCATGCCGATCTCCATCGATTGCTCGGCCACGTTATCCCATCCTTCCGGGATTGAGGATGCCCTTGGGGTCGAACTGGTCCTTCAGGCGCTGCGACAAAGCCGCGAGCGGGCCGGGCTGGGGCTGGAATACCGGCACCGCCGCCCGGTCGGAAAGGCTGGCGCGCACGAGGGTCGCGTGGCCGCCGCCGTGGCGGGCAAGCTCGGTGCGGACCGTCTCGGCTTGCGGTCCGCCGTCGAGGCGCAGCCAGACGAGGCCGCCCTGCCAGTCGTAGAAGGCGTCGGCGGCGAGCCGCATCCGCAGCGCCATGACGAAGCCCGGCGCACGCGTCGGCGTCATCGAGATGCGCCAGACCGGTCGCTCGGTGCCGTCGGCAAACGGCATGACGTCGCGCACGTCGCGCCAGAAGGCGACCGACGCCTCGCCGTCCAGCCGCTCGAGCAGCCCGACGCGCTGGAGACCGGCGCTTAAGTGCGCCGCGCGCGCCTCGACCGACGGGCCGAACCCGTCGAGCCGGATCGCGGTGGCCGCCTCCCGCCCGAGCGCGCCCTCGGCAACGCGTGCCGGGATGCCGTAGGGCAGATGCGCGGCGCCGGACGCCTCGGCGGAGGAGCCAATCGCCGCGGCCATCGCGCCGGCCGCCGCCTCGTCGTCGAGGCCGCGCACCACCAGCGTCGTCTCGGCCGGGGGCTTCGGCATCACCTTGATCGTCAGATCGGTGAGGACGGCGAGCGTGCCGAAGGAGCCGGTCATCCCTTTGGACAGGTCGTAGCCCGTCACGTTCTTGACGACGCGCCCGCCCGCCTTGAAGGCCTCGGCCCGGCCCGAGACGGCCGACAGGCCGAGGACGTGATCGCGCGCCGCGCCCTGCTTCAGCCGGCGCGGGCCGGACAGGTTGCAGGCGATCGCGCCGCCGAGGGTGCCGAGACCGCGCGGGCGGCCGTGCAGCGGGCCGTAGTCCATCGGCTCGAAGTCGAGGCGCTGCCCCTTCGCCTCGACCAGCGCCTCGACTTCCGCGATCGGCGTGCCTGCGCGGGCCGACAGGACGAGTTCTTCCGGTTCATAGAAATGGAGGCCGGACAGCGCTGACAGCGAGAGCGTGCGGGCCGCCTGGACCGGGCGCCCGAGCCCGGCCTTCGAGCCCGACCCTTCGACGGCGAGCGGCGTCTCGTCGGCGAGCGCCGCAGCGACGATCTCGAGGACCTCCTCCGGCGAGCCGGGACGGAGCATGTCGCCTTGCGGAGGCGCGAGGGATGCTGCGGACATCAGAACCGGGGAAGCTCGGGAAAGGGCAGCTGCCCCTTATGGACATGGAGCCGGCCGAGTTCGGCGCAGCGGTGCAGCACCGGAAACATCTTGCCGGGATTGAGGAGGTGCCTGGAATCGAAGGCGCACTTCACCCGCTGCTGGTGCTTGAGATCGTCCTCGCCGAACATCTCGGGCATCAGGTCGCGCTTCTCGATGCCGACACCGTGTTCGCCGGTGAGCACGCCGCCGACCTCGACGCACAGGCGCAGGATGTCGGCGCCGAAGTCCTCGGCGCGCTGCAGTTCGTCGTCCTTCGAGGCGTCGTAGAGGATCAGGGGGTGGAGATTGCCGTCGCCGGCATGGAAGACGTTGGCCACCGCCAGCCGATGCTTCTGCGACAGGGCGCGCATGCCGGCCAGCACCCGCGGCAGTTCCTTGCGCGGGATCGTGCCGTCCATGCAGAGATAGTCCGGCGAGATGCGGCCCACCGCCGGGAACGCCGCCTTGCGGCCGGCCCAAAAGGTCATGCGCTCGGCGTCCGACTGCGAGACGCGCGCGGTGGTCGCGCCGTTCTCGCGTGCGATGCCCTCGACCTCGTTCAAGAGATGGTCGACCTCTGCGCCCGGCCCGTCGAGCTCGACGATCAGCAGCGCCTCGACGTCGAGCGGGTAGCCGGCATGGACGAAATCCTCGGCCGCGCGGATCGCGGGTGCATCCATCATCTCCATGCCGCCGGGAATGATGCCGCGCGCGATGATCGCGGCGACGCAGGCCCCGGCCTGTTCCGAGGTCGGGAAGCCGATCAGGACGGCGCGCGCCGTTTCGGGCTTCTGCAGGATGCGAACGGTGACCTCGGTGACGACGCCGAGCAGCCCTTCCGAGCCCGTGAGGAGGCCGAGAAGGTCGTAGCCTTCCGAGTCGAGGTGCTTGCCGCCGAGGCGGATCACCTCGCCCTCGATGGTGACGAACTCGACGCCGAGAACGTTGTTGGCCGTTAGGCCGTATTTCAGGCAGTGCACCCCGCCCGAATTTTCCGCCACGTTGCCGCCGATCGAGCAGGCGATCTGCGAGGACGGGTCGGGCGCATAGTAGAAGCCGGCATGCTCGACCGCCTTGGTGATCCCGAGGTTCGTCACGCCCGGCTGCACCACGGCGCAGCGGTTGTCGAAGTCGACCTCGAGGATGCGGTTGAAGCGCGACAGGACGAGGAGCACCCCGTCTTCCAGCGGCAGCGAGCCGCCGGACAGCGACGTACCGGCCCCGCGCGGCACGACAGGCACCTCGTTCTCGTGGCAGTAGCGCAGCACGGCCGCCACCTGCGCCACGGTCTCGGGCAGCACCACGACGAGCGGCATCTGGCGATAGGCGGTCAGGGCGTCGGTCTCGAAGACGCGCATCTCGACGCCGGCGTCGACCACGCCCTCGCCCGGCACGATGGCACGCATGGCGGCCACGATCGCGGCCCGCCGCGCCATGATCTTGGGGTTCGGCTTTGGCATCGCGATGGTCATCGGCGCCTCCCGTCGGTATGCTTCTTGTCGGTCTTGAACGCAGATTAGAGCAATTCCGAGCCGTCCCGAAACCCGCACACCGCAATTTGTCGAGCGATGCGCGGGGACCGGCGGCCGAGGAGGACGTCATGGCGCGGATCGAGCGGGCCGGCACGGTGATCGAGGTCACGGTCGGCGACATCTCGGACTGCAAGGTCGACGCGATCGTCAACGCGGCCAACCCGAGCCTTCTCGGCGGCGGGGGTGTCGACGGGTCGATCCATCGCGCGGCCGGACCCGAACTCTTGGAGGAATGCCGCACGATCGGCGGCTGCCCGCCGGGCGAGGCGCGGATCACCTTCGGCTACAAGCTTCCCGCCGCGCGTGTGATCCATACCGTCGGTCCCGTCTGGCACGGCGGCACGCAGGGCGAGGACGAGGTGCTGGCGAGCGCCTACCGCTCGTCCTTCGCCCTGGCGCGCGACAACGGCCTTCGCTCGATCGCATTTCCGGCGATCTCCACCGGCGTCTACGGCGTCCCGAAATGCCGGGCCGCCCACGTCGCCGCGCACGAGGCGCTGGCAGCGGCCGACGCCGGCCATTTCCGCCGCATCGTCCTCGTCTGCTTCTCCGAAGGCGATGCGGCGACCTACGGCCGGGCGCTGGAGATGGCTGAAAGCAAGGATCGTTGAGCCGTGAGGCGCCGGGCTTCATCGCTTTGAAACGGAGGTGTCGTATCGTCCGCGCCCATGAAGCTGACCCGCCTCTTCGCCCGCCCCGGCGAGCGCATCCTTGCGATGGCCATTTTGTGCGTGTCCCTCGTGATCGCAACGATCACGTCGGTGCGACATGCGCCGATCGACTGGTCCGGCTACGCGCTGCAGGCAGCGCTCGTCCTGGTGGCAGGCCTGGTCGGAGCCGCGTATCGCTTCAGTGGAAGGGACGAGCGCCTTGCCTCCGCAGCGCTTTCGACGGCCCTGCTCCTGCAGTTCACATCGGTCCTTGCGACGTACAACTACCTCCTCCTGCCCAACTCCGGTTTCTCGCTCGATCCATGGCTGGCCCGAAGCGATGCGCTGATCGGCTACCGTTGGAGCGACTGGGTGGAGTGGAGCGCCGGCTGGCCGCACCTTGCGAGGCTTCTGGGATGGATCTACGCCTCGACCCTGGCTCAGATCGCGATGCTCATCCTGGCACTTGCCGGACTGCGTCTCTGGACAGTGCTGGACCGGATGCAGGTGACGCTCGTCTTCGCGGCGATCGCGACCGTCGTCTTTTGGGGCGCCTTCCCCTCAATCAGCATTTCCGCCTTCCAGCCGATCTCAGCGGAAGCTGCCCGCATCGTCGCGCCGATGGTCGGGCCGGACGTCGGCTCCATGCTCCTTCATCTGCTCCGGTACGGGCCCGACAGGATTTCTCCGAATGAGATGACCGGCGTTATCGGCTTCCCCTCGTTCCACACCGTGCTGGCGCTCTTGTGCACGCGATTCGCATGGCCTGTCCGTGCTCTGAGATATCCGTTCCTTGCGATCAATCTCGCGATGGTCCCCGCGATCCTGCTGCACGGGTCCCACTACGTTCTAGATCTCTTCGGCGGCGTCCTGTTCTTCGTGGCGGCGAACGCGGCGGCCCGTAGAACGGTCGCCGCACTGGGTGCGACGTCCGACACCACCCGCGTGGAGACGGCGCTCGCCCCCAGTCTCTAGTTCTGAACGGCCTGCACAGACCCGCCGTCGACGCGCATATTCGCGCCGTTCACGAAGGAGGTGCGTTTCGAGACGAGGAGCGCGATGACGGCGGGGCGACCTCCTCGGCCTCGCCGCGTCGCTTCTGGACGATGCCGGGACGCTCTTCCGCAAGGAAGCTCGGCCGTCGCCCAGCCCATGCCGTCGCCGGCGCCGGCGCCGGCGATGATGGCGACGCGCCCGCCGATCTGGATATCCCTGCCGCGGTCCTCGAAGGGTTTCCCGCGCGCGCCCGGTCGTGCGGGTGGAAATCGCGAGGCCGCTCGCTACAACGAAGGAAGCTTGGCCTGCCCGATGGGTCACGGCCAAGCGTTCGCAGCCCGTTCGGCTCCGCCCGACGCCTCGAGGACTTGGATGCCCGACTACGATTTCTCCGGTCAACGCCTATTCCTCGACGCGCCGCTCGCCTCGGGCGATGCCGTGGAGGCGGACGCCGGCCAGACCAACTACCTCCTCAACGTCCTGCGGCTCGACGACGGTGCGGGCGTCCTCGTCTTCAACGGGCGCGACGGCGAATGGCGCGCGCGGCTGAAGCGCGAGGGCAAGAAGCGTCTGTCCCTCGTTCCCGAGAGCCGCGTGCGCGAACAGACCGCGGCCGCCGACCTCCACTACTGCTTCGCACCGCTCAAGAGCGCGCGCCTCGACTACATGGTCCAGAAGGCGGTGGAGATGGGCGCGGGCCTCCTGCAGCCGGTCCTGACGCAGCATTGCCAGGCGCCGCGCGTCAACGTGGAGCGCATGGCGGCCAATGCCGTGGAGGCCGCCGAGCAGTGCGGCATCCTGTCCGTGCCCGAATGCCGCGAGCCCCTGCGCTTCGACCGCTTCCTGGCGGACCGGGACGCCGCCCGAGCCCTCATCTTCTGCGACGAGCGCGCCGACGCGGCGAGCCCGCTCGAGACGCTGGCCGCGCTGAAAGGGCAGCCGCTCGCCCTCCTGATCGGCCCGGAAGGCGGGTTCTCGGCGGGCGAGCGCGACGCGCTCCTCGCCCTTCCGAACGTTCACCGCATCTCGCTCGGGCCGCGCATCCTGCGCGCCGACACGGCGGCGGTCGCCGCGCTCGCCGCCATCCAGGCGAGCGCGGGCGACTGGATCGCCGCGTGAGGCGGCCGCACCGTTCACCGCAAGGCCCTTGCCTGCCGCCCGGAAAGCGGACAGACACCGCCCCAATACGCCGTGGTTCTCGGACCGCGGCGATTCCGACTTCTGGCTGGAGCCCCTGATGGCGCGCGACACCACCGACCTGACCCCGATCCGCTCCGTCGACGAACTGGTCGCCCACATCGCCGAGGGCGAGAAGCCGCCGCAGGACTTCCGCATCGGCACCGAGCATGAGAAGTTCGGCTTCTACGCGGCCGACCTGTCGCCCGTGCCCTACGAAGGCGATCGCGGCATCCGCCGCCTTCTGGAGGGCATGGCCGCGCTGTCCGGCTGGGAGCCGATCCTCGACGAGGGGCGGATCATTGGGCTGGCAGGCGCCAGCGGCCAGGGCGCGATCTCGCTCGAGCCGGGCGGGCAGTTCGAGCTGTCGGGCGCCCCGCTCGAGACGCTGCACGAGACGTGCATCGAGACCGGCCGCCATCTCGCCGACGTCAGGGAGATCGCCGATCCGCTCGGCATCCGCTTCCTCGGGATCGGCTCGAGCCCGCTCTGGCGGCTCGACGAGACGCCGGTCATGCCGAAATCGCGCTACGCCATCATGGCGCGCTACATGCCGAAGGTCGGTACGCGCGGCCTCGACATGATGTTCCGCACCACCACGATCCAGGTCAACCTCGACTTCGCCTCCGAAGCCGACATGCGCGCCAAGATGCAGGTCGGCATGCGCCTGCAGGCCGTCGCCTCGGCGCTGTTCGCCAACTCGCCCTTCACCGAGGGACAACCGAACGGCCTCCTGTCCTGGCGCTCCGACGTCTGGTCCGACGTCGACAACCAGCGCTCCGGCCTCCTGCCCTTCGTGTTCGAGGAGGGCTTCGGCTACCGGGACTATGTCGAGTGGGCGCTGGATGTCCCGATGTACTTCGTGATGCGCGAGGGGCGCTATCACGACGCGACCGACATCACGTTCCGCCAGTTCCTCGACGGCGCGCTGAAGGGCCGGGTCGAACAGCCCGAACCCAACATGGGCGACTGGGCAAACCACCTCTCGACCCTGTTTCCAGACGTGCGGCTGAAGCGCTTCATCGAGATGCGCGGCGCCGACGGCGGACCGTGGCACGGCATCTGCGCCCTGCCCGCCTACTGGACCGGCCTTCTCTACGACGAGGGTGCGCTCGACGCCGCGATGGCGCTGACGCGCGACATCGACTTCGACGAGGCCTCGCGCCTGCGCGCGAACGTGCCGCGCCTCGGCCTCGCGACCCCGTTCCGGGACGGGACCGTCCTCGACCTCGCGCGCGACACGCTGGAGATCGCCCGCCAGGGTCTTGCCGCGCGCGCGCGCCTCAACGAGGACGGCCACGACGAGACGATCTTCCTCGCGCCGCTCGCCGATATCCTGGCGCGCGGCGAGACGGCGGCGGAGGAACTCCTGCGTCTTCATCGCGGGCCCTGGGGCGGCCGGATCGATCCCTTGTTCCAGCATCTCGCCTACTGAAACGGCACGCGCGGGCGGCGACTTGCCGCCCGACGGCTTGGCAGCGCCGCCGGGGCGCGTCATGCTGCCCCCTCGCGCCGTGCCGCGTTTCGCACGGGGAATACGGGGACCGGAATGACCGATTTCTTCGACTGGCTCACCGCGACCGACGCGGGCGTCCTGGCCGACCGGCTGGCGACGCAGTTCCGGCTCAGCCAGGAGGAAATGCGCCGCACGACGGATGCGCTGGTGCCGGCCTTCATGCTCGGCTTCCAGCGCTCGATGCTCGACCCCGACGCCTGGGGCAAGCTCCTGCGGGGCTTTGCGCCCTCGCTCCCCTCGGGCGCGACCTCCGCCCTGCCCTCGCAGGAGGCGGGCGAAGCCTTCGTGCGCACCCTGTTCGGGCCGGAGCTCGCGGGGGCCGTCGCGCGGCAGGCCTCGCTCCTCAGCGGTCAGGCGCCGGACGTGATCGAGAAGATGATGCCGGCCCTCGGGCTCCTGTCGTTCCAGTCGATGCTGCAGACCATGGCGGCCTTCGGCCGGCAGGCGCCGGGTTCCTACCCGACCGACCCGGCGGGACAGGCGATGGCGGAGGCCATGCGCCGCTCGGCCAACGCGCTGGAAGCCTTCAGCCGCCCGGCCGACGCGCCGCGCTCGCAGCAGCAGGCGATGACCGATCTCTTCGCGGGCGCCCTGCGGGGCTGGCCCTGGATGAACGCGGCGGCCGCCCAGCCGATGGACCCGATGGCGCTGATGACGGCCTGGACCACCGGCTGGATGCGTCCGGCGGCCCCCGCCGCGCCCCCGCCGCCGCGCCAGCCCGCACCGGCGCCCGAGCGCGGGAGCCCCGCGCCGTCCGGTCCCTTCGCGTTCGCCGGGATGCTGGCCAACGCCCAGTCGCTGCAGGCGGAGTACATGCGCGAGATGCTCGGACTGTTCGACCGATACGGCGCCGGCCCCCGCGCGCCCGGAAGCTGAACGCGGTAGCGGGGGCGCGAGCCTACAAGGCTTGGGCCGCCCCGACGCAAGTTTGCACGCGAACGCTATTGGAAGAGTGGGGCTCTGCCACCTATAATCCCGCGCATCGTCAATCGAGGGACCCGGGTTCCCTCACGGATACCGGATGCTAGTCGCTAACCTTCTGATCGTCGTCTTCCTGATTCTTCTCAACGGCTTCTTTGCAATGTCGGAACTGGCGGTGGTCTCCTCCCGCCGCGCCCGGCTCCAGCAGATGGCACAAAGCGGGAAGCGAGGGGCGGAAGGGGCGATCAAGCTGATCGACGACCCGACGAGCTTCCTGTCCACCGTCCAGATCGGCATCACGCTCGTTGGCATCTTCGCCGGCGCCTACGGTGGCTCGGTGTTCTCCGGCCCGCTGGCCGAGTTCCTGGCGCCCCTCCCGGTGATCGGCGCCTATGCGGAAGGCTTCGCCTTCGGCCTCGTGGTCGTCCTCATCACCTATTTCTCGCTGATTCTCGGCGAACTGGTTCCCAAGCGCTTCGCGCTGGCGAACCCGGAAGCGATCGCCTGCTTCGTCTCCTCGCCGATGCGCGCGCTCGCCAAGATCGGCGCGCCGATCGTCTGGTTCCTGCGCGTCTCGACCGAGACGGTCGGCAAGCTCGTGGGTGCCAACGAGAAGAACGAGAACGCCGTGACCGAGGAGGAGGTCAAGGCGATGATCGCGGAAGGCACCGAATCGGGCGTCTTCGAGGAAAAGGAGCGCGAGATGATCGAGGGGGTGCTGCGCATCGCCGATCGCAACGTGCGCTCCATCATGGTGCCGCGCCCCGACGTCGCCTGGATCTCGCTGGCCGATTCGCCGGACGCGATCCTCGACGAGATCCATTCGAGCGGCCACTCGCGCTTCCCCGTCGCCTCCGAGGACGTCGACGACCTCGTCGGCGTGGTGCAGGCGAAGGAACTTCTGGAGCAGTACCGCAAGACCGGCTCGATCGACGTGCGGACCGCCGTGCGCGAGCCGCTCTACGTCAACGAGACCATGCCGGTCCTCAAGCTTCTCGACCGGTTCCGCGCCGTCAATATCCACATGGCGATCGTGCTCGACGAGTACGGCTCGTTCGAGGGCGTGGTGACCCCGACCGACATCCTCGCCGCCATCGCGGGCTCGCTGCCCGAGGGCGCCGAGGAGGACTATTCGGCGGTGCGCCGCGACGACGGCTCCTATCTCATCGATGCCGGCATGCCGATCGACGACGTCGAGCGCACGCTCGGCTCCGCCCAGCTGCCGCGCGAGCGCGACTACGAGACGCTGGCCGGCTTCATCCTCGACCAGTTCGGCCACATCCCGGAGGTCGGCGAATCGATCCAGTACGGCGCCTGGCGCTTCGAGGTGGTCGATCTCGACGGACGGCGCGTCGACAAGATCCTTGCCGTGCAGACCGGCGAACTCGTGGGCGCCTTGCGCGAGGACGCCTGACCGCGCCGACGCGGCCCAACGCCCTGACATGAGAAAGGCCGCCGCGATCCCTCGCGGCGGCCTTTTTCTTGTTCGGATCGATCCCGTCAGTCCCGGCGGGGGCTGATACGGCCCCGCCGACGGGCGGCGGCCAGCGCCAGCTTGAATGTCGGGTCCTCGCGCCAGTCGGCATGCAGCGCCTCGTGCACGTCGTCCCGCTTCAGCCCGATGTCCTTCAGGAGATGATCGGGAAGCTCGGACACGCGATAGGCCGCGCGACGATTGAGGAGCGTGCGGACGATCGCGCGGAAGGCGGGAAAGGCCAGGCCACCCTTGGTCGGGGCGAGCATCTCCATCACGGACGGGCGGGGCGTCTTCGTAGCGAGCGTCATGGCAAGGTCTCCTTTCGAGGGCCATACGGTGCGTCGGGACAAGGCGGGGCCGTTCCGCCGGACGGAGGGTCCGGCGGCGGAAACGATCGGCGCGGTGTTGACGAGGTTGGAGATAGATCGGCTTGACGGATCAGGCCAACGAATGTTCCTTATGGGCTGCATCATCAATCCTGATGGATCGCCGCCATGGCCTCGCCGCTCGATCTCGACCAGCTCCGCACCTTCGTCGCCATCGTCGACACCGGAAGCTTCACCCGCGCGGCGGAGGAGGTGTTCAAGACGCAGTCGGCCGTGTCCATGCAGGTTCGCCGCCTGGAAGAGCGGCTCGGCGCCGACCTCTTCGAGCGCAACGGACGGACCGTGAAGCTCACCGACGACGGGGCCCGGCTCCTGACCTATGCGCGGCGGATGCTCTGCCTCAGCCAAGAGACCCTCTCGGCCTTCGACGAGGAGACGATCGAGGGCCATGTGCGCATCGGCCTGCCGGACGACTATGCCGAGCGCTTCCTGCCCGAGATCATGGCGCGCTTCGTGCGCTCGAACCCGCGGGTGGAGCTGCAGATCGCCTGCGAGACGACCTCGAGCCTCATAGAGCATGTCGAGAAGAACCATCTCGACGTCGCCCTCGTCTGTCCGACCAAGACCCATGCCTGGTCCGAGATCGTGCGAACCGAGCCGCTCCACTTCGTCACCTCCGCCGCCCATTCGGTCCATGAGGAGCCCGTGCTGCCGCTCGCGATCGGACGGGCGGACTGCGGCTGGCGCCAGCAGGGCATCGAGGCGCTGCGGCGCGTCGGGCGCGAGCATCGCATCCTCTTCACCTCATGGTCGGCGCAGATCGTCACCTCCGCCGTGCTCGCCGGGCTGGCGGTCAGCGTCCTGCCGGAATGCGCGCTGCGGCCGGGCATGCGCGTCCTCACCGAAGCCGAGGGCTTCCCGCGGCTCACGGATGCGCAGATCGCCCTCATGCGCGGGCGCAACAGCCAGTCCTCGGCGGTCGCAGCGCTCGTCCAGCACATCCGCGAGAGCCTGCAGAACCTGCCGGTGACGCCGCGCGAGACCATCACGACGCGCCTGCCGGAAACGCGGATGATCCGCTCGCAGCGCCTTCGCCCGGGCGTGGGGCTCGCCGGATGGTGAAGCGCGCGCGCGCGGCGATCGCGCCGGTCGAGGACGTCACTGAAGCCGAGGCCGGCAGCAACGTCGCGGAATATTCGGTCTCGGAGATTTCCGGCGCGCTGAAGCGCACGGTCGAGGACACGTACGGGCATGTGCGGGTGCGCGGCGAGGTGTCGGGCTATCGCGGGCCGCATTCGTCGGGGCACGCCTATTTCGCCCTCAAGGACGACCGCTCGCGGCTCGAGGCCGTGGTCTGGCGCACCACCTTCTCCAAGCTCGCCTTCAAGCCCGAGGAAGGGCTCGAGGTCGTCGTCACCGGCAAGCTGACGACCTTCCCGGGCTCGTCGAAGTACCAGATCGTGGTGGAGGCCATGCAGCCGGCCGGGGCCGGCGCGCTGATGGCGCTCCTCAACGAGCGCCGGCTCAAGCTGGAGGCCGAGGGGCTGTTCGCAGCGGAGCGGAAGCGCCCCCTGCCCTTCATGCCGCGCGTCATCGGCGTCGTCACCTCGCCGACCGGCGCCGTGATCCGCGACATCCGCCATCGCATCGCCGACCGCTTCCCGCTTCACGTCCTCGTCTGGCCGGTGCGCGTCCAAGGCGAGACCTGCGGAGAAGAGGTCGCGGCCGCGATCGACGGGTTCAACGCCATCGAGCCGGGCGGGCCGGTTCCCCGGCCGGATGTCCTGATCGTCGCGCGCGGCGGCGGCAGCCTCGAGGACCTCTGGGGTTTCAACGACGAGGGCGTCGTGCGCGCCGCCGCCCGCTCCGCCATCCCGCTGATCTCGGCGGTCGGGCACGAGACGGACTGGACGCTCATCGACCATGCGGCCGACCGCCGGGCGCCGACGCCGACCGGAGCCGCCGAGATGGCCGTACCGGTGCGCGCCGACCTCGTGGCGACGCTCGCCGCACTGGACGCCCGCGCCTCGGCCGCCGTCTCGCGCACCCTCCAGGCCGAACGCCGCGCCGTCGCCCACCTCGCCCGCGCCCTGCCCTCGCCCGACCTCCTCCTGTCACTGCCCCGCCGCCGGCTCGACGAGGCCGAGACCGGGCTCGGACGCGCGCTTCGCTTCTACACCGCCGAGCGGCGACGGATGCTCGGCGACGCGGCGGCCGAACTCTCGCCCACCCGCCTCGAGGCGGCGATCCGCGACCGCCGCGCCGACCTGCGGCATGCCGAGGCCGGCATCTTCCACGCTCTTACGCGCACGCTCACGCGGCGCCGCCACCAGTTGGAGCGGCTGGAAGGATCGCTCCGCCCGCATGTCGTCGCCGCGCGCTCCGACCAGGCGCGCCTGCGCCTCGCGCAGGCCGGCGAGCGCATGGACCGGGCGTTCGGCGATCTCGTCTCGCGCCGCAAGGTGGCGCTCTCGGGTGCGTGGCGCGTCGCCGCCAGTCTCGACCCGCGGCAGGTGCTGGAGCGGGGTTACGCCATCGTGCGCGGGGCCGACAACACGCCGATCACGAGGGCCGAGGACCTGAAGCCCGGAACCGCGTTCGAAGTGGAGTTCGCCCACGGCCACCGCCGGGCAGCCATCGCGACGGAAGGAGACGGCGAGGCGCCGCGGCTTGCCAAGCCGGCACGCCGCAAGTCCACGCTCGCACCGGAAACCGCGCAGGGCGATCTGTTCTGACCGTCAGGCATGGGTCGACGCTGGAACCTCGTGCCGGCTATCGATCTTGAATTGAAAACCTGAATCTCATACGCGTGATGGTTGACGCATGAACGCTCGTTCGATCTGATTAGCCCCGAAACGATCCCTGCCTGTCCGGAGCTCACCGTGTCCGTCGAACCGCCTCCCACACATCAGCCGAGCGGGCGGGGAACGGGCCGGATGCTCACCGGGGAACTCGTGTGGGAGTTCGGGCAGAACACCATGTCGCTGAGCCCGGACTTCGCCGAGCGGCTGGGATTTTCCCGCGCCAGCGCCCATGCGATCGGGATCACGTGCTTTCGCGATCGCGTCGTCCGCGAGGATCTCGACCTTCTCTACGAGCGCCTGTCGCGCAGTTTCCTGCGTTCGGAACCGATGGTCAACGTCTACGGGCTCCATCTGGCCGACGGGACCGTGCGCCGGGTGCGCAGCCTCGGGCAGTGGAAGATGAGCGACGCCGGCAAGCCGACGCTGTTCACCGCTTCCATCGCCGAGGTGCAGAGCCGACTTCATACGGCGGTCGAGGACGAGTTCATCGAACGGATGATCGACCTGCGCTTCCTCGCCGAGCGGGCCGAGGACGACCGCTACCGGCAGATCGTCGACCGGATGCTGCGCGAGATCTGGACGCACCGCCGCCCGATCTGATGCCGGGCGGCGGTGCTGCGATCAGGCGGCCTTCTTCAGGGTCGCCATGTCGATCACGAAGCGGTACTTCACGTCGCTCTTCAGCATGCGCGCGTAGGCCGCCTCGATGTCGTGGATGTCGATCATCTCGATGTCCGAGGTGATGTTGTGCTCGGCGCAGAAGTCGAGCATCTCCTGCGTCTCCGCGATGCCGCCGATCAAGGATCCCGCGAACGAGCGGCGCTTCCAGATCACCGAGAAGGCGGCGACCGAGAGCGGCTTCTCCGGCGCGCCGACCTGACACATCGTGCCGTCGCGCTTCAGGAGGTTGAGGTAGGCGTTGACGTCGTGGTCGGCGGCGACGCAATCGAGGATGAAGTCGAAGGAGGTCGCGTGCGCTTCCATCTGCTTCGGATCGGTCGAGACGATCACCTCGTCGGCACCGAGGCGCTTGGCGTCGTCGGCCTTCTTCGGCGAGGTCGTGAAGAGGACGACATGCGCGCCCATCGCATGGGCGAGCTTCACGCCCATGTGGCCGAGACCGCCGAGGCCTACGATGCCGACCTTCTGGCCTGGCTGGACGTTCCAGCGGCGCAGCGGCGAATAGGTCGTGATCCCCGCGCAAAGGAGCGGTGCGACGGCGGCGAGCTCGAGGTTCTCCGGGATGCGCAGCGTGAAGCCCTCGTCCACCACGATGGCGTCGGAATAACCGCCCATCGTGACCTTGCCGGTCTCCTTCTCGATCCCGTTGTAGGTGCCGACGAAGCCGTTGTCGCAATACTGCTCGAGACCGTCGGCGCAGTTCGGGCAGTTCTGGCACGAGCCGACCATGCAGCCGACGCCGGCGAGGTCGCCGACCTTGAACTTGGTGACGGCCGAGCCGACCTCCGACACGCGGCCGACGATCTCGTGGCCAGGCAGGCAGGGGTAGATCGTGTTCTGCCACTCGTTGCGGGCCTGGTGCAGGTCGGAATGGCAGACGCCGCAGAACAGGATGTCGATCTTGACGTCCCGCTCGCCGACATCGCGGCGCTCGAACGTCGTATGCGACAGCGGCTTGTCGGCGGAGTCCGTGGCAAAGCCTTCGCAGCGGAACATGGGCAATTCTCCGTTGATGGGTGCGGGCGCGCAAATAGGTTCGACTGGTTGCGCGCAAAGGGTCGTCGGGGGATTGTCCTCGCGACCGCGTGATCGGCCACGGGGCGACAGTTTGCAGCAGGCTCGATCGGAACCCGTTGCCCGCCCAAACTTTAGACAGGCTCGACGATTCATTTCGGTCCCGCGGAGCCCATGCCCCCATCATCTTCAGCCGACCGTCCGGCGCTGGTCTTCCTCCACGCCCTCGGCTCGAGCCGCCATGCCATCGACGGCGTCGCCGCGCGTCTTGCCGACCGCTTCGACGTCATCGGCATCGACCTGCCGGGTTTCGGCGAAACCCCGCTCAGCCGAGGCACCAGCGTCGAGGACATGGTCCGCCATGTGGCGGGCGAACTGTCCGGCCGCCTGCCATCCCGCTGGCTGCTCGCCGGCCACTCGATGGGTGGCAAGATCGCCACCGTTCTGGCCGCGCGGACGCTCGCCGGAGACGAGGCCCTGTTCGGCCTCTCCGGCATCGTGCTCCTGGCGGGCTCGCCGCCGAGCCCTGAGCCGATGGACGAGGCGCGGCGCGAGGACATGCTGGCTTGGGTCCGCAGCGGAGAGACGCTCGGCGACGAGGCCATCCGCCAGTTCATCGATGCCAATGTCGGCGCACCGCTGACGCCCGAGGACGATGCGCGGATGGCACAAGACCTTCGCCGCACGACGGGCGAAGCCTGGGCCGCCTGGCTCGAGCGCGGCAGCCGCGAGGACTGGTCGGAAATGGTCGGCACCCTGCCGCTGCCCGCCCTGATCCTTGCCGGCGGTGCGGACGGCGACCTCGGGCCGGACGGGCAGCGCGAGACCAACGCCCGCGTCTATCCCCAGGCGACGGTGGAGGTTCTGGACGGCGCCGGGCATCTCCTGCCGCTGGAGCGCACCGAGGCGGTGGCAGACGCCATCATCCGCTTCTGGGACGAGCACGCGGGCCTTGGGCCGACGGTTCCCCTGGAACAGTCGCAGCTCATCGCCTCGCCGCGCGTCAGCGCGCGCACCCGCGGCATCCTGGCCCGCCGCCTGCTCCCGCCCGATGCCGCGCCGCGATTCCTGAGCGACTCACAGCGCCGGACGCTGCGGGCGCTCGCCACGCGCGTCGTGCCGCAGGACGGCCCGCCGATCGACCTTGCGGCCCTCGTCGAGGGGCAGATCGCGGAAGGAAAGGGCGACGGCTGGCGCCCCGCCGTTCTGCCGAACGACCGCGAGGCCTACACCCGCGCGCTCGACGCGCTGGCGGGGCTCGACGCCCTGCCGGAAGCGGAACAGGACGCGCGTATTGCCGACGTCGCCGAGGGGCGCTTCGCACCCCCCGCTGGAGGCTTGAGCGCCGATCAGATGTCCGCCTGGTTCGAGGACGCGCGGGTCGATCTCGTGCGCAACTGGCTCGCCCATCCCGCCACGATGGCGCGGATCGGCTTCGATGGATTTGCCAACGGCGGCGACGGCGCGCGCAAGCAGGGCTTCGAGCGCCTCGGCGCCGGCGAGCGCGAAGGCTGGGAACCGGTTCTGGAGACGGCCCGATGAAACTCGACAAGATGCGCACCCACGGCGTCAACGACACGGTCGATGTCGTGGTCGTCGGCACGGGCGCGGGCGGCGCGCCGCTCCTCGCCATGCTGGCCGCCAAGGGCCTCAGCGTCGTGGCGCTCGAAGCTGGCCGCAATTTCGAGCCGGGCGAGCATACGCCGGACGAGATGGAAGGCTCCGACATCAACTGGATGGAGGAGCGCCTGTCGGGCGGCGACACGCCGACCGCCTTCGGCCCCAACAATTCAGGCATGGGCGTCGGCGGCTCGACGCTGCACTGGGGCGCCTTCACGCCGCGACCGAGCGAAGCCGACCTGACGCTGCGGTCCGGCAGCGGCGAGGGCCTCGACTGGCCGATCGCCCATGCCGAGGTGATCCGCTACATCGAACGGGTCGAGCGCTTCATCGGCGTGTCCGGCCCGGCTGACTACCCGTGGGACCCCGCGCGCCGTTATCCCCTGCCGCCGGCCAAGCGCAACGCCTCGGCGGACATGATGGCGCGCGGCTGCGAGGCGCTCGGCATCCGCGCCACGGACGCGCCCGCCGCCCTCGTCTCGCGCGACTGGGCCCAGGAGGCGGCGCCGCTCCGGCAGGCCTGCGTCAACTGCGGCTCCTGCCACCAGGGATGCCGCAACGGCTCCAAGGCGAGCATGGACACGACCTACCTGCCGCTCGCCGTCTCGATGGGTGCCGAGATCCGGCCGGAGGCGCGCGTCCACACGATCGAACGTGACGCCGCGGGCCGCGTCACGGCCGTCGTCTACCGCCGCAACGGGCGCGACGAGCGCCAGCGCTGTCGGCACCTGATCCTGGCCGCCGGCGGCGTTGAGACGCCGCGGCTCCTCCTCCACACGGGGATCGCCAACGGAAGCGGCCAGGTCGGACGCAACTTCATGGCGCATGGCGCGACGCAGGTCTGGGGCCGCTTCGACACCGAGATGCGCGGCTGGCGCGGCTATCCGTCCTCGCTCCTGACCGAAGATACGATCCGGCCTGCTGACGCGGACTTTGCCGGCGGCTACCTCATCCAGAGCCTCGGCGTCATGCCGCTGACGATCGCGACGACGCTCTCGCGCGGTGCCGGTCTCTGGGGCGCCAAGCTCGTCGAGGCGATGGACCAGTATCGCTTCATGGCGGGCGTCGGCATCAACACCGAGTGCCTGCCCTACGACGACAACCGCTTGGAGCTCTCGGACGAGGTCGACGACTTCGGCGTGCCCAAGGCGAAGGTCACCTTCAGCCTCAAGGACAACGAGCAGCGGATCGACCGGCACGCCGTGCGCACGATGAAGGCCATCGTGGAGGCGGCCGGCGGGCGCGACATCCGCGTCCTGCCGCGCACCGCCCACACGATCGGCACCTGCCGGATGGGCACCGACCCGTCCGCGTCGGTGGTCGATCCGGACGGTCGCAGCCACGAGATCGAAAATCTCTGGATCTGCGACAACTCGATCTTCCCGAGCGCGGTGATCGCCAATCCGGCCCTCACTATCATGGCCCTGTCGCTGCGGACCGCCGAGCGGTTCCTCGCACGGGCCTGATCAGGCGGTCGCCGCGATCACCTCGGCAAGCGTTGCCGCCATCTCGTCGATCTGCCCCGCCTCCACGATGAGCGGCGGGGACAGGGCGATGATGTCGCCGGTCACGCGGATCAGGAGGCCGCGCGCCAGACACTCTGTGAAGACGTCGTAGGCGCGCGTGCCCGGCGTGCCGTCGCGGGGCTGGAGCTCGATGCCGGCGACGAGGCCGATCGTGCGCACGTCGACGACGTGGGGCGCATCGGCCAGCGCGTGCATCGCCCTTGCGAAGTGATCGGCGAGTTCCCCCGCCCGGGTCAGGAGACCCTCGCTTTCGTAGATGTCGAGGGTCGCAAGGCCCGCGGCGCAGGCGGCCGGATGCCCGGAATAGGTGTAGCCGTGGAAGAGCTCGATCGCGCCCTCCGGCCCGTGCATCAAGGCGTCGTGGACATGACGCCCGGCAAATACGGCGCCCATCGGGATGACGCCGTTGGTGAGGCCTTTGGCGGTCGTCACGAGGTCGGGCACGACGCCGAAATGGTCGGTCGCGAAGGGCGAGCCGAGACGGCCGAAGCCGGTGATCACCTCGTCGAAGATCAGAAGGATGCCGTGGCGCGTGGCGATGTCGCGCAGGCGCTGGAGATAGCCCTCCGGCGGCAGGAGGACGCCGGTCGAGCCGGCCACCGGCTCGACGATCACAGCGGCGATCGTCTCCGCGCCGTGCAGCGCGACGAGACGCTCGAGGTCGTCGGCGAGCTCCGCGCCGTGTCTCGGCAGGCCGTCTTTGGTGTAGGCGTTGCGGGCGATGTCGTGCGTGTGGCGCAGGTGATCGGTGCCCGGCAGGGTCGGAAAGACGCGGCGGTTGTTGACGAGGCCGCCGACCGAGATGCCGCCGAAGCCGACGCTGTGATAGCCGCGCTCGCGCCCGATGAGCCGCGTGCGCGTGCCCTGTCCGATCGCCCGCTGGTAGGCGACCGCGATCTTCAGCGCGGTATCGACCGATTCCGAGCCGGAGCCGGTGAAGAACACGCGGTCGAGCTTCCGCCCCTCCGGTCCCGGCGCGATGGACGCAAGTCGCTCGGCGAACTCGAAGGCGATCGGATGTCCCATCTGGAAGGACGGTGCGTAGTCCAGCGTCATCAGCTGGCGCTCCACCGCGCTCGCGATCTCGCGGCGCCCGTGGCCGGCATTGACGCACCAGAGGCCCGCCGTGCCGTCGAGAACGCGTCGCCCGTCCATGTCGGCGTAATACATGCCGCTCGCGCTCGCGAGGAGCCGCGGCGCCTGCTTGAACTGCCGGTTCGCCGTGAACGGCATCCAGTAGCTGTCGAGGGCGGGCATGTTCGGTCGGGCGTGGTGGTTCATGGGATCGGCTCCTGACGATGCTGGAGGGAACCCCGGATCGCCCGCCGCAACAAGTCCTTTTCTGGCAACCACCAAGCCCCTGATCGCATTGACCCGACCCGTCCGCCTGTTCGATATGTCGAACGGCTGCAACGGGGGTGATGGTCTTGGACGCAATCGATATCGGCGGCCGGCTGCGCCAGCTCCGCCTCGCCCACGGCCTGTCGCAGCGCCAGCTCGCCAAGCGCGCCGGCGTCACCAACTCTACAGTCTCGCTGATCGAGGCGAACGCCACGAACCCGTCGGTTGGGGCGCTGAAGCGCATTCTCGACGGGCTGCCGGTGGGGCTTGCGGAATTCTTCGCCTTCGAGCCGGCGCTGGACGCGCGCGTCTTCTTCCGCATGGACGAGCTCGTCGAGATCGGCAAAGGCCCGATCTCCTACCGGCAGGTCGGCGAAAGCCTGTTCGGCCGCGCGCTGCAGATCCTGAAGGAATGCTACCAGCCGGGCGCCGACACCGGACAAGTGCCGCTCGTGCACGAAGGCGAGGAGGGCGGCATCGTCCTGTCCGGGCGGCTGGAAGTGACGGTCGGCGAGGAGCGCCGGATCCTCGGACCCGGCGACGCCTACTATTTCGAGAGCCGCAGACCGCACCGCTTCCGCTGCGTCGGCCCCAGCCCTTGCGAGGTCGTCAGCGCCTGCACGCCGCCGACCTTCTGACGACGGGCGTTACAGACCGCCCATGTGGAGCGACTTCAGCTCCAGATACTCGTCGATGCCGTAGGCCGAGCCTTCGCGTCCGAGGCCCGACTGCTTGACGCCGCCGAACGGCGCCGACTCCATCGACACGGTGCCCGTGTTCAGGCCGACCATGCCGAACTCCAGCGCCTCGCCGACGCGCCACGCGCGGCCGATGTCGCGCGTGTAGAAGTACGACGCGAGGCCGAAGGGCGTGTCGTTGGCGATCCGCACCGCCTCGTCCTCGGCGCCGAAGCGGATGAGCGGGGCGAGCGGCCCGAACGTCTCCTCGTTGGCGATCAGCATCGAGGTGTCGGCGCCGGTGAGAACGGTCGGGGCGACAAAACGGCCCTTCGTGGCGTCGCGGCCGCCGGTCACGAGCTTGGCACCCTTCGACAGCGCGTCCTCCATGTGGCGGACCACCTTCTCGGCCGCCGCATCGTTGATCAGCGGGCCGACGGTCACGCCGTCGTCGAAGCCGTTGCCGAGCTTCAGCTTGGCGGTCTCGGCCGCCAGGCGTTCGGCGAAGCGGTCGTAGATCCCGTCCTGCACCAGGATGCGGTTGGCGCAGACGCAGGTCTGGCCGGCGTTGCGGAACTTCGACATCATCGCGCCGGCCACCGCCTGATCGAGGTCGGCATCGTCGAACACGATGAAGGGCGCGTTGCCGCCGAGCTCGAGGCTGAGGCGCTTCAGCGTCTTGGCGGACTGCTCCATCAGGAGGCGGCCGACCGGCGTCGAGCCCGTGAAGGAGAGCTTGCGCACCGTCTCGTTGCCGGTCATCTCGCCGCCGATCGGCGCGGCCTTGCCGGTGACGACGCTGAAGACGCCCTTCGGGATGCCGGCGCGCTCGGCAAGAACTGCCAGCGCCAGCGCGCAGAAGGGCGTGAGGTCCGCGGGCTTCAGGACGATCGGGCAGCCGGCGGCAAAGGCTGGGGCGGCCTTGCGCGTGATCATCGCGATCGGGAAGTTCCATGGGGTGATGGCGACGCAGACGCCGACCGGCTCGCGCAGGACGAGGATGCGCCGGTCGCCCGTCGGCCCGGTGAAGGCGTCGCCGTAGATCCGCCTTGCCTCTTCCGCGAACCACTTGGCGAAGCTCGCGCCGTAGGCCACCTCGCCCTTCGCCTCGGCGAGCGGCTTGCCCTGCTCGGCCGTCATGATGGCGGCGAGGTCATCGGCGTTCTCGAGGATGAGGTCGTTCCAGCGCTCGAGGATCGCGGCGCGCTTGGCGGGCGGCGTGCGGCGCCAGGCCGGAAACGCCTCGTTCGCCGCCTCGATCGCGGCGCGCGTTTCGGCCGCGCCGCAGTCGGGCACCGTGGCGATCACCTCGCCGGTCGCGGGGTCGATGACGTCGATCGTACCGGCCGTGTCGATCCATTCGCCGGCAACGAGGGCCTGCGTGCGCAGGAGGGACGGGTCTTTCAGGCGGCTCTGGAGCTGCATGCCGGCTTTCCTTTCCAAGTCTATTCACAACGAGATGTGGGACGCGGGCGCCGATGTTGCCCGTTCGCAGGCGCATCGCAAGCGCGAAAGCGGCTTCGGACACCGATAGGCGGCGAAGCCGATCCGGCGCGCTTTTCGTCGCGTGGCGGGTCGGACACGGGACCAGAGGATGCGACGCGAGGAAATCGCGCGGCCGGCACGCAACCAAACGACCTCACGAGGACTTGATAGCCGGCTGAACGCAGGTGGCGCTCCGGCGCGACGGTCATCGGGGACAAACGCATGAGCACCATCGCCGCCGCGCCGGGCGCGCAGGTCAAGTCCACACCCTCGCGCTCGATCCGCGCGCTGGGGGCGGTCAACTTCTTCCTCGCCGACGTGCGCGACGGTCTCGGACCGTTCCTCGGCATCTTCCTCGTCGGTCAGGGCTGGAGCGCGGCGGAGATCGGCCTCGTGATGACGATCGGCGGCATCGCCGGGATGCTGGCGACGACGCCGCTTGGGGCGCTTGCCGACGCCTCGCGCGCCAAGCGCTTCATGGTCGGCTTCTGCGCCGCCCTCGTGATCGTCGCATCGCTCGCGATCCTATTTATTCCGACCTTCGCCTTCGTGACCGCCTCGCAGATCGCGACGGGCATCGCGGGCGCTGCGATCGGCCCAGCGCTCGCCGGCCTGACGCTTGGCCTCGTCGGCCAGAAGGGCCTCGCCCCGCAGCTCGGGCGCAACGAGGCCTGGAACCACGGCGGCAACGTCTTCGCCGCCGCCGGCGCCGGCTTCTTCGGCTACGAGTTTGGCCTGCCCGCCGTCTTCATCCTGATGACGATGATGGCGGTCGGATCGATCGTCGCCGTCCTGATGATCCGCCCGGATGACATCGACCACGACGTGGCGCGCGGTCTCGACCGCAAGGAGGGGGCCGAGCGCGAGGCGCCGTCGGGCTTCAGCGTCCTGTGGAAGTCCGGACCGCTCCTGATTCTTGCCGCGACCCTGATGCTCTTCCACTTCGGCAACGGCGCGATGCTGCCGCTTCTCGGCCAGCAGGTGGCCGCGCAGGCCGAACAGGACACGACCGCCGGCGCGGCGACCGGTACCGCCGACACCGCGCCCGCCTCGGCGGCGGGCACCACGACAACGGCCGTCTCGCCGGGTCAGTCCACCGCCGGGCGTCCGGCTTCGGAGCCGGTGCGCCAGCCTTCGACGCTCCAGACGCTCCTCTCCGACCCCGTGTCCTACACGGCGGCTACCGTCATCATCGCGCAGCTGACCATGATCCCGATCGCGCTCCTCGCCGCCGGGTTCGCCAGCCGGCGCGGCTACTTCCTGCTTCTGGTCGCCGCCCTCGTGGCGCTGCCGATCCGCGGGCTGATCGCGGGCCTGTGGCCGAGCCCTTACGCGCTGATCCCGGTGCAGATGCTCGACGGCGTCGGTGCAGGCCTCCTCGGCGTCGCGGTGCCCGGTCTCGTCGCGCGGATGCTGCGCGGCACCGGCCACATCAACGCGGGCCTCGGCGCCGTGATGACGGTGCAGGGCATCGGCGCGTCGCTCAGCCCCGCGATCGCGGGCGTGATCGTGACCAACTTCGGCTATTCCACAGCGTATCTCTCGCTCGCGGCCTTCGCCATGTGCGGTCTGGTGCTATGGCTCGTGTCCTCGCCCAAGGTCGCGGCCGCCTGTTCGGGCGACTGACGGCTCCTCAAGGCGAACCCACACTCGTTTTCGACCACGCCTCGGGGCCTGCCGCCCGCGAGCCTCAAGATCCTGCGGCCCATGACCCAAAGCCTTCCCATCGCCATCTGGGTCGTCAGCGCCCTTACCGTCTTCGGCGTCATCTTCCGGCCGGGAAACTGGCCGGAGTGGATCTTCGCGGTGGCGGGCGCGGTGATCCTCGTCGTGCTTGGTCTCCTGCCCTGGCAGGAGGCCGCCCACGGCGTCGAGATGGGGACCGACGTCTACCTGTTCCTCGCCGGCATGATGCTGCTGGCCGGCACCGCACGGCGCGAAGGCCTCTTCGACTACCTCGCCGCCTTTGCCGCACGCTCGGCGAGGGGCTCGCCGCAGCGCCTCTTCCTTCTCGTCTACCTGATCGGCACGCTCGTCACCGTGTTCCTTTCGAACGACGCGACGGCCGTCGTGCTGACCCCGGCTGTGATCGCGGTCGCGCGGGCCGCCAAGGTCGCCTCGCCCCTCCCCTATCTCCTGATCTGCGCCTTCGTCGCCAACGCCGCCTCGTTCGTGCTGCCGATCTCCAACCCGGCCAACCTCGTGGTATTCGGCTCGGACATGCCGGCGCTCGGCGAGTGGCTGGCGCGCTTCGCGCTTCCCTCGATCCTGTCGATCGTGGCGACGTTCTGGCTCCTGCGCTGGACGCAGCGGAACGAGCTCGTCGGCACGACCGACACCGACGTCGCCATTCCCACCCTTTCGCTCGGCGGCCGGATCGCGGCGATCGGCCTCGTCGCCGCCGCGCTGGTGCTTCTCGTCTCCTCGGCGATCGGGCTGGAGCTCGGACCGCCGACGCTGGTCGCAGGCCTTCTCACCGCCCTCGCGGTGACGATCGGCGAGCGCTCGAGCCCCCTGCCGCTCGTCAAGGAAGTGTCCTGGGACACGCTGGTACTGGTGGCCGGTCTGTTCGTGATCGTGCGCGCGCTCGAGGTCAGCGGCTTGCAGGCGACGCTCATCGACGCGCTGCAGGGCCCGCTCAATGCGGCGCCCGATGCCGGCGCCTTCGCCTCCGGCGCCGCGCTCGCCTTCGGCACCAACCTCACCAACAACCTGCCGCTCGGCCTTCTCGCCGGCGCCTTCACGACCGCCGCGGACCTGCCGCAGAAGGTGGTGGATGCGATCCTCGTCGGCATCGACATCGGGCCGAACCTGTCGGTCACCGGCTCGCTGGCGACGATCCTGTGGCTCACGGCGCTGCGCCGGGAAAACCTCGACTTCGGCGCCATGGCCTTCCTGCGGCTCGGCTTCGTGGTGATGCCGCCCGCGCTCGTCCTCGCGCTCCTGGCGGTCGTCTACCAGCCCTGGGGCTGATCGCCACAACGCGGCGCGTATGGGTTGCGGGCAGGACGAAGCGGGCGCAATCTTAATGTCCCATCGGGGAGAGCGTCGATGTTCCTCGAATACCGAAACTGGAGACCGCCCGAGCCGATCAAGCCCACCCCCCGCCTGTCGAAGCGCGGGGAGCGGATTCTCTTGTGGGTCCTTGCGGTCAATTTCGCGATGCTGCTCTTCGGTCCGCTCGCGGGAACCAGCGTCTTCCAAGGCCTGTGGGCGCTCGTCTTCGGCTGACGGCGCTTGCCGTCAGGCGTCGCTCGCCTGCGCGTTGACGGAGCTTTCGGCAAGGTCCGACAGGATGTCGTCGGTGTTCTCCTCCTCGATCAGCGTTTCCTTCAGGAGATCGGCGGCCTCGTCGAGGCCGAGCTGGCCGGCCCAGGCGTAGAGCGTGCCGTAGCGCGTGATCTCGTAGTGCTCGACGGCCTGCGCGGCGGCGATGATCCCGGCGTCGAGCGCGTCGGACCCTGCGAACTCCTCCATCACCACTTGCCCTTCCGCGATGATGCCGAGGATCGCCTGGCACTCGACGCCCTCGGGCTTGGTGTCCAGAAGCCCGAACACCTCGTCGAGGCGCGAGACCTGCCCCTCCGTCTCGTCGAGATGGACGCCGAGCGCCGACTTGAGATCGGTGGAGACCGCGGCCTCCATCATCTTCGGCAGCGCCTTCAGGATTTGGTTCTCCGCGAAGTAGGTGTCCTTCAGCTGGTGGAGGAAGAGGTCGTGCAGCGTCTTGTCGGCCATGGGGCGCCCTCGAAATCGGTTGCGGGCCGGGCCCTGTCGCCCGGATCGTCGGCGGGTGAAGCCGCCGCCCGGCGCCCGCGTTCCCCGCTCTCTTCGTAGCCGCCTGCGCACATTGTGGCGCCCTGCGACATTGCGGCCCGCGCCCAAGCGGCGCGCCGCCGCGTTTCCCGATGGAACCGCATCCCGCATGACCCGAGGATCCGCCTTGCCCCTTCGCTTCCTGATCGTCGCCAGCGAGACCCCCGACCAGCGGGAGGCCCGGCGCAAGGACATCGGCGCCGCGTCCGACGAAACCTATGCCGACACGCTGCGCACGATCGAAACTGAGATCGCGTGCGAGACCGTCTCCTGCGTCGACGGCACGACACCACCCTCGTCCGAGGCTCTCAGCGCGTTCGACGGCATCGTCCTCTCGGGATCGCCGATCCAGATGCATGCCGATACGCCGGAGACGCGCTCGGCAGCCGCCTTCATGACGCGCGTCTTCGAAGCGGGCGTGCCCGCGTTCGGCTCCTGCGCCGGTCTCCAGATCGCGAGCGTCGCGGCGGGAGGGCGCTGCCAGCCGCGCTCGCCGCGCATGGAAGCCGGGTTCGTGCGCGGCATCGTGGCGACCGATGCCGGGCGCGTCCATCCGCTCCTCGCCGGGCGTCCGCTGACCTGGGACGCGCCGGCCATGCACTCCGACGAAGTGTCCGTCCTGCCCGACGGGGCGAGGATCCTTGCCGGCACCTGCACGACGCCCGTCCAGGCCGTCGAGATCCGGCGCGGCGCGGGCACGTTCTGGGGTGTCCAGTACCACCCCGAACTCTCGCTCGCCGAGATCGCCGCCGCACTCCGCCGCCAGAGGGACGACCTTCTGGAGGAGAAGCTCGTCGCCGACGAGGCGGCGCTGGAGGCCCATGCGCGGCGGATCGAGGCGCTCGACGCCGAGCCGGAGCGGCGCGATCTCGCCTGGCAGTTGGGTCTCGACCGGGAGGTGACGGAGCCCGAGCGGCGCATGCGCGAGATCCGCAATTTCATCGCCCATGCGGCATCTCGGAAGGCCTCATAACCGTTGTAGCTCAAGGGTTTGACACCCATATCAGGGAGACGAAACGAACCGTTGGACCCCCTGCTGAAACCCGACCTTCTCCATGCCCTTTTCCACGACCTCCAGGCCTATGGCTCGGTGCGCCTCAAGAAGTCGAAACTCCTCTGGATGCTCGGCCGCGTCCTCGAAACGCCGACCGTCTGGGACATGCTGATGCGCGAATGGGCCGAGTTCGGCCAGACGAAGCCGCTCTTCGGTTTCCAGCACGGCGACGAGATCACGCTCGCGGTGCAGGCGAGCGAGGACATCGGCGCGCGCTGGACGACGCGGCGCGAGCCGGCCCAGCGTCCCGTCCCGCTCCTCCAGCATCTCGAGACGGCGGCGGCCTGAGGCCGCCGCTCAGCGCACGAGGATCGCGCGGAAGTCGTTGACGTTGGTGTAAGTCGGACCCGTCACGACCAGCCGATCCAGCGCCGCGAACGGCGTGTAGGCGTCGTGATTGCGAAGGTGCCGCGCGAGATCGATCCCGCGCCGTGCGGCGTCCGGCACCAGCGAGGCGTCGAACCAGGCGCCAGCATTGTCCTCCGACCCGTCGATCCCGTCGGTGTCGCAGGCGATCGCGGACATGCCGGGATGCCCGTCTAGAGCATGGGCCAGCGACAGAAGATACTCGCTGTTGCGCCCGCCGCGCCCACCCCTTTCGTTGGTGCCCACCGTGACCGTGGTCTCGCCGCCCGACAGGAAGAGGGTCGGCCGGTCGACGTGCGCGGCGCGAACGCGGGCCGCATGCTCGGCCCCGACCGCGCTCGCCTCGCCCTCGATCGCATCGCCCCAGATGACGGGGTCGATCCCGAGGCCGCGTGCCGCCTCGGCCGCCGCTTCCAGCGCCATCAGCGGCGTCGCCAGCATGTGGAAATCGCCGCGATCCTCGCGCAGCGCCGTGTCGGCATTGGCGAGGATCGCATCGCGGATGCGGTCGTCGACCGCGATCTTGTATCGGTCGAGGATCGCGAAGGCCTTGTCAGGACCGCTCGTCGTCGCGACGGTCGGTCCCGAACCGATCGTGCCGGGATCGTCGCCCGGCACGTCCGAGATCGTGTAGGTGACGAGGCGGGCCGGGGCGACGGCCCGGGCGAGACGCCCGCCCTTGATCCGCGACAGAGCCTTGCGGACCGTGTTCATCGCGTCGATCGGAGCGCCGCTCAGAAGCAGCGCGCGGTTGATCGCCTGCTTGTCGGCAAGCGTCACGCCGGGCGCCGGCAGGGCGAGGAGCGACGACGCGCCGCCCGAGATCAGGACCACCACGAGATCGTCGGCGCCGGCCCCTTCGGCAAGGTCGAGGATGCGCCGCGCGGCCGCCTCGCCGGCTGCGTCCGGCACGGGATGGGAGGCCTCCACGACCTCGATTCGACGGGTCGGAACCGCATGGTGGTAGCGGGTGACGACCAGCCCCTCGCAAGGGCCGTCCCAGGCCTCCTCGAAGGCGGCAGCCATCGACGCCGCGGCCTTGCCGGCGCCCAGCACCAGGGTGCGCCCACGCGTGCGCTCCGGCAGGCGCCCCTCGAAGCGTCCGGCCGGCATCGCGTGGCGCAGCGCCGCATCGAAGACCTCGCGCAGGATCGCGCCGTCACCCTCGTTCATGAATCCCCTCCCCCTTTTCGCCCGCCGGCACGCATCCCGTCGACGAAGACGTCCATCAGGCGGATCACGTTGTCCTCCCAGTCCGCGTGCTTGGCCATCAGGCAGAGGCCGATCAGGGTCTGGAGGAGATCCTCCGCGCCGACGTCGCCCCGGATCTCGCCCGCCTCGACGCAGCGCTCGAGCAGCATGCCGACGGCGCGCGTCAGGTGCCGGAAGGAAAAGGCGTAGATCTCCGAGCCGCTGTCGATGGCGAGCGCCAGCGTCGTCAGCATGCCGCGCTTGGTGGCGACGAGGCGAACCTCCTCGCGCAGCCACAGGCGGAGCGCGGTGAGCGGCGGCTCGCTTTCAGCCAGCGTCTCGGCGAGTTGCGCCAGCTGTTCGACTTCGCGGCGGTAGACCGCCTCGAACAGGGCTTCGCGTGTCGGGAAATGGCGATAGAGCGTCCCGATGCCGACGCCCGCGCGGCGCGCGACGGCCTCGAGGCTGGCGCTCCCGTCGGCGACGCGAAAGACTTCCGCCGCAGCCGTCAGCAGGCGATCGCGGTTTTTCGCCGCGTCCGCCCGGACCTTGCGCGTTGGCTTCGGAGCATCAGTTTCCATTTCCGGAATTGGAATGCCTCCAGTCTTGTAAACGGAGGGCGCCTCCGTATAATCGGTCTGCGGCGCATCGGCCTTCGAAGAAAGGCCGGCCCGCCTCCGCCTGATCGGCGCCGAGCCCTCGCGGCTCCTGGTTCCGATGCGTCCGGTTCGACATATCACCGAAAGGGTGACGGCATGAACCACTCGATTCAACTGACCATCAACGGGGAACGGCGCGAGGTGATCCTCGATGATCCTCGGGTCACCCTCCTCGATCTCCTGCGCGAGCGCGAGGGCCTCACCGGCACCAAGAAGGGCTGCGATCGCGGCCAGTGCGGCGCCTGCACCATCCTCGTCGACGGGCGGCGCGTCGTGTCCTGCCTGTCGCTCGCCCTCTCCCACGACGGCGCCGAAATCGTCACCATCGAGGGCCTGGCAAAGGACGGCGAGCTGCATCCCGTCCAGGCGGCCTTCATCGCCCATGACGGTTTCCAGTGCGGCTACTGCACGCCCGGCCAGATCATGAGCGCAGTGGGCCTCATCGGGGAAGCGCAGACCAACGGCGACCCCGAGCGCATCCGCGAGGGGATGAGCGGAAACCTCTGCCGTTGCGGCGCCTATGCCGGCATCACCGAGGCGGTGATCGAGGCCGAAGCGACGATCGCGGGCACGCGCCAGGAGAAGGCGGCATGAACCGCTTCGACTACATTCGCCCCGAGACCGTCGCCGAGGCGGTGGCGGCCGCGGCCGGGCCCGGCTCGGCGTTCCTTGCCGGCGGCACCAACCTCCTCGACCTGATGAAGGGCGGCGTCACGACCCCTGAGCGGATCGTCGACCTCACCCGCCTGCCGGGCCTGTCGGCGGTCGAGACGCTGGCCGACGGCAGCGTGCGGATCGGCGCCCTCGTGCGCAACGCCGATCTCGCGCACGACCGCGCCTTCGCCACGCGCTTCCCGGCCGTCGCCGAGGCGCTGCTGTCGGGCGCCTCGGGCCAGCTGCGCAACGCGGCGACCGCCGGCGGCAACATCCTGCAACGCACGCGCTGCCCCTATTTCGCCGACACCGCCAGCGCCTGCAACAAGCGCGAGCCGGGCTCCGGCTGCGATGCGCGCGGCGGCGAGAACCGCTCGCACGCCATCCTCGGATGGAGCGACAGCTGCATCGCCACCCACCCGTCGGACTTCTGCGTACCGCTGGCAGCGCTCGGCGCCGTGGTCGAGCTCGAAGGGCCGGAGGGCCGCCGCGAGGTGCCGCTCGTCGACTTCCACCGCCTGCCCGGCGACACGCCCGAGATCGAGACGGAGCGGCGCGCGGACGAGATCGTCACCGCGCTGCGCCTGCCGGCGGACGCCGCCGGCTTTGCCGCGCACGCCCGCTATCTCAAGCTGCGCGAGCGCACCTCCTACGCCTTCGCCGTGGTCTCCACCGCCGCCATGCTGCGGATCGAGAACGGGCGGATCGCGGAAGCGCGGATCGCGCTCGGCGGCGTTGCCCTGAAGCCGTGGCGCGCGATGGAGGCCGAAACGCTTCTCCGCGATGCCGAGCCCGGCACGGCGATCTTCGAGCGAGCGGCCGAAGCGGCGCTCGCGGGCGCCCGCCCCTCCGGCGACAACGCGCACAAGATCGAGCTCGCCCGCCGCCTCGTCGCGCGGGCGCTGCATCTAGCGGCGGCCGGCACGCCCGAGCGCGTGCCCGCCCTGCCCGGCTCCCCCTTCGCCCCGGTTCCGGAAGGAATGCTCCATGTCTGAGATCGGCCTCACCAACGATCCGGCGCGCATGCGCCACGGCTCCAACATCGGCCAGCCGATGACGCGCCGCGAGGGCGTCCTGAAGGTGACGGGCGCCGCGACGTTTGCCGCCGACAACCATCCGCCCGGCATGCTCTACGCCGTGCCGGCCACCGCCACGGTGGCGCGCGGGCGGCTCGTCTTCCTGGACGTGGCGGCGGCGCGCGCCCATCCCGGCGTCGTCGACGTGATGACCACCGCCAACCGGCCGACGCTGGCGATGGACCCGGACGCCAAGACCAACCCGTTCATGTTCCGGCTCGACCTCCTGCAGAACGATCACGTGCGCTATGCCGGCCAGCCGGTCGCGGTGGTGATCGCCGAGACGCTGGAAGCCGCGACGGAAGGCGCGCGGCTCCTGAAGCCCCGCTTCGAGGCCGAGCCGGCGCGCGTGACACTCGACGACGCCGAGAGCTTCGTGCCGGAGGTCGTCGGCGCCGGAAACCCGGCCGAGGCGGCGATCGGCGACGTCGAGGCAGGGATCGGCGAGGCCGCGCTCGTGGTGGACACGACCTACGAGACGCCCGCCCAGTACCACAATGCGATGGAGCCGCACGGGGTCGTGGCGCGCTGGGAGGGCGACAAGCTCATCCTCGACATGCCGACGCAGGCGCTCGCCATGGCGCAGCAGCGCCTTGCCGGCCTCTTTGGCATCGCGCCGACCGACATCTACATCCGCAGCCCGTATCTCGGCGGCGGTTTCGGCTCCAAGGGCTTTCCGGCCGGACCCCAGGTGCTCGGCATCATGGCGGCGCGCCTGACCGGGCGCCCGGTCAAGCTGGTGCTCCGCCGCGATCAGATGTACGGCCCCGTCGGCCATCGCGGGCCGACCCGCCAGCACATCCGCGTCGGTCTCCGGTCCGACGGCGCGCTGACGGCGATCGAGAACCGCACCCGCACGGCCTCCTCGACCTTCGACGACTTCTTCGAGCCGGCGGCCGACATCGCCCACACGCTCTACGCCGCGCCCGCGATCCGCACCGCGCACGAGGGCGTGCGCCTCGACACGGGAACGCCGCTCTTCATGCGCGCGCCGGGCGAAGCGTCCGGCTCGATTGCGCTCGAATGCGCCATCGACGAGGCGGCCGAGGCGGCTGGTATGGATCCGCTGGCATTCCGGCTGAAGAACTACGCCGAGCATGAGCCCATCTCCGGCAAGCCGTTCTCCTCGAAGGCGCTGCGCACCTGCTACGAGGAGGGCGCACGCCGCTTCGGCTGGGCGGGGCGGCCGTCGGAGCCCCGTTCGATGCGCGACAAGGCGGGACGTCTTCTCGGCTGGGGCATGGGCACGGCGACCTTCCCGGCGCTGATGTTCCAGGCCAAAGCCCGCGCCACCCTGCGCGCCGACGGCTCGGGGCTTCTGGAAACGGGTGCCCACGACATGGGCCAGGGCGCCTGGACGGCGCTCGCCCAGATCGCGGCCGACGCCGTCGGCCTGCCGATCGAGCGCGTCGAGTTCCGCGCCGGCACGTCGGACCTTCCGGACGCCGGCATTGCGGGCGGCTCGGGCCATACGGCGACCGCCGGCATGGCGCTCCATTCGGCCGGTCAGGCGGTGATCGCCAAGCTTGCCGAGATCGCCACCGCCGACGAGGCCTCTCCGCTGTTCGGGGCGGGCAACATCGGCACGCTCGCGCGCGACGGCCGCCTCGTGCGCCGGGACGACGAGAGCCGCGGCGAGGCGTTCGGCGCGATTCTCCGCCGTGCCGGTCTGGAGACGATCGAGGCTGACGGTCAGGCGGCCGCCGACCCCGCGGCCCAGGAGACCTACGCCATGCACGCCCACGGCGCGGTGTTCGCCGAGGTCAGCGTCGATCCCGACCTTGGCCAGATCCGGGTGACGCGCCTCGTCGGCGCGTTCGCCGCCGGCCGCGTGATCAACCCGCGCATGGTGCAGAGCCAGCTCTATGGCGGCATGATCTGGGGCCTGTCCTTCGCCCTGCACGAACATGCCGTAATGGATCGCCGGACGGGCCGCGTCATGAACGCGGACCTTGCCGAGTACCGCATTCCGGTGAATGCCGACGTGCCGCCGATGGAGGCGATCCTCGTCCACGAGGACGACCCGCACGTCAACGCGCTCGGCATCAAGGGCGTCGGCGAGATCGGGATCACCGGCACCGGTGGCGCCATCGCCAATGCGGTGCGCCATGCCACCGGTCGCCGCATCCGTCGCTTCCCGATCGGCCTCGCCGATCTCGTCGGCTAGCCGTCTAGCGGCCGAGGAACGGCCGCCCCCGCCTTGCCGTTGGCATTTTGGATGCAACGGGATGGCGGGGGCGACCCATGACGGACTGGGAGATCGTCTGGCGGCTCGGACTGGCGTCGCTGTCGGGGCTGGCGCTCGGTCTTGATCGCGAGCTGCGCGGCATCTCGGCCGGCGTGCGCACCCATGCCCTTGTCGCCCTCAGCTCCGCCCTCATCACCGTCTCGGCGCTCGAGCTCCAGGCCAGCCTTTCGGCACAGGGCGAAAGCGGGCTCGACCCTCTGCGTGTGATCCAGGGACTGGCGCCGGCCGTCGGCTTCGTCGCGGCCGGCGCGATCTTCGTCTCGCGCGGCAGCGTGCATAACCTCACCTCGGCCGCCAACATCTGGCTGGCCGCCGCGCTCGGCATCGCGTCGGGCGCCGGTCAGTTCCGGCTCGTCGCCATCGGGCTGGCGTTCGGGACCGTGATCCTGACCGTCGTGCGCATGTCCGAACGCTTTCTTCCCCGCAGCGACAGGCGCAACGCGCGCGCCGAGGACGGGGCGCGGCGTCCGGACTGCGGCTGACCGTCAGGCCTTCGGCACGTCCCAGACCTCGCCCGGCAGCATCGGGCGGAAACGCTCGCGCGCGATGTCGCGTTTGCGCAGCGTCTCGGCGAGGAGCCGTCCGGGCTCGTCGATAGGCTCGTCGGTGAGCTGAAAGGTCGACCAGTGATGGCCGGCAGCATACTGCGCCTTCGCCAGTACCATGCCCGCCACGGCGTCCTCCGGCCCCTGGTGCTGGCCGGCCATGAACCACCGGGGCTCGTAGGCGCCGATCGGCAGAATCGCGAGCCGGAAATCGCCATGCTTGGCGGCGGCCGCACGGTAATTGATGCCCTCGTGGAAGCCGGTGTCGCCGATATGGTAGATCCGGCCGGCCGCCGTCTCGACGACGAACGCCGCCCACAGCGCCATGCGCCGGTCGCGGAGGCCTCGCGCCGACCAGTGGTGCGCGGGCTCGACATGGACGACCGCACCCGGCGTCTCGATCCGGTCGCCCCAGTCGCCGACCTGAAGCCGCATGCCCGGCACCGCGTCGAGCACGATGCGGTCGTTGCCGAGCGGCGTGACCACCAGCGGATCGTGCTCGGCCTTCAGCCGCGCCAGCGTCTCGACGTCGAGATGGTCGTAGTGGTTGTGGCTGAGAAGGACGAGGTCGATCTTCGGCAGGCGCTCGAAGGCGATCCCCGGCTCGACGACCCGCCGGGGCCCGAGGAAGGAGACCGGCGAGACGCGCTCCGACCAGACCGGGTCCGTCAGGATGTTGAGGCCGGCGACCTGCACGAGAAGCGTCGCATGCCCGACCATGGTCAGCCTGAGGTCCTCGACCCGCGCGTCGGGCACGGCCGCCGGGAACGGGCTTTCGACGCGCTCCGGCCAGACGGCGCGCTCGCCGCCCCCGCCGAAGCGCCAGCGCAGGACGTCGGTGAAGGGGCGCGGCTCGATGCCGCCCGGATTGAAGAAGCGCGTTCCGTCGAAATGGTCGCTCGGTGGGCCGTCGTAATAGCGGTTGCCGGCCATCGCGGTCCTCGTGCCTGCGACCGTGGCGGTCGCCGCGGCGCCCAGCCCCAGGAGCTGAAAGATCTGTCGTCGGTTCATCGGGCTCAAGATGAGGCGCGCCCCGCCGTCCAGCAAGGCCGCCGGGGCAGGCGATGGGGGCGATCACGCGAACGCGTCGAGGCCATCGATCGCCAGCGGGTGGTCATGCCATCGGTATGGCGAGGATCAAGCGGGCGGGCACGGGCCCGCATCGTCTGGTTGGGGGGAGGCGAGCCTGCGGATCAGCGACGATCATCTGTTCGGCTGGGAGGTCGACGGCGGTATCAGACGGTTCCTGATGGGCTGAAACAAACCTCAGATACCGGGCGACACCGTCGAGATGCGCCTCGCCCCTCGCCCCTCGCCTAGTCGCCGCTCGTGGCGGCCGCGCGGCTCACGGCCATCGCGTCCTCGATCGCGGCCTGCAGCGACGAGGGCGAGGAGGGCTTGGAGCAGATCCGCGCGGACGGGTAGCGCTGGCGAAGCTGCTGATCGTCGGCATGGCCGGAATGGAAGATGATCGGGACCGCGGCGGCATGGAGCGCGTCGGCCACCGGAAACACGTCCCCGTCCTTCAGGCGGACGTCGAGGATCGCGCAGTCCGGGGTCTTGGCCGACAGACCGTCCCCGGCCTCGCGGACGGTCGGATAGGGACCGTCCATCTCGTAGCCCATTCCGGTCAGCACATCCTCGATATCCAGCGCCACGAAGAACTCATCTTCCACCACCATCACGACGCTAGACACGAGCAAGAACCTCCGCGGGCAACCGCATCTCGATCTGGAAACGCCCGTCGCCCACCTCTCGGCGGATCTGCGTGTCCAGCTGACGGGAAGACGTCTCGACCAGAAGCGTTCCGAACCCAGGCTCGCCATCGTCCGCCTTGGTCCGGTCCGAACGCTCCAGCCAGGAGAAGTCCAACCCGTCGTCACGCATCGCCCACGATACGCGCAACCGTCCGTTATCTGCTCCAAGCGCGCCATATTTGTAGGAGTTGGTCGCCCATTCGTGCAGAAGAAGAGCGAGCGGCGAAAGGTAGCGTCCGTCGATCGTGGCGCTTGGGCCGTCGATCTCGATCTCGGCCTGCCCGCGATAGGCCGCCAGCGTCGTGTGGAGGAGTTCGCCGAGATCGATCGCGTACTGCTCGCCCGAGGGGGCGGCCAGCGAATGGGCGCGGCCGAGCGCCGCGATCCGCTCGCGCATTCCGCGCGAGAAGGCGCGGACGTCGGAATGGGTGCGCGAGCCCGCCGTGATCATCCCGCCGATGATGGCGAAGAGGTTCTTCACCCTGTGGTTCATCTCGCGCAGCATGATCTCGCGCGTGTTGGTCGCCTCGCGCTCGGTGGTCACGTCGATCGAGACGCCGACGAGGCGCCGGGGCACCGAGTCAGCGACGAGGCGCCCGAATCCCTTGAGGTAGCGCGTCTCGCCGCCCTGCGTGGCGATGCGGAAGCTCGCCTCGAAGTCCGCCTCGCCCGAGGCGGCGCGCCCGAGTTCCTCCTCGATGCGCTCGCGGTCCTCAGGCTCGATCGTCGCCAGGAGGTTCTCGATGCGATGCGTCTCGGCATCGTCCGCCCCGAAGAGGTCGCGCTCGGTGGGGTCGAGGATTACCTGGCCGCTGTCGGGCAGATACTCCCAGATGCCGATGCCGCCGGCCTTCACCGCCAGATCCAGGCGCTCGCGCTCGGCGGTCAGCTCGCGCTCCAGCGAGAGCGCGTCGGTGATGTCGGTGAAGACCAGGGTCACGCCGTCGACGCTGTCGGTCTGCGTGCGATAGGGCATGATGCGCAAGGCGAGCGTCCGGTCGGCCTTGCGCAGGGTGACGCGCCTCTGCATCGGCGCGTGGCCCTGGAGCACGGCCTCGGCGTCGCCGAGATAGGCGTCGTCGTCGAGGCGGCTCGTCATGTCGGCAAGCGGGCGACCCCGGTCGGACGGCTGGAACGGAAAGAGCTTCAGCGCTGCCGCCGTGAACGAGCGCAGGCACAGGTTCCGATCGAGGACGACGACGGCGAGCTCGGTCGATTCGAAGAAGTTGCGAAGGTCGGAGTTGGCGACCGTGATCTGGTCGACCTTGCCCTTCAGCTCGTCGTTGACGGTGGAGAGCTCCTCGTTCGTCGACTGGAGTTCCTCGTTCATCGACATCATTTCTTCGTTGGAGCTTTTCAGTTCCTCGTTCGCCGTCTCCAGTTCCTCCACGGCCGAGCGGAGCCGGTGCCGCGTCGCGCGCAATTCGTGCTCCAGCGTCTCCAAGTGATCGTCGCCGTCGCTCATCGCCACGAGGTCCGGGTCCGACGCCGGGCGGAAGGGCGCCGTCTCGCGGAAGACGAAGAGGAACGTGCCGTCGGGCATCGGATCGCAGACGACCTGCACCTCCTGCGCCCCGTATTCCGACTTCACCTCGACGGCGTTGACGACGAGCCGCTTGCCGTTGTCGCGGACCTGACGCAAGAGCGGGCCGACGACGCTGCGAAGGCCGGGCTTCGCGAGCGAGGTCGCGCTGGAGCCGCCCGCGCGCGAGACGGGAAAGTCGAAGAAGCGGCTGAGCGGCCCGTGCGCGGCGGCGATGTTGCCGTCCTGGTCGAGGACGAGCGTCGCCGGGGCGTAGCGATCGACGATCCGGCGCAGGAGCGCCATCTCGTCGCTTTCCGAACTCGCGAGCCGTCGCCCGCCGGCATCGGCATGGCGCACCGGACGGCGCGCACCGCTGCCCGGCAAGTCGATCGGATATTGCGGGGCGCCCGGCGAGCGCTCGAAAAGGCGCGCCTGATGGTCGATCGTCGGAAACAAATATTCGAAGCGGCTGACGCTCTCGGAGGGCCCAAGAAACAGGTAGCCGCCCGGCCGCACGGCGTAGTGCATCAGCGGGATCACCGACTGCTGCAGACGGTCGTCGAAATAGATCAGGAGGTTCCGGCACGACAGGAGGTCGATGCGCGAGAACGGCGGATCCTTGACGAGGCTATGCGGCGAAAAGCGGATGAGGTCGCGGATCGCCGGATTGATCGCAAAGCTTTCCGCATGGGGAACGAGGTACCGCTCGCGCCAGTCGGCGGGGATGTCGGCCAGCGCGGACGCGGGGTAGATTCCGTCGCGGGCGATGCGCAGCATGCGCTCGTCGATGTCGGTGGCGAAGATCTGGACGCCGAGCGGTTGGCCGGTCTCGCGTGCGACTTCCGCGAAGATCATCGCGATCGAATAGGCCTCCTCGCCGCTCGAGCAGCCGGGCACCCAGACGCGCAGGTCCTCCTCGCCCGTGTGCTCGCGCATCAGGGGCTCGATCGCCTTCTCGCGCAGGACCTTGAAATGCTCGGCGTCGCGGAGGAAGCGTGTGACGTTGATCAGGAGGTCGCGAAACAGCGCCTCGCATTCGGCGCCGTCGGCGCGAAGGCGCGCGACGTAGCTGCGGCCCGTGTCGAGGCCGAGGACGTGCATGCGCCGCTCCACCCGGCGCACCAGGGTCGAGCGCTTGTAGCCGGAAAAGTCGTGTCCCACCGTGGTGCGCAGGACGCGCGTCAGATCGTCCACGAGATCGGCGCTGAAGCCGGCCTCGGTTTCCGTCGCCTCGCTCTCGCGCCGGCGGAAGAACGAGGACAGGCACGCGAGGATCTCGCCCGGCGCCTTGATGAAGTCGACGAGGCCCGTGCCCACCGCCGAGACCGGCATGCCGTCGTATTTCGCGGTCGAGGGATCCTGCACAACGCAGAGACCGCCGTGCTCCTTGACGGCGCGAAGGCCCGTCGTGCCGTCACCCCCGGTCCCCGACAGGATCACGCAGGCCGCGCGGGTCTGCTGGTCGCCGGCCAGCGAGACGAAGAAATCGTCGATCGGACGCCGCAGGCCCCGCGGCTGGGCGAACTCGGTCAGCTCCAGCACCCCGTCGCTGACGATGAGCCCGTGGCCGGGCGGGATGATGTAGACGGTTTCTGCCTGCAGGCGCTCGCCGCCCTCGCTCTGCACGACGGTCAGCGGCGTATGCCGGTCGAGAAGCTGGGCCAGCATGCTCTCGTGATAGGGGTCGAGGTGCTGCACCACGACGAAGGCCATGCCGGTCGGCACCTTGGCTGCGCCCAGCATCTCGCGCAGCGCCTCGAGACCGCCGGCCGACGCGCCGACGCCGATGATCGGCAGGAAGGGAATGCCCTCCTGACCCTCGATCTCGGCCACGGTTTCGGACGACTGGCGATCCATGTCCTGCGGCAGCTCAACCATCGAGTTCGGCGAGCCTCAGCTTGGCCTGGGCGACCGTGGACGCCGTGTTGGCGATCGTCATCAGGGTGCCTTCGATGACGATCCCCGTGTCGGCCAGCTTCGGCTTCAATTCGAAAAGCGTGCGCGCGAGTTCGCGGTCGTAGGCGGCAAGGAGCTCCGGCTGCGAGCGGCTGACGTCGAACTGCGAGGCGAAGATAAATTCGCAGCGGCCGGACTGATTGCGCAGCTTCGACATGAAGAGGAGATTGACGAAGGGATGGCCGTCCTTGTGGAAGTTCACGATCGGCGTGCGCACGGTCTCCTGCGTGTTGGAGGCGAGGAACGTGCGGATCCGCTCGCGCGCCTCGCCGTTGTCGGCGTCCCGCTGGAGCATGCGGCAATTGCGCCCGACGACATCGGCCGACGTGTAGCCCGTCAGTTCCTCGAAGGCGCCGTTCACGCGCAGAAGCGGATTGTCGTCGCCGCAGGCCGCCAGCGCGATGGCCACGCTGGCCCGCTCGAAATAGGTTTCGAGCTGCGGCGGAATGGAGTGCGACTGCAAGTCAGGGACCTTTCGGAACGGCGGCGCCTTCACGCTGCCCTAGCATGGATGCGGACGATACCGCATGCGGCCTAACGCATCGCGCGCCAACACTTAGGGTCTTTCACGATCGAATGCGAGAACCGGACTTTACTGCAGCCGCGTTGCCCGGTCGCGTCATGCTCCGACATGGAGCCAGAGCACGAGCGCCGACAGCCAGAGGATCGTCGACAGAACGAGCCCGGTCGCGAGCCCCCGGGCCGCAGCGAGACTGTCGGGTCGATCCTGTCGCCGACGCCTGACCGTTCGAACCTGTTCGATATGTCGGATTGCCTGAGCCATGCCATATTCCCTTCGCGAAAGGGAACGCAGCAACCGGTTCGTCGGGTTCAAGTCGAAATCCGTAGACGGGATCCAAGTCCCGCGTCGTCGAGCCGCCATCTGCCGAGGTGCCATATGGAACAGCACGGGGACGTCATCTGGAGCGAGGACGGTTACGTGGCGAAGCTGCTGCAGCTTCTGCCGGACGAGGCTGCGAGAGCCGCGGTTCGGGCTCGTCATGCGGACATCGCGCATCTGTTTCGCGACGCCTACGCGGACGGCGTCGAGAACGGGATTCTGGCGGCGCGCGCGGCCGATCCGCTTCTCTAGCGACCCCGTTCTAGCAACCCAGTCGGCAGGCCCGCCAGCGACACCGGACGTGTCGCGGATCAGCGCGACGGCAGGTCGGCGCTCGCCGCGGTTTCGCGCCGGACTAGCGCGCCGCTCATGGTCGATTTCAGACGCTGGCGGAGCGGGATGTCGTAGAAGCGGGTGATGACCGGGGTGACGAGGCAGAAGGCCGCGACCAGCCCGACCATGCCGATCCAGGGCGGCGCGCCGGCCTTGCCGGCGGCCAGACTGCCGATCGACAGCAGCGAATAGTGCAGCGCGTAGACCGGATAGGAGATCTCGCCAAGCCATTTGGCCCCCGCGAAGGACCGGCTGTGGGCGCCGAGGACCACGAAGAGCGGTGTCAGGACGACCACGAAGACGAGGTCGTAGAGCGGATGTTTGATCGGCGCGACCAGCGCCGCGAAGAGGAGGGCCGCCAGCAGATAGGGGTTGATCGACCATTGCGGCAGGCGGTCGAGGACGTCGTAGAGAAGCAGTCCCATCGAGAACGAGAAGACGACCCGCACGAGACCGACCTGGAACGTGTCGATCGTGCCGCCCGCCCCGAACAGGCCGCCGTTGGCGATCGGGACCAGAAGCGGGCCCGACACGAGAAGGATGAGGACGAGGATGCCCCTCGTCAGATACCGCGTCCATTTCGCATAGGCGAAGTTGGCGAGGATCTCGAACATCAGCGACCAGGCGGGCACGTTGAGGAACATGTACGCGCCGATGATCGGCGTCGGCAGGAGGAGGAGATTCAGCGTGGCGCCGGACACGATCTCCTCCAGCGACGGGGCGCCCGGATCGTGCAGGACGAAGAGCGCGACCGCCCGCAGAAGCGCCAGGAGGAACCCGAGAAGCAGCACGGGATAGAGGCGCGCCACCCGCAGGATCGCGAACCGCGCAAAGGACATCCCGGACAGCAGCCGCTGGCGATAGGCGTGGGCGATCACGAAGCCGCTGAGGGCGAAGAAGAAGTCGACCGCGAGATAGCCGACCGGGGCCCTTAGGTAGGGAACGGTCGCGATATGATAAAGAACGACCGCGAGCGCTGCGATCCCTCGCATGCCGTCGAGGGCGACGTAGTGGCGGGTCATCGCGGCGCGGCTCCGGCGGCGACGATGCCCTCGGTCGCGCCGAAGCGCCGTCGGGGTTCGCTCTCGCCGCGGTCACCGGCCGACGCCCGCACCATCCTCCGTCCCTCCTCGACCGGAGCGCAGGCCGCGAAGATGCCGACGATCACGAGAAGGAAGTGCGTCGGCGTGGCCAATGCGTTGTCGGTGATCGAGATGGACAGGAACCCGATCAGGGCGAAGATCGGCGCGTTGTCGCCGCGTCCCCACTTCTGCTTGGTGTACCAGACCGTCGCCACGAGGAGGATGTAGAACACCCAGACCCCGACGTGGCCGAGTTCCACGAGAAGCCGCAGGTAGTCGTTGTGGGCTGCCATGGACGAGAAGAGGATGTAGATCTCGCGCGGGGTCGACCAGTACTGGTGTCCGAAGCCGATCCCGAACTCGGGATACATCGAGGAGAGCTCCTCCAGCCACGGCCACATGATCTCGCGCCCGCTCAGACCGCTGCCCGTGGCGCGTGCAGCATAGCGCATGTAGGCGAGCGGGCCGATGACGCAGGCGGCCGCGACGCCGACGGCCAGCCCCGTGATCTTCTGGCTGATCGTCCGGCGCCTAGAGAACAGGAAGGTCAGAGCGCAGACGCCGAGCGCGACCGCGAAGGCGACGCGGGCGCTGGTCAGGATCATGATCCCGGCGTTCATCAGGAGGAGGACGTAATATTTCTGCCGGCCGAGTTCGGTCAGAAGGAGCGAGGCCAGCATGCCCGACATCGCGAGCCCGCCGAGGAAGGCCGCGTTCAGCGAACCGCCGAAGCGGGCCTGCCCGGTGTTGAACTCGACCGAGAACGCCGACCGCAGCCCGACGACCTGATAGGCGAACCCGATCACCGCGCAGGCCACGGCGAACCAGGCGGCAGAAATCAGGATCGCATCGCGATCGGCAGCTGTCGGTCGGGCCGACAGGAGCAGATAGATCAGAATATATTGGTTCAGAGCGTTGAGGAGATACGACCACTGGAAGTCGGGATAGTCGGTCATCGACCCCAGGAAGAAGATCATCACCGTGATGAACACGAGGTTCGCGAGCGCGAAAAGGTTCAGCTCCCGCCCGACGAGGAACAGCCCGCCGGCCAGGAGAAACAGCGACTTGACCAGAGCGTTCGCGGCCTCGATCTTGAAGAGGTCACCGATGTTCAGGATGAAGGCCGCGTATGCGGCCAGATACATCAGTCGAAATGGCATCGCTCGCCGGCCCTGGATCGAAGTCGGTCGGACACTGCCCCATCGGTGCGCGCGTCACAAGGTCATGTCGGATCGACCGGAATGTTGCAGCCTGCGAAAACGGCCGCTCGCGACGCATCGCCAGCGGCCGTCCCAATTATCGAGGTCTTAAGCGCTCAGCCGACGAGAATGTGGGCGTTGTCGAGGAAGTCGAGGTTCTTGCCGACATAGGCGATGTCCTGCGCCGCACCACCGCCGGTGCCGTCCGCGTCGTAGGACAGATAGCCGGTCGCCTTGTCGTAGATGACCTGCCCATGGTCGGCATTCGCCGCCGTGCCCACCACGAAATCCGTTCCGGCGAGATGGCCGTCGACCGCCGTCAGGTTGGTGAAGACCGACTTGTTCAGCTTGATGAAGTCGTTGCTGTCGAAGTCGAAAATCTGGTCGCGGTTCGACGCGCCGAAATGGCTGAAGGCGAAGGTGTCGGAGCCGCCCTTGCCCCAGAGCTGGTCGTTGCCCGCCCCGCCGTCGATGACGTTGTTGCCCTTCGAACCGGTGATCAGGTTGTTGAGGTCGTTGCCTGTCCCGTCGATATTGCCGGTCTTGAGGCGCAGGTTCTCGACGCCCGCGCTGCGGTTGAGGTCGACCGAGGCGCTGGTCCAGATGGTGTCGATGCCGGCGTCGGGACCGGCGACATACTCGTTGCTGTTGTCGAACGTATAGGCGTCGTTGCCGTTCGAGCCCTGGTAGGTGTCGACGCCGCCGCGCCCGTCGAGGAAGTCGTTGCCGCTGCTGCCGACGAACGTGTCCGCGTTGTCGCTGCCGTAGACGACGAAGCGCTCGACATGGCTCGCGACGATGGTGCCGCCCGCGCCGACGGCGACATTGGCGCCGGTGTCGGTCGCAGTCATCGTGATGGTCGCACCGTTCGAGGCAAGCTCGAGACTGTCGGTGCCCGCGCCACCGTTGTAGATCGTGGTGCCGACGACCGTGTCGTTCGCCTTGACGATCAGGCGATCGTTGCCGTCGCCACCCGAGAAGGCGGAGCTGGCGAAGGTTCCGCCGGTCGGGACGGTGCGGAAAATGTCGTTGCCCGACAGTCCGGCCACGATCGCGTTCGTGTAGCCGGAGGCCGACAGGGTGTCGTCGCCTGTCGTCAATTGCAGGTAGTCGTCGACATTGCCGACAGTCACGGGGTTCGCCATGGGTCCCTCTCGAAGCTCGAGCCGACGGGGTTTCAGCCGAGAGGGTTTATGCTCCTGCCCCGATCTATCGTCAATTCTTCGTTATCTAGAGGAACGCCGCGAATGCCGGCTTGGTGAATCGCGGCTGAGCCTGCCGCAAGCTTCGATCCAGCCCCCTTACGATCACGACGAGGTCGCTCCCGCCTGTGCCTTCGCCTCCCGCACGCGGGCTTCCTCGGCCTCCCACAGCGCGTTGCCGGTGGCGTTCGCGCTCGGGAACCGCCCGTAGGGGCCCACCTCGATGTCGCTGCGGATGATGCGGGCGGGATTTCCGGCAACGATCGAGCGGGGCGGCACGTCCTTGGTGACGACGCTGCCCGACCCGACGATGCTGCCGTCGCCGATCTGGATGCCCGGCATGATGATGCTGCGCGCGCCGATGAAGCAGTGCCGACCGATCCGGGTGTGGAGGTATAGACCGCGCGTCATGTCGTGGGTGAGGATCGAGACGTCGAAGGCGACATAGCTCTTCTCGCCGACATGGACGCCGCGCGGGAAGGTCTTGTCGAAACGGGCGCTCAGCGAAAAGTTGGCGGTCGGATGAATGTCCATCTGCCAGACCCGGCAGTAGATCCACCACTTGGTCTTCACGATGAGCTTGCGCACGCCGAGGAAGCGGTTGAGGCTGGGCAGCGTTCGTTTGGACATTGTCGGACCGTTCTCCAGCGTCGCGCTCGGATCGAAATTCGCCGCCGCATCCCGGACGGAGACGGCATGCCGTTGGGGTCGGGCCTTCAGGCGTGCGCCCTTGTGCACCGCAATGCCGACGACGTTTAGCCAGATGCGGGCGTCTTGAACAGGGCATGCGGATGGCACACGGCACCTGATCGGCAGGACGGGCGCACCTTTGAGACAAGGGCGCCCGTTCGTTCGGTCGGATCCGTGCCGGGTTTCCCTGGCCTTCCGGACGATCCTCAGGCGAAGAGGACGTTGGCTTCGGTGAGCGCCGCGAGCTTCGTGTTGAGGAGCGTCACGCTCGAGTGGTCGTCAATCTGGATCAGCACGTCGCCCCCGACCTGGTGAGCATCCGCCAGAAGCTCGTTCAGGCTGTGGAAGCCCGTCGCTTCGAAGCGCAGGACATCGCCGCCGGCCGACAGAGGTCCAGCCTTGAAGTCCTGCACCACGTCGTCGCCACCGTTCGTCTTGAAGACGAAAGTGTCGGAGCCGCCGTTGCCGATCATCACCTCGTGCGCCGTCGTGCCGACGATCCGCTCGCTGCCCGTCGTGCCGAGCACATAGCGATCCCCGAGCGCGGTAACGTTACCCGCCGCATCCTTTGCCGAAAAATCGAACGTGTGGATCTTGGAGGGGTCCACGGAAAGCTTGGCCGTCCAGGCGCTCGAGGTCGCATTCACCGTCGTGGTCGCAACGCCGTCCCGCACGACGCTGATCTGGCCCGGCGTCTCGCTGATCGTGCCACGCAACTGGACCTCGCCGCTGGCGGTCGCCGTGAGCCGGGAGATCGCAAGATCCGGCCCCGTCATATCCACCACGATGTCCTTCGACTTGGAGAGCACCCCGGTGTTTCCGGCGACGTCCGTCGCGGTCGCGGTCAGGCGGTGGGCGCCCTCGTCGAGACCCGAGGCCAGATAGGTCCACTTGCCGTCGGCCCCGGTGACCGCGCCGCCGATCCGAACCCCGTTGTCGAAGACATCGACCTTCGACAGGGCTTCGGCCGTGCCCTTCAGGAGCGACGCGTCCTCGCGGACATAGAGCTTGGCGGTGTCGCCCTCGAAGACGGGCCGCGCCGGCCCCTTGGTGTCGACGGTCATGGCGGCGCCGGCCGATGTCGCGCTCTTGTTGCCGGCGACATCCGTCTCGATCACGGAGAAGACGTGCTGGCCATCGGCGAGCGTCTTGGTCGAGAAGCTCCACTGGCCCGAGGCATCGGCGACCACGGTGCCGAGGACCCGCGAGCCGTCGAGGATTTTGACCGAGGAGCCGGCATCCGCCCGCCCGGACAGATCGGCGGTCTGGGCGTTGGTCACGCCGTCGCCGGCGAGACCGCTGTCGGCGTAGCGGAGCGTCGGCTGAGCGGCCACGGGGGCCTTGGTGTCGATGACGAGCTTGTCGCCGAGATTGCCGCCCGCCGTGGTCGCCTCCGTGGCGACCCCCGTCTTGACGGACCGGATCGCCGCATCGCCGAGCGTGATCTTCGAGACCGACAGATCCGAGGCGTCCTGACCGTCAGCGACCTTGTAGGTAAAGACCAGCGTGTCGCGTCCATTCCCGTAGGCATAGGTGGCGACCGCGCCGTTGCTGAGCGTGACGGCAAGGCCGCCGCCCTTGACGTTGACCACCTCGTCGAAGCGCACGGCGACCGTCACCGTCTCGCCCGCCTTGGCGGAGCCATCGGAATTGAGGAAGCTGAAGCCGAGCACCGACGGACCCGCCGTCGGGGCGGCCGGCGTCGTCGAAGGCAAAGTCGCAGGGGCCGAGCCGCCGGGCGCAGCGGCAGCCGGAGTGCCTGAGAGTTCCGGTGCCGACGCCTTGCCGGCGCCCAGCGCTGCGGTCGTGTCCGACATGCGCCACTGGACGTTGGCGGCCGAGAAGTCGCCGGGCTTCACGCCCTGCAGCGTGGCGAGCGTCGTCCAGCCGCCGTGGCCGTCCGAAGCCTGCACCAGCGTACCGGCGCCGGCGGCCGAGACGCGAAGGTGACCATCCGCCAGAGGATCGCCGCTGCCCCAGCCAAGGCGCGCCGCAAGGACGGAGACGTCGAGGATGTCTCCCTTCGCTCCGGCCTGGAAGTCGGTGATCGTGTCCCCGCCTTCCGACAGTTCGTGATAGGCGAAGCGGTCGCGGCCCTCCCCGCCCGTCAGCTGGTCCACCCCGGCGCCGCCCCAGACATAGTCGTTGCCCGCGCCGCCGTTGACGACGTCGTTGCCCTTCCCGCCGAGCATCATGTCGGCCTTGACCGAACCCGTCAGAACGTCGTCGCCCGAATTGACCGTGTCGCGGATGGCCGAGTTCACCATGGCCACGACGTCGGACTTGACGTTGTAGCCCTTGCCGATGCTCTCGAAGACGCTGTCGGTGACCGTGTTGTTCTGCGTCTTTCCGGAGATCATGAAGGCGTATTGCCCGATCTCGCGCGCCACGACGTTGGAGACCTTCGCGTCGCGTCCGTCACCCTTGCCGTATTCGAAGAACTGGAGGGCGTAGCTGTTGTTGACGCCGCCGCTGTCCTTCAGACCGTTTCCGATGCCCCGGAAGTCGGCGATCATGCGGGAGTCGAAGGCGAGCACGTTCTCGTAGAGACCGCCGCGGGACTCGGAGTGGAAGTCGAATGCGGCGCGGTCGGCGTCGTAGGCGACGGCATCCTTGGCGTGAAGCTGGATGTCGGCCCCGTAGCTCGTGGCGCTCGTACCGTTGGCGGTCGTACCGACGCCGTGCACGAGGACCGCATGGCTCGAGTGCTCGACGAACAGGCCCTTGATGTCGGTCGAGAACGAGGCCGAGGACTGCACGCCGGCATAGACGTTGTGCGCGGCCACGTCGCGGACGTCGGCATTGACGCCGTTGACGATCTTGAGACCGACGCTGCCGTTGCGCAGATCGACGTCGGTCACCGTCGGCTCGACGAGATTGCGCAGCTGGATGAGGTCGGCCGCGCCCTTGGCGGTTGCAAAATCGCCGCGCCCGCCGTCGATCGCACCGTTCTTGATCGTGAACTCGGCGGTCGAGAAGGTCGAGGCGCGAACGTTGGTGTGATAGAGGCCCTGGTCGACCAGCGCGCCCTTCAGGATGACCGTGTTGCCCTGGATCGCCACGACCTCGGCGGCCTGGCCGAGGCGGGTCGGCTGGCCGCCGTCGCTCGCGTCGATATGATCGCCGGGCAGCGCGTCGTCGGAGACGACCTTGACCCAGCTGCCGACCTTCAGGTCCACCGGGATCTTGTCGTAGGTGATCGTCGCGTTGCCGTTCTGGGAGCCGAGCGACACCGACGACAGGGCGGAGGCCTTGGCGTCGACGTAGAGGATGCTGTTGGCGCCGCTGCCGACCAGCGTGCTGCCGTTCAGATCGATCGTGATGTTCTGCTTCTCGAGGAACATGACGATCTGCTTGGCGACCGCGATGGTCTCGTCCTTGGGCAGCACGAGGGTGCCGCCCGTGGCGGTCAGCGCCTTCAGTCCCGTCTCGATGTCGGCCTGCGTCGCCTTGGGCCGAAGCTGGATGATCTGCGACATAATCTTCCCCGAAGTCTACGCGTCGCTCGCATGGGTCGGCGACGAACTGTAACTTCAAGGTACGAAAGAAAATTTCCCAATAAGCTCACCAGAACGACTGTCTTTGATTCAAATTATATATTGATCTTATCTTGGGGATCATCTTCAACCTCAACGGGCAGCCGGAGTGCCAGTGCCGCCGCCAGAATCTCGGCAGGGCATGGCTTTCCCAGGAATCCCGGAGGTATCCGGTTGAATCGAAGAAAGAATTTTGACGACTTCGCTTTCGGGCCGGAGACGCCAGCATCTCGCAGCCTCGGCGGGCGCCGCGCCTCCGACGGGCCCGACGTTGCTGTCGGCACCCCCGCATCATTCTTCAAAATGGTGTGAGGCGCCCCGACGGGATGGCCTCGCCGGGGCCGGCGCGGGTGGGAGGAGACGCGCCGGCCTCGAAGGCCCTAAGGCGGACAGGCCTTCGCAACAGGCGAGCCGACGCGCGCGGTGATGTTCAGCGCGATGAACTGCGAGGACACCGGCCCCGATCGCGCCGAGGCACATTCGAGCCGCTTCGAGATGACGGGGTCGTCATGGCGGAAATGATCCCGGAGAATTTCCACGAACGGGGGCAGCGTCTTCGGCATTTCCTGCGGCCGGGTCGTGTAGGGCTTGAGGATCGACGGATCGTCCAATGCGTCGAGCGTGAAGCGCGTGACGTTGGCGAGGCGGCGATCCTGCTCGCGTGTGAGAGGACGTCCGTTCGCCTCGACAATGCGCACGAGGATCGCCATCGGGTTGAGCGCGAAGATCTGGTAGTGGAGCGCCTTGCCGCCCCGGCGCAACTCCTGCGGCATGGCGCCGTCGGGCGTTGCGGTCTTGAGGGCCCGATCGAGCTGATACGCGGCGAGATCGACGCCGCCCGCTTCGCCCCGCGCGATCGCCAGCATCGAGAGGGCAGCCGCTCCCCAGTGGGCATGGTTCGTCGTGGGCTTGTCCCAACCCGACGCGCGCGGCGAAGGCGGCAGTTCGGGATAGCCGCCTTCGATCGCCCGCGAGAGACGGGCGAACCAATCGACGACCGCCGCCCGGTCGCCGTCCTGCCAGGGCGCCATGTCGGCGGCCTGGAAGGCGTTGACCGCAGCGATCGCGGTCCAGCTCGTCAGAAGCGCCGCCTGCCGCCGCCCGTTCCGGTCGTTGTCGTCGAGCCCGTCTAGCATGGCACCGGCGCGGGCCCAGGTCACCAACGTGCGCTGAAGGCATTCGGCGGCCTCGGCACGGCGCTCCGGCTCGTCTTCGTATCGCGTCAGCCACAGGAGGATCGACGTCTTGAACCGTTCGGTCGCGCCGATGCGGCGCGAGTAGGCCGCCATCTTGCCGCGATCGACGACCGACTGCGTGGCACCCGGTGCGTAGAAGGTGAACATGCCGGACATGTCGACGAGCGGCGGGACGATGTGGCGGCAGGAGGGCTTCTGCGACGCTGGCGAAGAGCCGTCGATCCGGCTGGTCAACTCGAACGGGTAGCGCAACTCGGCGTTCGCCGCGCCGGCCCCGAGGACGACGGCCACACCGGCGGCGAACGCCAGGGTGCGGAGTAGACGGTCGAACCGACCCGACATCGGCTTCATGGCAGGATCCTTCCTTGATCGACGGCTCTCACCGCATGTGGCCCTGACGGAGGGCGACCGCGTGCGAGAGCCGGAGAAGTAGCCGAAGGCTGGCGGTGACAGTCGATCGCGCGAACCAACGCAATCGAGATTGCGGCGTGCGATGCGCGCCCATAATACAACCCTTGCGTGCAGTTGACTCGTCCTCGCGATTTCGGTCTAAGCCGCTCCGCCCGGACCGACATGACCTGCAAATGTGCAGCTCTCCCTGCTTGATCCTTGTGTCCGGAATGCGAATTACAGAAAATTTTGCAGTGCAGCGAGGAATTGTGCAATGATTCATCGCTATGTCGTGATCGGCGTCTTCATCGGCCGTTCCGTCGGGAACGACGACGCGGCACGGTTTCGTCAGGATTTCGCGGGGACACGTGACGTCAGTCAGAACTAGCCTGATCTGGTCCGCCGCGCGCAACTGGGGGACGCGGCTCGGATCGGTGATCGTCTTCATCGTGGTCGCGCGCGTCCTGCCCCCGAGCCAGCTCGGCCTCTTCGCGACCGCTGCGACCGTGATCGCCGTGGCGGAACTCGTCGCCGAGAACGGCCTCGGCGAAGCGGTGGTCCAGGCGCCGGAACTCGACGACCGCCTCCTGTCGGCCGCGTTGATCGTCAACGTCATTCTCGCCATGGTGGTCGCCGGCGCACTCCTTGCGATCGGCCCCTGGCTCGAGACCGCCCTGGAGGCTTCGGGGCTCGAGGCGATCCTCAGCGTCGTCGTTCTCGTCATCCTCTTCAACGCCTTCAGCTATGTGCCGCAGGCCTATCTCCGGCGTCGGTTCGAGTTTCGCTGGCTGGCCTTCCGGGCGCTCGTCGCGACCGTGGTCTCGGGCGGCGTCGGCATCACCATGGCCCTCACCGGCTTCGGCGTCTGGAGCCTCGTCGCGCAGGCCCTTCTCGCCGCCTTCCTCAATCTCGTCCTGGTCTGGCGCGCCAAGCCCTGGCACCTGCACCTCGTGAACCCTCTGGCCGCCGCGCCGCTGTTCAAGGTCAGCGGCCACATCTTCGGCTCCAAGCTCGTCGACTTCGTGGCCAACCGCGGGATCGAGCTGGCCATCGCCGCGGGCGCGGGCCCGGCCGCCCTGGCGCTCTGGGTGATGGCGTCGCGCCCTTGGGCGGTGCTCATGCAGCTCGTCTCGGCGGTGACGATGGACGTGGCGCTCCCGAGCTTCGCGCGGCTCGCCTCCGACCGCGAGGCGCTCCTGCGCGCCTACTACACCTCGATCCAGACGACGGTCGCCATCGGCACCCCGATCTTCGTCCTCCTCGCGATGGTCGCGCCGGAGGTCATGAAGGTCCTCTTCGGCGAGAACGGGCGCGACGGCGGCTACGTGCTGATGCTCCTCTCGCTGCTCGGCGCGATGCAGCTCATGCAATACTACAACGGGACGCTGCTGAACGCCGTCGGCCTGTCGCACAAGTCGTTCATGATCTCGATGGTGAAGGCGGCCGCGATCAGCATCGCCCTGGCGGTCACGTTCGGCCAGAGCCTCTGGAACGTCGCCCTCGGCTTCACGATCGCGCAGTTCCTAATCACGCCGCTGAGCTTCGCGGTGGCCAGCCGTGCGCTCGACTACTCGATCCGGCACCTCCTGAAGCTGATGGCGCCGTTCCTCATCGCCGAGGTCGTCGCCTGCGCGGCGATCCTCGCGCTCCGCGAGATCACGCTGCCGTTCGACGCCGCGTTCCTGCGCGGCGCGTGCCTCGGGGTCGCGGGCGGCGTCGTCTATCTCGTCGTCGCCTTCCTGATCGACCGTCGCACCACGCGGCGCATTCTGACCAACATCGTAAAGCGATAGGACTGAGGGCCTTTATCCATGGCGGACGGTAACAAGAAGGCGCTCCGGGAACTGGCGCGCGAGGTCATCGTGGCGCCGCGGATGTTCCGCGAATGGCGCAAGCTGACGAAGGCGCCCGTGCGCAAGGTGGCGTCCGGTTCGGCGACGCGCGTGGCGATCGTCCCCTGCGTCCCGCGCAATCCGTTCGGCTCGCGCGGCGACGAGGCGATGATCCAGGCCGTGATCGACGCCCTGCGCCAGAACGGTATCGCCGGATCGATCGGCATCGTCACCGAGACCGACGCGCTGCCGCCGCACATGGCGTCGCAGGGTCTCAAGGCCGAGCCCTGCTGGGGGGCGCCGTGGCGGCTCGCCAAGGTCTTCGACCGCATCAAGGACTACGACGCCGTCGTGGTCATCGGCGCGGACCTCATGGACGGCTACTATTCCAGCATCTCTTCGCTTCGCCTCTGGATGGTGGCCGATCTCTTCAGCCGCGTCCGGACCGCCGGCGTCATCACCGGCTTCTCGTTCAATGCCGCGCCGCGCTGGCCGGTCCGCGCGTTCCTGAAGCTTCGGGGCCGCTCGCCGCTCGTGGTCAACCTGCGCGATCCCGTCTCGCTGAAACGGTTCGAGCAGGCAGCCCCTGGCGTCGGCCGTCTCGTCGCCGACTGCGCGTTCCTCCTGAAGCCGGCCGCCGGGGCCGACACCGCCGCGACGATGGCATGGATCGCCGCCCAGCGCGCGAGCACCAACGTCGTCGGGCTCAACGTCCACCCGATGCTGTCGCCCGACCGCGATCCGGTGGCGATTGAGCGCATCGTCCAGGCGACCGCGGAAGCGATCCGCACCCTGATCGACCGCCGCGGCGTCTCGGTCCTTCTCCTCCCGCACGACTTCCGCGCCGGCAACAACGGCGACGTCGCCATGCTGGAGCGCGTCGCCGTCGCGGTCGACCGCCCGGACCGGGTGCGTCTCCAGGCCGGCGAAATTTCGGCCGCCGAGATCAAGGGTCTCGCCGCCGAGACGGAGCTCGTGATCTCGGCCCGCATGCACCTGGCCATCGCGGCGCTGGGCGCCGGTGTCCCGGTCGTCGGCATCACCTACCAGGACAAGTTCGAAGGCCTCTTCGAGCACTTCTCGCTGCCCAAGTCCTACCTGATCGACCGCACGAAGGCGGGGGACGCCGCGCTGATGACGCGCGTCTTCGACGACGCGTTCACGGCCCGCAGCGATCTTCGCGCCTCCGTCGAGGCGCATGTCGGCGACGTCAGGGCCAAGTCGCGCTCGACCTTCGACGCGCTCGGCTCGGCCATCGCCGGATGACCGGTTCCGCCTCGCCGCCGAACGCCGCCCGCAGAGCCGTCCTCGTCTGCGAGGAGGTGCCGGTCGCCGGCACCAACGGCGCGGGGAGCTACAATCTGACGGTCCTGCGCGCACTGCGCGCGCTGAGCTGGCGGATCGATCTTCTGGTCACCGGTCGGCGCGTGCCGGAGCGGATGCCGCAGACCGACTTCGGCGGGCGGGTCGACTTCCTACATGCGCGGCGGATCGGTCCGTTCCTCCTGCCGACTTCGCCGGGCGCCGTGGCCCGCTCGGTCCACCGTCTCCTGAAGCGGGTCCGACCGTCCGGGACGGGCCAGACGCAGCACCGACAGATCGCCATCGGCCGATTCTTGAGCGACCGGGAAATCCGCGCCGCCGGACGGCATCTTTCGGCCGCACCGCCGGACGCCGTCTTCGCGGACACGATCTTTCGCAGCGGCGTCCTGGCGGCGACCCCGCCGGCGGTGCGCCATCGCATCCTGATCGGCCACGACGTCTTCCACCACCGCGTCGCTTCGCTGCGCGCCAACGGCTTCGAGGCGACGCCGGGCGTCGACCGCGCGATGGAGGAACGCCTCTACCGGCAGTTCACCGGCATCGTCTCGATCAACGCCAGCGACGACCGCACCGCGCGCGAGATGGCCCCCGCTGCGCGGCACGCGACGGTCCTGCCAAGCGCCGGCGGCGCGCAGCTCGCGGCGGACGGGCGCCCGCATGCGGGCCACCGTCTCTTCTATCTCGGCAGCCTCGGCGCCCATAACGTCGACGGACTGGCCTGGTTTCTGGAACGCGTCTGGCCCGCGATCCGCCTCCGCCTTCCCGGCGCGACGCTGGACGTGGCGGGTGCGATCGCCGAGCGCTTCCCCGATCCGGTCGCGGGCGTCACGTTCCACGGGCGCGTCCGGGATCTCCAGGCGCTCGCCTCGCAATGCGCGGCCGCCGTCAATCCGGTGCGGATGGGCAGCGGCATCAAGATCAAGATGGTCGACTATTTCGGGCTCGGCCTGACCTGCGTCGCGACGCCGAAGGCCGCGGAAGGGTTCCCGCAGGAGCCCGCGCCACCGTTCGAGGTGGCCGGCGAGGACGCGTTCGGCGATGCGGTGGTCGCCCACCTCACCGACATCGATGCGCGGATGGCGATGGCGGGCCGGGTGCCGGCCTACCTTATGCTGTTCTCGGATGCGGCCGCCGCCGAACGGGTCTCGAGCCTTCTTGCGGACTGAGCCCGGCGGCACGGTCCTAGCCGTGCCGCTCGCCTTCGCTTTTCCTGCCCGTCAGGCGCCGGCAAGACCCTTGGCGCGCGCGGGCGCTGCGAGCCGCGCATAGGCCGCGACATAGCGCTCGGCTTCGCGGTCCCAGTCGAACTGGGCGTCCGCCAGCGCCTTTGCGCGCAGGCCCGCTGCGCGGCGAAGCTCCAGGTCCTCGATCAGCGGACGGGCGGCGGCGGCGAGGCCCGCCGGCGTCGCGTCGGCGGCATAGCGGCCGGCATCACCGAGCAGGCGCCGCGTTTCGGTGAGGTCGTAGGAGACGGACGGGATGCCGAGCGCGGAATACTCGAACACCTTGTTCATGCTGATCTTGTCGTTGTACTCGTTCACCGGGTCCGGGATGATACCGATGTCGAAGGTCGACAGCGCCGCGAGGAGGTCCTCGCCGCGCAGGTAGCCGGTGAAGGTGATGTGCTCGGCGACGCCGAGTTCGCCTGCCAGCTGCCGCACGGACGCCAGCGCCGGCCCGTCGCCCACGACCACCGCACGGATGTCGCGCTGCCCGTGGTCGGCGACGAGGTGATGGACGCAGCGCACGAGATGATCGACGCCGTCCTGGTCGGCGATGATCCCGACATAGCCGAGGACGGTGCCGGCGCCCGCGCGCAGCGCCTCGTTGGGTGCCACGCGCCGGATGCGCGCCTTGTCCGGCACGCTGTAGACGGTGACGACGTCCTCGGGCTTTTTGCCGCCGCGCGATATGGCAAGGCTCCGGTAGGTCTCGTTGGCCGAGATCACGAGATCGGCCGTGCGGAAGGTCGCCTTCTCCGCCATCAGGAGCAGGCTGTGGAAGAAGCCCTTGCGCTCGAACTTGGCGACGAAGAGTTCCGGGCAGACATCGTGATGGTCGAAGACGAACTTCTTGCCGAAGAGCTTGAAGGGCGCGGCGACGAGGAAGATGAGGTCCGGCGGATTGCACGCCTGGATCACGTCGAAGCCGCGGCGGCGGCTCACTTTCAGGAGCAGGCGCAACTCGTGAAACAGCGCGGCCGCGTATTCATAGAGGAACGCGAACTTGCCCGAGGCCTCGAGCGGCAGGTTGTGGCGGAAGATCTCGATATCGTCGATCGTCTCGAAGGCGGCCGGGAACTGCTGGCTCTTCGGGCAGATCACCGAGACCGTCCAGCCGGCATCGCGCAGCGCGCAGGCTTCCTGCCAGACGCGCCGGTCGAGCGGCACGGGAAGATTCTCGACGACGATTACGCAGGACGGCATCGCGGGCCCTCAAATTGTTCGGGAACGATCGGCCGTGCGGCAGAGGCGCCGGCGTCGGCAACTATCTCACAGAGGATGCAGCTTGTATCTTGCTGCAGCGCACCAATCAAGGTTGCGCCCGGTCGCGCGCGTGTCATCAGACCGTATGGTGAAGAGGAAGGCCGGTCTATCGGCGCCCTCATCCCGCCTGCCCGCCTCTTGACGACCGGCCGAGGGGCGCATCCGCACGGCGTCCGAGGCTGATGGTCGTCGCCGCGGCGAGATAGGTCGCGAAGTAGGCGGCCATGCCGGGGATCTGGAGCGAGAAGTCGACCAGTCCGTGGAGACCGACGAGGACCATCGCTCCGAGCGCCATGAGCGGGACGACCCGCATGCGCCGACGGTCGCGCAGGCCCCTTAGGAGATTGGCCACGATGTGGAGACAGCCGAGAAACAGGACGGGAACGAAGACGATCCCCAGCCCGACCAGTCCTTCGAGATAGATGTTGTGGGCGCGAAGGAAGACGTCCCAGGGCGCCCCGCAGTCCGGCGGCCGGTAGATCGGAAACACCGAGGCGAAGGTCGCGAACCCCGTGCCGAACCGCCAGTTCTGCCCGAACGCGTCGAGCGCGGACCAGTAGAGGCACAGGCGCACGTCGTCGATACCGCGCGTCGCCATTCGCTGGATCGTCAGGCCGCCGAAGAGGCCGCCGACGACCAGCACCACGAGCGCGACGACCCCGTAGGCTAGGAGGACGCGGCGCAGCGTCAGGGGCCGGGCCCCCGCGGGACCGCCCGAGGCCCGGCTTCCGTCCAGCCAGAGAAAGGGCAGGACGGCGACGAAGGCGATCGACGTCGAGACGAGCGCGCCGCGCGACTTCGTGAGGAACAGCGCGAGAAGGACGACGAAGGCGGCGAGAAGCCAGGCCATGACGCGCCGAGAGCGCTCGGACGGCAGGCCGGGATCGGAGATCAGCGACCAGATGGAGAACCGCCCGCGCCGGTCGCGCGGCAGCGCGAGAACTGCGAGCGTCGCGAGGATCAGGCTCGCCACGCCGAGGAGGCTGCCGGCCGTGTTGCGATTGACGAAGACGCCGGTGAGGCTGTCGAGATAGGCGGTCTTGGCGGTCAGGAGCAGGCTGTCCGGAAAGAACGCCACCTGCGCGATGCCGAAGACGGCGAACGCCAGACCGAAGGCTCCCAGCCAGGTCAGGAGCTTCAGCGCGCCCTCGTCGGTCTGGTAGAGGCTGAGGCCCGCGCCGTATAAGACGAAGGGCAGGATCAGGAGGAACACCGCATCCCGCGTCGCGGCCGGATCGACCGATACCGCGCCGCCGATCGGCCCGACCAGACGGTCGACGGCCGACCAGAGCGGATTGGCGAACGGATTGCCCTCGAAGCTCCAGGACTGGAAGAGGACATAGGCGACGAGAGCGACGGCCATGAGGAGCGCCGCGTGCAGCGACCGGCGGATCCGGGCCTCCGCGGGCGGCGACAGGGCGCCGACGAAGAGGGCGGCGCCGGCCAGAACGAGGGTGACGAGGAGCGCCGAGTAGGACACGGCCCCGCGCGAGCCGATGCAGACCGCAAGAGCCGCGATCAGGAGCGCCCGACCAAGAAGGGTCGGACGCGGCGTCCTGCGCTGCGCGCCATCGAGGGTGATGGCGGCGTCCGGGCGGCGACGGCCGGACGGCTCCTCGATCTTGATCTCCAGACGGACGCCCTCGAAACCCGTAGCGGTCATCACCGATCGACCGCGCCCGTGCCGACCACACATCGGTCGGTTCGGCAAAGTTGCTTCAAGGGAAAGCGGATCTGCGAGGTCGCCGCCTCCGATCGGGACCGCGCCGCGAAGGGCCTATGTTGCATCCCGGTCCGCCTCGACAACCCGCCTGATCGATCTCTGACGATGAGGATCCGGCTTCGGCCGAATCGCCGGCAGGGGGAGCGCCGACCCAACCTGCCGTCAACGTTAATGAAATGCAGTTGCCGGGAGCGGCATCCGCGCTTTCTTATAGTCATTGTTATATGCTAGTCAGGTCACGAGTAATAGATGACTTGTCGCGTGTCGAGGTCGAGGTTGGTGATGAAGGGGTTCTGGGCTGGTGTCATGGGTCTGGCGCTGTTGGCGCCGGCAGGCAGCGTTCTGGCACAGGACGGCGCAGCTGCGCCGGCCGGCGTGCAGGCACCTGCCGCATCCGAACAATCGCCGGGCGCATCCACGATGCCGGACGTGCCCGCATCCGGTGAAACCGCGGCCGCCGGCCCGGCTGCCGGCGGCTGGGAGGGACCGATCCCGGACGCGCCGATCGGCCTTCGCACCCGGCTGTCGGCCGACGCGGTGAGCGCCTGGCTGGCCCAGCCGCGCACCGTCCTCGACCAGAACCCGGACGGCGGACGCAACATGGCGCAGTACGTGCGTTCGCTCGCCGGCAGCGACAACCGGACGGTCGTCGCGATGGTCTCGCTGGTCAGTCGCCCGGATGTGAACAGCGGGCAGGTCGGCTCGGCCGCCGAGGGCCTCGCCAGTGCGATGCGCGACGCGGAAAGCGCCGCTCCGAGCTACGCCGCCTACATCCAGTGGGCCGTCGCACAGTCGGGCTCCCCGCAGCTGATCGCCGCGTTCCAGCGCGCGTCCGGCGCCGAGGAGGACCGCACGGCCTCGATCGGGGCCGGCGGCGGCGGTGCCGGCGGCGGATCGCCCGGCAGCGGCTCGCTTTCGGGCGCCGGGGCGCCGGGCGTCTCGGGTCCCGTCGGCGGCAGCTCGACGGTTCCGACGTCCAGCGGCGGCCTGGTTTCGCGCGGCGGCAGCGGCAGCGTGGCCCTCAGCGAAGGCGATCGCCTTCTTGGCGGCACCTCCGGCCGTCTCGTCGTCTGCATCGTGGACGCGAGCACGACGGGTTGCCAGGACGTCTTTTGATCGAGTCTCTCAAGATCGGGGCGCGTGCGCCTTGATTTTGACGCGGACTGGCTGAATGCCAGGATCGGTCGATTGAAGCGGGAACAAGGTGCTCCCGCTTCTCGCATGAACAGCGTGTCGAAGATCATCGGCCCGATGGCGTTCGACCAACGATCCGTCCGGTCCGCGATCCGACGCCAGCCTTCCGAACGTCGGCTTGCGTTCGACGACGGCGGGTGCGCACGCCGGGCTGTGGTTCCAGCGCATTCGACGGTGTAGGCCTTCCGAGGGCCTGCGCCGTCGCAATTTATCGAGGCGTCATGCTGCATTACCCCGAGATGGCCGCGCACGACACGGCAGCGTCCAAGGCCGGTAAGGGCAGCTCAGGCGAGTTCCTCAACGTCGAGCGCATCCTGGCCATGGTGCGCCGGCAGATGGGCGTCGTGATCGCCGCGGTCGTTGTGGGCATCGCGGTCGGCCTCGTCTTCCTGATCACGGCCGTTCCGACCTACACGGCCTCGACCGACATCCTGATCGACAAGGGCCAGTCCAAGCTCGTCGACGAACTCGCCAGCGCCAGCGGCGTGTTCCAGGACGAGGCGGAAATGCTGAGCCAGGTCGAACTCCTGAAGTCCCAGCAGATCGCCAGCGCGGTGGTCGACCAGCTGAAGCTCGACCAGAACGACGCCTTCCTCGCCGGTTCGCCCTCGCTGATCCGCACTGCGCGCGCGGCCGTCGGCAAGCTCATCGCGGTCATGCGCCCGGAACTGCCCGTCGAGGAGGCCGACATGGCGGCGCGCAAGCGCGAGGCGGCGATCGACATCCTCCAGGGCGGTCTCGACGTCCAGCGCGTCGGCCGGACCTATGTGCTGCGTCTGACCTACGAGTCTCCCGATCCGGCGCTCGCCGCCAATATCGCGACCGCATTCGGCAGCGCCTATCTCGACGACCAGCTGCAGGCGAAATACACAGCGACGCGCCGCGCCAGCACCTGGCTGCAGGACCGCATCGCCGAGCTTCGCCAGCAGTCCTACGACGCCGACCTCGCCGTCCAGAAATTCCGCAACGAGAACGGCCTCTTGCAGACGGGCACGGGCCTCGTGTCCCAGCAGCAGCTCAGCGAGATCAACACCCAGCTGACGGCGGCGCGAGCCCAGACGGCCCAGTCCAAGGCGCAGCTCGACCAGATCGAGCAGATCATCAAGGACGGGCGCACCGACGCCCTCGTCAACGACGCGCTCGTCAGCACGACGATCAACACGCTGCGGGCCAAGTATCTCGACGCCGCGCGGCGCCAGAGCGAGATCGCCAGCAAGCTCGGACCGGACCATATCCAAGCCGTGCGCCTACGTGCCGAAATGCAGGAATACGAGCGGCTGATCTTCGGCGAGCTACGTCGCATCGCGGAGAGCTATCGCAGCACCTACGCCGTTTCGCAGGAGCGCGAGCGCTCGCTGGAGGCGAGCCTGTCGGAGGTGACGGCCGTCAACGCCGACGACAACACGCTGCAGGTTCGCCTGCGCGAACTGGAGCGCGAGGCGGAAGCCTATCGCGCCCTCTACGACGACTTCCTGCAGCGCTACCAGCAGACGGTGCAGCAGCAGTCCTTCCCGATCACCGACGCGCGCGTCATCAGCGCGGCGCAGGTCCCCGACAAGCCGAGCGCGCCGCGCACGCCGCTGGTCCTCGCCCTGTTCGCGGTGATGGGCGCGGCCGCCGGCACCGGCATCGCGGGCTTCCGCGAGTATCGCGAGCGCTTCTTCCGCGTCGGCAGCCAGGTCCGCAGCGAACTCGACATGGAGTTCCTCGGCTTCCTGCCGATCCTCGACCCGGCGGACGCCAAGTCCGGCGAGCAGAAGGCGACGCCCTCCCAGATCTGGGCGCCCGGCGCGCTGGCGACCCATGTGCGGCGCCATCCCATGTCGTCGTTCGCCGAGACCCTGCGCAACATCAAGGTGGCGGCCGATCTCGGCATGCCGGACATCCCCTGCAAGGTCATCGGCGTCGTCTCCTGCGTGCCCGGCGAAGGCAAGTCGTCGGTCGCCGCGAGCTTCGGCAATCTCCTCGCACTTCAGGGCATGCGCACGCTCCTGATCGACGGCGACATCCGCAATCCGGGCCTGACGCGCAGCCTGCAGCGCAAGCCCGAACTCGGGCTCGTCGAGGTGATGCTCGAGCAGGCCGAGGTCGACGACGTCCTTCTGCGCGACGAGCCGACGCCGCTCGCCCTGCTCCCCACCGTGATGCGCAGCCGCGTGACGAACACGAGCGACCTCCTCGCCTCGGCCAGCATGGGCCGGCTTCTCCAGCGCTTCCGCGGCCAGTTCGACTACATCGTGGTCGATCTCCCCCCCGTCGGACCGGTGGTGGACGCCAAGGCCTTCGCGCAGCGTGTCGATGCCTTCGTATTCGTGGTCGAGTGGGGCAAGACCTCGCGCCAGTTGGTGCGCAGCGCGATCGCCAGCAATCCGGTGTTCCAGACCAAGTCTCTCGGCGTCATCCTGAACAAGGCCGACTCGAAGAAGATGCGGCTCTACCGCTCCTACGGGTCGCCCGAGTACTACGCGTCCCGCTACGAGTCCTACTACCGGGACTGACCGATGCAGCGACGTCGCGCCGATCCGTTGGCATGCCTGGCGGCGTTGGTGGTGATCGTGGCCAGCGGCTATGCGCTCGTCGGCGCCGTCTCGGCGGAGCCCTGGGTGCGGTACGCGCTGCGGCTGGAGACCGCAATTGAGCCCGTCGCCTTGTCCGACACGCTGAGGATGAGGCTGGCGGACGAACTCGCCCGCGGAACCGGCGCATCCTGCGACTTCGATCTGCCGGAGGGACACGTCACCGTGGCGATGGACCTCCTGCGCAGGAGTCTCGCCGACGGGCCGGACGAGCGCGCCGAGGCCGAGCGCGTCGCCCGCCGGACCGTCGGCAACGCGATCGGCTGCAACGCGGCCGACGGCAACCTCTGGTATCTCCTCGCCCTCCTCGAGGACCGGGCGGGCGCCGACCGCCGCAGAATCCAGGAACTCGTCCTTCTTTCCGCCGCTCTGTCGCCCTACGAGGCCGACACGCTGGCCAAACGAGGGCTTCTCGTGGCGTGGCAGTTGTCGCGCGACAGGATCGCCCCCCCGCTCGACGTCCAGGCGGATCTCCGCCGGGCGGTCGCAACCGCCAAGGTCGAGCCGGCGGCGCAGATCCTCGCGTCGCTCCGCGCGTCCGGGCACGAAGCGCTCGCCGAGGATCTCGTCGCGGGTCTGCCGGAAGAGCGTCTGGAGGCCCTGCAGTCGGGCACGAGCTGGCGGCGCTCGACCTTTGGTCGGGCCGAGAACTATCGGCGTTTCGAATACCGCCCCTTCGGCGGATCGGATCGCTGACGTCAGGCGGACGGGCCGGGTCACGCCGGGCCGACGAGTGACTCCGATGTCGACGATCGGCTTGGGTTCATTCGGGAAATCGAAAGCGTGGCCGGTGTAGGGTCGAATGGTTCGCGGCGGTTCCGATCGAGGGAACGGCGGGCTTCGAACGAGGTAGGGCGCATGACGGAAGCATTCGGAACCACGCGGCGTCTCGGCCCCGAGCGCGAGCTCTTCAAGGCGGTCGCTGCCTGCCGCGGCGCCTTCATCGGCATCGCGATCCTCAGCCTCGTCCTGAACATCCTCTTCCTGACCGGCTCCTTCTACATGCTGGAGGTCTACGACCGCGTGCTGCCGAGCGGCAGCGTGCCGACCCTCGTCGGTCTCGCGATCATCGTCACCGCCCTCTACCTCTTCCAGGGCGTCATCGACATCATCCGCGGCCGTCTTCTCGCCCGCGTCGGCACGGCGGTCGACGCCCGGATCAACGAGCGAACCCTTCAGGCGATCACGCGGCTGCCACTTCTCACGTCGGGCATCGACAGCACCCAGCCGGCGCGCGATCTCGACACGATCCGCGGGTTTCTCGCGAGCCCCGGCCCGACGGCCGTGTTCGATCTGCCCTGGATCCCGTTCTATCTCGTGATCTGCTTCGCCTTCCATCCGGCGATCGGCTGGGCGGCCACGATCGGCGGCCTCGTTCTCGTCGCGATCGCACTCTGCACCGAAATCTTCTCGCGCAAGCTGGTCGAGAACACCTATGTCCTCGGCCGCCAGCGCAACACCCTGTCCGAGACGTTCCGGCGCAATGCCGAGGTGCTGCGCGCCATGGGCATGGAGGCGCGGCTCGGACAGACCTGGACCGGCATCAACGACCAGCTGGCGACCGCGCAGCAGAAGAGCGCCGACCTGACCGCCGGACTCGGCGCGATCTCCAAGGTCACGCGCATGATGCTCCAGTCCGCCGTCCTCACCGTCGGCGCCTACCTCGTGATCAACGGTCTGGCGACAGGCGGCATCATCATCGCGAGCTCGATCCTCAGCGCGCGGGCCCTCGCGCCGATCGAACTCGCCATCGGCCAGTGGCGCTCCTTCATTTCGGCCCGCACGAGCTGGCAGCGCCTGTCGAACATCCTCTCGCACATCCCGGTGCCGGCCGAACCCCTCGACCTTCCCGCCCCGACCCGCCAGCTGTCGGTGGAAAACCTCACCGTCGCACCGCCGGCGAGCCGCATGCCGATCGTGCGCGATGCGAGCTTCCGGGCGCGGGCCGGCGACGGCATCGGCATCATCGGGCAGAGCGCGTCCGGCAAGTCGAGCCTCGTTCGGGCGATCGTCGGCGCCTGGACGCCGCTGCACGGCGCCATCCGCCTCGACGGCGCCTCGATCGATCAGTGGTCGCCGGACCGCCTCGGCGTCCATATCGGCTATTTGCCCCAGGAGCTGCAGCTCTTTCCCGGCACCGTCGCGCAGAACATCGCCCGTTTCGACGCGACCGCGACCTCCGACGAGATCATCGAGGCGGCAACCGCCGCCGGCGTCCACGAGATGATCGTCCGCCTGCCCGACGGCTACGAGACGACCACGGGCGAGAACGGCCTCGGTCTCTCCGTCGGCCAGCGCCAGCGGATCGGGCTCGCCCGCGCCCTGTTCCGCAAGCCCTTCCTCGTCATCCTCGACGAGCCGAACTCGAACCTCGATGCCGAGGGCGAGGCCGCCCTCACCAACGCGCTGGCCGGCGTGCGGCTGCGCGGCGGCATCGTGATCGTCGTCGCGCATCGTCCGAGCGCACTCGTCGCGATGAACCTTGTCCTGATGATGGCGAACGGGCGCATCCAGGCGTTCGGCGACAAGGACGACATCCTGGGCCGCGTCCTCTCGCCCGTGCCGGCCGCGCCCGCGGTCGCCGACGAGCGGCCGGCGGCCCAGCAGCAGATCCGGCAGAACCCGCAGGCGGAGTCCGCATGAGCCAGCTCCTTTCCCAGACCACCCAGCGTTCGATCCGGCGCCACCTGACGGTCGGCATCGCCCTTGTGGCGCTGCTCGGCGGCGTCGTGGGCGGCTGGGCCGCCAACGTTTCCCTGTCGGGCGCGGTGATCGCGCACGGGACGCTCGTCGTCGATACCGCGATCAAGCAGGCTCAGCATCCGCTCGGCGGCGTCGTCGAGACACTGGCGGTGCGCGAGGGCGACCAGGTCTCCGCCGGCCAGCTCCTCGTGCGCCTCGACGCGACGCAGGCCCGCACGACCCTCCAGATCGTCGTCAAGCGCCTCGACGAGGCGCTCGCCCGCAAGGCCCGCGCCGAGGCCGAACAGGCCTCGCGCCCGACCATCACGGTGCCGCCGGAGCTTGCCGACCGCCGCGACACGCCCGACGTACGGGAAGCGCTGGCGGGCGAGGAGACGATGTTCGAACTTCGCCGCGCCGCGCGCGAAGGCCAGCAGACCCAGTTGCGCGGACGGATCGACGAGCTCGAGGGGACCATCGCCGGCCTCACCGAGCAGGTCGCCTCCAAGGACGACCAGCTGAACCTTATCGACGAGGAACTCGGCAACGTCGTCTCCCTCGTGCAGAAGAAGCTCGTCACCGCGACCCGCGCGACGACGCTGAAGCGCGAGCGCGCCGAGACGCTCGGCGAGCGGGGCCAGCTGACCACCACGATCGCCGAGGCGAAGGGCAAGATCGCCGCCGCCAAGCTGCAGATCACGCAGGTCGATCACGACGCGCGCGAGACCGCCTCGCGCGAGATTCAGGAAGCCCGTGCGCAAATCGCCGAATACGTCGAGCGCAAGACCGCGGCCGAGGACGAGCTTCGCCGCATCGAGATCCGCGCGCCCCAGAGCGGTGTCGTGCACAAGCTGATGGTCCACACGGTCGGCGGCGTCATCCGACCCGGCGAGACGATCATGGACATCGTGCCGCTCGAGGAGAAGCTCAGCGTCGAGATCCAGGTCCTGCCGAAGGACATCAACGACGTCCATGTCGGGCAGAGCGCCAAGCTGCGGTTCTCCGGGATCAACCAGCGCACCACACCCGAGATCAGCGGCACCGTGACGCGTGTCGCCGCCGATGTCGCGGAGGACAGGCGGACGGGGCTTCCCTACTACTCCGCGCGGATCGAGGTCACGCCGGAGGAGATGGCCAAGCTCACCGGCCTGCGCCCCGTGCCGGGCATGCCGGTCGAGGCCTTCATCCAGACCGGCGAGCGCACGGCGCTCTCCTATTTCGTCCAGCCGCTGTCCGATCAGGTGTCGCGCGCCTTCCGCGAACGCTGAAGCAGGGCCCCGATCTTGCCCCCCGCGCTCGTCCGCGAGCGCGGGGAAGCGACTCACCGGAAGCCTGGTTCTACCTGCGGGCGCTTCAAGTGTCGCGCAAATGCAACCGTCAGAGATTCTACGGTCATTAACCTTCCTTCTCTATAGGATGTCGCGCCGCGCCGATTTATGGTTCGCAGCCCAAGGCCTCGTGTCCGCGGATAGGTGTTCGATTTGTATAGATCCAAGACGATCGGTCTGACATTCAGCCTCATGGGCGCCTTCGCATCCGCCGGCTGCACGACCCTGCCCCGCTCGGGACCGGACGACCAGCGCATCCGCGACGAGGCGACGATCTACTTCGCCGCCGACAAGAAGAAGCCGCTGACCGACTACGTCCTGGTGGATCTGACGGAAACGGTCCTCGGTTATTTCCCGATGCACGCGCAGAGCCTCTCGAAGGGCTTCGGTCCAAGCCGCCGCGGCGCGCCTGAACTGCCGCTCGGCAAGGGCGACACGATCCAAATCACCCTGTTCGAATCGTCGGCAGGCGGTCTCTTCATTCCGGCCGAAGCCGGCAGCCGGCCCGGCAACTTCATCACGCTGCCGCCGCAGACCATCGACACGACCGGGCGCATCTCGGTGCCCTATGCCGGCACGATCACCGTCTCCGGCCGCACGCCGGGCCAGGTGCAGGCCGAGATCGAGGACCGCCTATCCAACCGGGCGATCGAGCCGCAGGCGATCATCAACCTCATCGAGAAGCGCTCGAGCCAGGTGTCCGTCCTCGGCGACGTGAACGCGGCCGCGCGGGTCAGCCTCAGCGATGCCGGCGAGCGCGTTCTCGACGTCATCTCGCGCGCGGGCGGCATCAGCGCGCCGGCCGAGGAGACCAGCGTCACGCTGCAGCGCGGTGGAACGTCGGCGACCGTGCCGTTCAACCAGCTCGTCACCTCGCCCAGCGACAACATCTTCGTCTACCCGAACGACACGATCTACGTGAACCGCGAGCGCCGGACGTATCTCGCCTTCGGCGCGTCGGGCCTCAACGGGTCGATCGACTTCGAGGATGCCAACCTCAGCTGGGCGGAGGGCGTCGGAAAGGCGGGCGGTCTCCTCGATTCGCGCGCCGACCCCGGCCAGGTCTTCCTCTACCGCATGGTCGATGCCGAGACGCTCACCCGCATGGGCTTCCCGGTCGCCGGCAAGACCGGCGTGACCTTCCCGGTGATCTTCCGCGCGAACCTGCGCGATCCGTCGATGCTGTTCCTCGCTCAGCAGTTCCCGATGAAGGACAAGGACATCATCTACGTGTCGAACTCCGACTCGGTCGAGGTGGTGAAGTTCCTGGACATCATCAACGCCGCCACCAGCGGCGTCAGCGGACCGCTCGTGGACGCCGCATCCGTGCGGACCTCGACCCGGCTGATCACGCGCTGATCCCGGGCCGCCGGGCACTGGGGTGCCCGGCCTTCCCTCTCCGCCTGCCGGTCGGCGATCGCGCCGAAGCGCGTCCTGCCGGATCGGCCGGGCGGGCAACTTTGCCGCGGGCGGGGAACCCGTCGCATCGTCCGACCTTTCAGCATGGCATGGGTGTCTCGAATCGGTTCGGTGAGCCGGCCGGACGCTGACGGAAGGCGCCCACCATCAGCGCTGGATCGGGATCGTTTGCGGCATGGGGCTCGGCTCCTTCACACAGATGCTGAAAGACCGCCTGCCGCGCCGGGCGCCGCGCCTCGCCGGCACCGGGCGGGCGCCGCGCCGTCGCCTCGACATCGCCGTCGACCCCATCGTCACCTATGCGATCGGGGACATCCACGGCTGCATCGACAAGTTGCGGCGGCTCGAACGGCGGATCGTCGACGACGCGGCCGCGATCGAACGCTCCAAGCTTCTCGTCTTTCTCGGCGACTATCTCGATCGCGGCACCGGCTCGGCGGCGGTGATCGAGCACCTGATGGCGCCGCCCCCGGAGGGCTTCAGCCGGATCTGCCTGTGCGGCAATCACGAGGAAGCGCTGATCGACGTCCTCGACGGCCGGCGGACGCTCGACGACTGGCTGCGTCTCGGCGGCGAGCGCACCTTGATGTCCTACGGCTACGACGTCGCCTACATGGCCAAACGTCGGCGCACGGAGGGCGATGCGGCGGCCATCGTCGAGGCGCTGCCGGCCTCGCATATCGAGTTCCTGCGCCAGTTGCCGGTGACGCTGTCGACGCCGTCCTATCTCTTCGTCCACGCCGGCGTCCGCCCCGGGATCGAGCTTTCGCAGCAGCGCGACGAGGACCTATTGTGGATACGCGAGCCCTTCCTGTCGCGCGGGCCGGGCATCCCGGGCCGCCTCGTCGTGCACGGTCATACCCCCGCGGCAGCCCCCATCGTGCAGGATCAACGCGTCGGCGTGGATACGGGCGCCTATGCCGGCGGTCCGCTGACCGCCGTTCGCCTGGCCGACGCGACCGTCACCTTTCTCGACGATCGCTGAGGCGATACGATGAGCAGGCGGATCTCGTCGGCACTACATGAAAGTCACGACGAGCGCATCGCAGGGAGAGCACCCAGCATGAGATATGATCTTCTGGCGCTGTGCCTGATCCTTTCGGCCGGCAGCGCCTTGGCGCAGGAGCCGGCCAACGAGTCGCGGCGCTCTTGGGATCAGTTGCGTCAGGACCGCAGCCGAAACCTCCCGGTCCTCGGCGGTCAGTCGCGCGATGCGCGCGAACTCGATCAGTTGCTGCGCCTGCGCGAGCGGAGCCTGGAGCGCTCGCAGCGCCTGCGTCAGCCGAGCCAATCGTCGCGTCCGGCCAATGCGAACAATTCTCGTAAAAATACAGTCGTCACGCAATAATCGACGGAGACGCGGGTCTTTCGATCCCTGTTTCGTTGCTTTCTTGAAGCAAGTCTGCCTTCCTTAAAAATCGAACAGGTCTCGCAACGAGATATCCGAAAACTTCCTGTCTTCTAGTGTCAATCAGGACGTGGAGACAGACATGCCCGTTGCGAAGACTTTATCGACAATTCTATCGACCGCTGCGTTCGGCTGCCTGTTGCTTTCGACCGCCGATGCCGGCAGCCTCGCCCCGTTGCGCCAGGAAGGCGCCTGGCCGCAGGCCCGGTTGCAGGAGGGCAGCAACACGCGCGCGCCCTTCGCCTTCATTCGATACTGCGTCGCAAGCCCCTATGCCTGCCGCGTCGGTGAGGTCCGCACCGTGGAGTGGACGCCTGAGGTGCGGGCGCTGGTCGCGCAGGTCAACGCCAGCGTCAACCGCTCCATCCGCCCCGTCAACGACCGCGGGACCGACACCTGGCAGGCGAACGTCGCGGCGGGCGACTGCGAGGAATTCGCGCTGACGAAGCGCGAGCGGCTTCTGAAGCTCGGGCTGCCGGCCTCCGCGCTTCGCATGGCCGTAGCCTCGACGGCCGAGGGTGAGGGTCACGCGGTGCTGGTCGTCAGCACGCCGTCCGGCGACTTCGTCCTCGACAACCGGCACGACCGCATCGCGCTGTGGCACGACACCGATCTCACCTTCCACAAGATCGCCTCGTCGCAGGACCCGCGGCTGTGGCACCGGCTGGTCTGACGCCTCCCGGTCGTTCCGGAGGGGAAAAGCCTCCCGTCTCTTCCGCCGACCTTTCCATGCCGATGCTGGGTTCAACCGTCGAGGTGTGACCAGGCTCCCCGAGAACCGGGCTCTGCACCACCGTCGCCGAACCGTGACCGGCCACGCCCTTCCAACCCGCTGAGCACGAAAAAACCGCCGCCCCCAGAGGGGACGGCGGTCTGATCATCGATCGTCCTGGCGGATTAGGCGAGGAGGATGTGGTCGGCGCGCAGGTCGAGGTTGGCGCCGATGAAGGCGATGTCCTGCGAACCACCGGCAGCTTCGCCGTTCGAGTCGTAGGACAGGATGCCGGTCGCCTTGTTGTAAACGAGCTGCGCCTCGGTGCCCATCGCCTTGTTGATCGACAACTCGGTCGGATCCAGCGTGCCGTTGACCGAGGTCAGGCCGGCGAACGCACCCTGCGACTGGTCCAGCTTGATGTAGTCGTCGGAGCCGAAGTCGTAGACGAAGTCCTTGTTGGCCGAACCGGCTTCGGCGAAGAGGAACGTATCCGAACCGCCCTTGCCCCAAAGCGTGTCGTTGCCCGCACCGCCGGCGATGACGTTGTTGCCCTCATTGCCCGTGATCAGGTTCTTCGCCGAGCTGCCGAAACCGTCGATATTGTCGGAACCCGTCATGCGCAGGTTTTCGACGTTAGCGTTCTGCTTCAGGTCGACCGTGACGGACGTCCAGATGGAGTCGTTGCCGCCGTTGGCCTGCTCGCCGACGACGCGCTCGTTGATGTTGTCGAAGACGTAGCCGTCGTTGCCGGCCGAGCCGTTGAACGTGTCGACGCCGCCGCGACCGTCGAGGAAGTCGTTGCCGGCGCTGCCGCTCAGCACGTCGTCGAAGGCGCTCGCCTTGATGATGTAGCGCTCGACCTGCGTCACACCGAGGTTACCGGTAGCGGTGCCGTTGCTGTCGAAGGCGATGTTCGTGCCGCCAGTGGTGGCCGAGATGTCGGCCGAGTTCGTCATGACGATACGCGTGTTGGTCGTCAGCTCGAGGGTGTCGACGCCCGTACCACCGTTGTACAGGTTGCCGAAACCGACGGTATCGACGTCCTTGATGATCAGACGGTCGTCACCGGCAAAGGCATTGAACGACGAAAATTCGAACGTTCCACCGTTGGCGGACGTCTGGAACGTGTCGGCCTGGGGGGTGCCGATCACAACGGCGCTGCTGTAGCCGTTCGTCGTGAGGAGGGTGTCACCCTCGTTCAGGAAATAAACGCCGGAAAGGGTACGATCGAGAGTGGGCATCAGAATCTCCACGGGTGACGCATCGGCAGCACCCTTCGCATAGGAATGTGTTACAGACAATATAGGTTATCGAATTATTATCAACGCGTTGCGGAGTTGACGAGTCATGGTTACCCGCTAGCAAGGTCTCGATCCCGACACTCCTGAATTGTGTCTTTCCCGAGAGGAACGTGATCGCTGCGCAAGGCCCGTTTCGGGAACCAAATCCCGATTTACGCTGCTGAATAGTGGGCTGGCTGCAGTCGGGCCCGTCGACTTCGGACGCCAAGAACGATCGCAATGCTCCTTTGGCAGGATCTCAAACAACTTTTCCGGTTCGCCTGGCCTCGAAGCCCAGGGAGCCCCCCTCCCCGCTTCCCGTCGGAGCATTGAAGGCGAACCCATCGCGGCGATGCGACGTTGGAAGAGATGAGTGAGGCATCAGGCATGGCGGGGTCGGTGGGCATGGAAGAGACGGAGCGCGCCGACGACGCCTTCCGCGATCTGGAGCGGCGCGAGCCGGAGGCTGTCCTCGATGCCCTGCTCGAAGGCCAGCGCCGGGCCCTCGATGCCGTCTCCGAGGCACGGATCGCGATCGCCCGCGCGGCCGAGGACGCCGCAGGGCGTCTCGGCACCGATGGTCGGCTCGTCTATTGCGGGGCCGGAACCTCGGGGCGGATCGGCCTTCTCGACGCGGTCGAACTCGGGCCGACGTTCGACTGGGCGGACGAACGACGCGTGGTTCTCCTGGCGGGTGGCGAGACCAGCCTCTGGCGCGCCCGCGAGGGTGCGGAGGATGACGGCACTGCGGGGCAAGATGCGATGGCAGCTCTCGAGCCGCGATCTTCGGACGTCGTCCTGGGTCTCGCGGCCAGCGGGCGTACGCCCTTTACCATTGCGGCCATCGAGACCGCTCGCAAAGCTGGTGCTCTGACGCTCGGCTTTGCCAACAATCCGGGCGCGCCGCTGCTGTCGGGCAGCGAGCACCCGATCCTCTTGCGCACCGGACCGGAGGTGCTCGCCGGCTCGACGCGGCTTGCGGCAGGGACCGCGCAGAAGGCAGCCCTCAACCTCTTCTCGACGCTCCTGATGATCCGCCTCGGCAAGGTCTTTCGCGGACGGATGGTCGACATGCGTCCGACGAACGCCAAGCTGAAGCAGCGAGCACATCGGATCGTGCAGGACGTCGTCGGGTGTTCGCCCGACGAGGCGGCCCGCGCGCTGGAGGCCGCCGGGGGATCGATCCGGGAGGCGATCCTCGCGCTTGAGGCCGCTCGCTGACGCGATCAGTCTTTGAAAGGAAGGAGGCGCGCGAGGCGTTCGCGCCAGACGCGGCGGCGGTTCAGGCGCCGGCGCGCCGCCTCGACCGCGGCTACCGCGTCGGCGACCGCATCGCTCCGGACGCTGCCGACGCCGATCACGAGCGTTCCGAGCGCGAGCCGATCGCGCCAGAGGCGGTTCATGATCCGATGGTCGGGCACCGTGCAGGAATCGATGAGCGTCACATCGGGATCGGCGACCAGCGTCTCGGTGGCTAGGGCAGCCACGATCGCACCGGGCCCGTACCGCTTCAGGCGCTCGTCGTAGGCGGTCTTCCAGGCAACGGCGCGGTCCCTCGATTTCAGGACGACGAGGCTTGCGGCGGCGTCCGTCCCGACACGCAACGTGAAGACGCGCGCCTCGCCGCGTTCGGCCAAACCGTTGACCGCCTCGCGCGCGAAGGCCGCGCGGTGGCGGTCCATCAGGAGAGCGCTGCGACGCTGCCCCTTCCAGCCCGACGCCTCAAGATGCAGGAAATCCTCCAGCGCCACGCGCACTGCGTCCGGTGTGCTTGCGCATTCGAGCGTAACCGGGCCGATCGAGGAAAGCTGCCGGAGGCGGCGGCGGTGGTCGCGATGGCCCGACGATCCGAGCGCCCGGCGAAGATAGGTCGATGGATCGCCGGCGGTGGCAGGCCGCAGGCACGCGCGCTGGGTTCGATCCGCCCAAGCGAAAGGAAGCTCGGCCTGACGGGCCGCCGCCATGAAGGCTGTGGCGAGTTCCCCGTCCACTGGGAGATCCGGCAGGACGAGGATGGGCGGAAGTCCATGTTCGGCCGCCTCCAAGGCATCGAAGAGGCTGCGAGCCGTGCCGGTCGGATCGTCGCGATCGAGCGGCAGGGCGCCAAGCGGACCGAACGGATGCGTCCAGGCGCGCACCACGGAGCGACGCGACGGCCGCTGGAGGCGCTCCACCGAAAACGGCATGAGGAAGCGCAGGCGGCTACGACGCTCGTCCTCGTCGCGCGCCACCATCAGGCGGACATGGCGCTCGTCGAGACGCGGCATAGCGGGCGCGAGGAAGCGCGGCGTGAAGAAGACGTTGGGCTCGATCACCCGGCCTGCGAGATGCTCGAGTTCCTCGACGAGGCTGAAGACGGCATGGGGATCGTAGATCGCGATCCGCCGGACGTCCTCGCTGGCTTGAGCGGCCGCCGATCCATCCAGCGGCGGAGCCTCGAGGTGCTGGTGTATGGGAGTGCCCGGTCCGGCATCGCCGGCCAGATCGGCCGGTTTCGTCAGGGTCAGGTTCGCCACGTTGCTTGCCTCGGTCTGGGGGTGGCGGATGCAAGTCGCCCGCCGGTGTCCTACCCACAGATCTAGAGTTTGCAGCTTAAACGTTGGTGTTCGTCACACAGGGTTTCGCGCCGAAGCGGTGGAAAACAGGGCCGGCTCAACCGGCAAAGCCGCCCTCGTCGAGAAACGCCGTCTCCTCCGGCGAGGTGTCCCGGCCGAGGACCGCATTGCGATGGGGAAACCGGCCGAACCGAGCGACGATGTCGCGATGCTCCACCGCGAAGGGCACGTTCTCCTCGCCGATCTCCTTCATCCAGCGCACGCATTCGTCCTGATCGGCGAGATTCTCCGAATGCATCAGCGGCATGGCGAAGAACTGGTTGATGTCCTCGCCGACGTGCCACTGATCGCCGCGGGCGAGCGCGGCCTTGGCGATACGAAGCGCCTTCTCGTCGGTCGCGAAGGCTTCCGGGCGGCTGCGGAACATGTTGCGCGGGAACTGGTCGAGCAGGATCACCAGGGCGAGCGCCCCGTTCGGCTCCTCGGCCCAGTCGTCGAGTTCGCCGAGGGCCGCACGCTCGTAGACGTCGCCGAACCGATGCGTGATGGTCTCGTCCAGCTCGTCGTCCTTGACGAACCACCGCTCCGGGCCGAGATCGCGCCAGAAGTCGACGATGGTCTGGGGATCGATCGAGTAGTCGCTCATGAAACCGTTCGGCCGTTGGAGGAGATCAGTTGGCGGAGCCGGAAGATAGGACGGCGGGGCTGTCTGCAAAAGGGCGAAACCCGACCGGCAGGCTCGACCTTCGCGGATTGAAATGTCCGCTGCCGGCCCTGCGGACCGAGAAGGCGCTCGCCGGCGCTCCAGCGGCCGTTGATCTCGTCGTGCTCGCCGACGACCCACTCGCCCGGCTCGACATCGCACATGTCTGCCGCAAGGGTGGCCATGCCCTCATCGCTGCCGAGCCGCTCGAGACCGGCGGATGGGCGTTTCGGATCCGGACCGGATCGACGGATCGCTAGAAGCCGCGCGACGACAGGCTGAGCGGATTGTCGACGAGGGCGGCGCGATCCGGCGCGTCGATGCGCGGCGCGCGGGCGAAGGCGGCGAAGAGGTCTTGGATCACGCGCTCGTCGAGCCCCTCGCCGATCAGCACGAAGGCGGTGCGTGGCGCCTCGCCCTCCGGCCAGGTCGCCAAGCGGACGGGCGGATGGAGATAGGTCCGCACGCCGTGAAGGACCAGCGGACGACCCGGCGTCTCGTCGGTCCAGACCACGGCCTTGAGGCGCAGGAGCCCCGCACCGAACCGCGTCAACACGAGATCGAGAAACCCCTCGGCATCGGCCTCCGTCATCGGCACGTCGTGCGTCAGCGACAGGGAGCGGATCCCGCCGTGCGCGGATCCGTGATCGCCGTGCGAGTGGTCGTGGCCGCAATGGGGATCGTGGCAGGCGTCCGCATTGAGGGTCCTCGTCTCCTCTCCCAGCCAGCGCGCCACGTCGGCGCGCCGCGTCGCGGGGTCGACGAGGCCGCAACCGAAGAGCTCACCCGGGCCCGCGTCGCCGACTGTGACGAGCGGCGCGCGCGCGTTGAGGTGGCGGAGGGAATGCCGGAGCGCCCCGGTCTCGGGCGCAAGATCGGTCTTCGTCAGGACGAGGCGATCGGCGCAGGCGACCTGCCGCCGCGCTTCCGGCCGCTCGGCAAGCGATGCCGCCCCGCTCAGCGCGTCGACCAGCGTCACGACGCCGTCGAGCGCGAAATGCTGGACGAGGACGGGGTGACCCATCAGGGAGGCGAGGATCGGCGTCGGATCGGCAAGCCCGGTGGTCTCGATCACGACGCGGCGGATCGCCCCGAGGCGACCGGTCTGCACGCGGTCCACGAGATCGGCGAGCGTATCGACGAGATCGCCGCGCACCGTGCAGCAGATGCAGCCGTCGGACAGCTCGACGATCCCCTCGCCCGAGGATTCCACGAGAAGGTGGTCGAGGCCGACCGCCCCGAACTCGTTGACGATCACGACGGTGTCGCGGAGCGCCGGATCGCGCAGGAGGCGGTTGAGAAGGGTCGTCTTGCCGCTGCCGAGAAACCCCGTCAGTACGGTGACGGGGACGGGACCTGGCAGGGCGCCGGGCTGCGCGATCATTCTGCGCCCGTAGTGGCCGTCTCGGTTCCTTCGGCGGCAGCCGCAGCCGGCGAGGCGGGATGCTCCGCACCGGCGTCGGAGCCGACCGGCAACTCGCCCTCGAAGCCTGGCTCGCCGGGGCGCGCCGGCCGCCACGTCGGGACCGGGATGCCGTAGGCTGCAATCACGCGCGTGCCGGCCTCGACGCCGGGCGCCGCGGCAGCGCTGCCGAGGTCCACCGGAAAGGCGACGGCCGGCCGCTGGAGATCGGTCATGTAGGGCGAGCCGAACGTGTCCTCGCGCTTGTCCTCTTCCTGCCGCTCGTTCGCGCGGGCCGTACGTCCCTTCGGCGAGCAGATCTCCGCGCTGATGTCGGCAGGCGGGCCGCTCGACGCGGGCAGATCCGCCACCGTGTCGCGGATCGAACGTGGATTGGTGTTGAAGCCGTTCTCGAGGATTTCGGCGGCGGTGCGCTCGCGAACGATCGGCCCCTCGGCGCCAAGCACCACGGCGATCAAGGTTCGATTGTCGCGCGTGGCGGAGGCGACGAGATTGAAGCCCGCGGCGCAGATATACCCGGTCTTCATGCCGTCGGCGCCGTTGTAGCGACCGAGAAGCCCGTTGTGGTTCTTCATCGTCCCCTTGCCGACGGCGATCGCCTCGGTGGCGAAGTAGTTGCTGAACTCGGGGAACTCCTTGCGCAGCGCGACGCCGAGGATCGCCAGATCCTTGGCGCTGGAATACTGGCCGGGCGCCGGCAGGCCGTTCGGATTGACGAAATGCGTGTCCTTCATGCCGAGCGCGGCCGCCTCGGCGTTCATCCGCTCGACAAAGGTCTCCATCGACCCTTTGCCGATTGTCTGCCCGATCGCGTAGGTCACGTCGTTGGCCGACTTCACCAGCATCATGCGCAACGCCATGTCGAGGCGCATGACCGAACCGGCGGGATAGGCCATCTTGGAGGGCGGCTCGGCGGCGGCCGCGCGCGACATGACGACCGGCGTGTCGAGCGAGACCTCCTGCGACTTCAGAGCCTTCAGCGCGACGTAGGTCGTCATCAACTTGGTGGTCGAGGCCGGATACCAGCGCTGCGTGGCGTTGTTCTCCGACAGGACCTTGCCGGTCGCCACGTCCACCACGATCGTGTTCATGGCCTCGGCCGGCCCCGCCACGAGACCCGCACTACCCATCCCTACGAGAACGGCAAGCGCGCGGATCGACGGCAGCGGACGGATGATTGTCATGGGACCCTTCTCGCGGAAGCGCGAAGACGCTTTGCGTTCTCTTCGCACCTGCGTTCATATCATGGCAAGGTGATTCCAGCCCGCCTTCTGGCAGGCGAATTCCGCCTTTTGATGGCGCGAGACCGAAAGATATCGATGCTCCTCGTTCCCGAGATCGCGGCAGGCGCCGCCGACATCACAGAATGGCGCCGGACGCTCCATGCGATGCCGGAAATCCTCTACGACCTGCCCGAGACGGCAGCGTTCGTCGCCGGGAAGCTCCGGGACTTCGGCTGCGACGAGGTGGTGACCGGCATCGGCCGGACGGGTGTCGTCGGGATCGTCACGGGCCGTCTCGGCGAGGGTGGCCGCACTGTCGCGCTGCGCGCCGACATGGACGCGCTGCCGATCGCGGAAGCGACGCCCCGCCCCTATGCATCGCGCAGACCCGGCGCGATGCATGCCTGCGGTCACGACGGGCACATGGCGATGCTGCTCGGTGCCGCCCGCCACCTCTGCCGCACCCGCGCCTTCCGGGGTCGTGTCGCCTTCGTCTTCCAGCCCGCGGAAGAAGGGGGCGCAGGGGCGCTGGCGATGATCGAGGACGGCCTGATGGAGCGCTTCGGCATCGAGGCGGTCTATGGGATGCACAACCTGCCGGGCCTGCCGGTCGGGCAGATCGCGCTGCGCCCCGGCCCGATCATGGCGGCGACCGACGAGTTCGAGATCGCGATCCGCGGCAAGGCCAGCCATGCCGCGCTTCCCCACGAGGGCGCCGATCCGATCCTGGCGGGCGCGGCGCTGGTGCAGGCGCTGCAGCAGATCTCGGCGCGCAACGTCGACCCCCTGGATTCGCTCGTCCTCTCGGTCACGCGCTTCCATTCCGGTTTCGCGCGCAACATCATCCCGGACGAAGCGCAGGTCTCGGGCACCGTTCGCTCGCTGACGGCAGGGTCGCAGGATCTCGCCGAGCGCCGGATCGAGGCGATCGCGCACGGTGTCGCCGCCGCACACGGCGCGAGCGCCAGCGTCGTCTACAAGCGGAATTATCCGGTGACGGTGAACGACGTCCGCGAGGCGGCCTTCTGCGCCGCCGTCGCGGCCGATGTCTGCGGTGCGGATGCGGTCAATGCCGCGGCGCCCCCGCTCATGGCGGCCGAGGACTTTTCCTACATGCTGGAAGCGCGGCCCGGCGCCTTCGTCTTTCTCGGCAACGGGGCGAGTGCCGGGCTTCACAATCCCGGCTACGACTTCGACGATGCCGCGATCCCGTTCGGTTCGTCCTACTGGGTCCGTCTCGTGGAGCGCGCGCTCGCCAACTGAGGCGAGCGCTGGGGGAGTTCAGTTGTCGCGGACGGGCGCCAAGGCGTCGATCAGAAGACGCAGGCGGTGGCGGATTTCGCCGTCCGGGATCCGGCCGAGCGCCAGCGACGACTGCACGACTTCGGGGCTCGGCGTCGCCGCCTCGTCCGTCTCGCCCTGCGAGGTCAGCCCCTCGAAGAAGAAGGTCGGGCTGATCTCGAACAGCTGCGAGATCCGATAGAGCGTCGCCGCGCTGATCCGGTTGCTGCCGGTCTCGTATTTCTGGATCTGCTGGTAGGTCACGCCGATCTGGCGGCCAAGCTCTTCCAGCGACAGGCGCCGGGATGTGCGCACGAGGCGCAGCCGGGCGCCGACATGCACGTCGATCGGATCTCGCTCATTCTTCGTCATGGTCACGAAAATGCACCTGCTACAGGACGAACCGGGAAACGGCCCATCAGGAACTCAACCCAACCTCTTGAGCACTAGATTGTAGCCCACCAACAATCAACACTCTTGCGTACCATTAATACGCAAATCTGTGTTGCGCGAATCCGATAATCGGTCCCGGATCCTTCAGGCGACCGTCCGGCCCTTGGGCAGGAGGTGCAACCCGGCGACGGCGAGCCACGTCGTCATCCAGACAGGATTTCCCCGAGCAAACAAGAAGGATTCGAGAAATGCGTTGAGGAGGGTGAACGCGAGAACCATCAGGAAGAAGTCCGCAACCCGTGTCGCGGCAGGGCCTTGCGACCCGATCCGTACGAAATCGACCAAGGGCAGGATGACGAGGACGACGATCCCGAATCCGAGCCCCGGCCAGCCGAGCGCGATCGCAAGATCGAGATAACCGTTGTGCGCGTTGACGATGCCGCGGGGGTCCCAGCTCGAGCCGAACGGCGGTTCGGCGTGCCTCACCACCGGCGTCGACCAGAAGGCCTCGAACCCCGTGCCGGTCCAGGCCTGGGGTCCCAGCGCGTGGATGGCGAAGCGCCAGAGATCGAGACGTCCGGTGAAGGTGGTCCCCGGCACCGCCCATTGCAGAAGGTCGTAGAGGGCCGGCGACAGGACGGTGCCGAGCGTCATCAGCCCGAAGCCGGCGAAGGCGAAGCCGAGGACGATCACCGGCAGCCGACGCCCGCCGAAGACGCGGCCCCCAAAGATCAGGACGGCGACCAGCGGCAGGAGGCCGAGCGTCGTCTTCGATCCGGTCTTCAGAACGAAGAAGGCCGAAAGCAGCGCGATCGCGACGCCGGTTACCCACTGCCCGCTCCGCACGAGATAAAGCCCGGCGAAGCACAGGGCAGCCATCACCGGTCCTGCGACATTCTTGTGGGAGTAGATGCCGCGCCACAGACCGATATTTGCGGCTTCCAGCGCCTCGTTGTGGATGGCAGCCGAGGGCATCAGCACGATACCTGCATAGGACAGGCCCAGCACCACGAGGGCCGCCGCCGTCAGCGCGAAGCGAAACGCTCGCTCGTCCGGCACGAGGCAGAGCGCACCGGTCATCGCGAGCATCGCGGCCAGCGAGAACACCACGGCGCGGAACGACGCGTCGGGCCAGATCGACTGGGTCGAGGATAGAAGCAGCAACAGCGCCATCACGACCCAGGCGGGACGCAGGAGCCGCAACGCCACCTGGCGGGGCGTGATGGAGAGATGGATCAGGATGGCTGCGAGACCGAGGCCGCCATATCCCAACTGGTTGGTGATGTTTCCAGACCCTGCGGGCCCGACGAACACCGCCTGGTATGGCTCGAAGGTCACGAGGAGCAGCGTCAGGATCAGCGCCGCGAGGGCTGTTCGCAGCGCTCGCCCTTCAGCGGCGTTCCACCACGGCGCGGCATCCGGCGCCGCGCCCACGGCGGCGGCTGGCTGAGAGTGTCCGAGGCGAAGGGTCGAGAGGTGACGCATCACCCGCGATCATCGCCCCGGACGCTGAAAGTCGCGTTAAGGCCCTGCCATACGCTCGATAATCGTGGATCAGGCGGCGCGCCCGGCCGCCTCGGCGCGCTCGATGTCGCCGGGGAGATGGCCGGGTCCCTCCTCGGGATCGGGCTCCACCGGAACGGGCGTGTCTATGGGCTCGCGGATCTCGTCCTGCTCCACCATGGGGTCGGGGGGCTCGCCCATCGGCGGAGGGCTGTCGGGCGGGCCGGGATCGCGGCCCGGCCCGGTCGGAACGTCTTCGATGTTGGACATGGCGTTTCTCCCGCTCGAATTCGACGGAGAACCGCCGGTCCGTTCCGGCGTTCCAAGGCTCGCGAAAACGCGATCAGTTCTGCGGCTTGGCGTCCGTCTCGTCCTCGTCTTCTTCCTCCTCGCCGAAGGGGAAGGACTCGACCATCTGCTCGACGTCCTCGTAAATCTCGTCGAGGAACTCCATGGCGCCGTCGGCGTCCTCGCTGCCCTGCGTGACCAGCATGGCAAGCTGGATCTTCAGGACGTTGGCGACGTCGTCGAGCTCCATGCCCTGGAAGAGGGTCGAGATCTTCTCGGAGATTTCGTCGGTCTGGGCGTCGGTCAGCATGCTGTGCTCTCCTGTGTGCGGGAAGGAGACGAGTGCGGATGCCTCGTGGTTCCCCCGGAATGCGCCCGAGCGGGGCATGCCACCGCAAAGGCGCGTTCCGCGCTTCGTCGCGCCCTTCGCTCCTAGCACGGAACGATGACGGGTGAAGCGTACCCCCTCGTTCCGATCCTCATTCCGCCGCCGTCGGCATCTCCACCTTTTCCATGCCGCGAGTCCCCTCGCCCATCAGGGCAAGGAGCTCGTCGCGGCGGCGCGCCGCCTTCTCCATCGCCTGATGCTTGACGGGGCCGAAGCCGCGGATACCGGCCGGCAGGGACAGGAGCTCCACCGCGACATCTCGGTCGGCCGGGCGTGCGCGCGAAAAGAGCACACGGCAATCCGCCTCGTAATCGGCAATCAGGCGGCGCTCGGCGATCCGCTCGGCATTGCGCGCGAACGGATCGAACAGGGTGCCGCGCAGGCGCTTCAGGCGCGCCAACCCACGCAGGAACGGCAGGATCCAGGGACCGAACGCACGCTTCTTCGGCCGCCCGTTCGCGTCGAGCCCACCAAGGAACGGCGGCGCGAAATGGTAGACGCGCCGACGCACCCCATCGAACTCCTCCTCCAGTCGGCGCTCGAAGCGACCGTCGGTATGAAGTCGGGCGACCTCGTACTCGTCCTTGACGGAAAGGAGCTTGGCGTAGTTCTCGGCGACCGCCCGTTCGATGCGGCCATGCGCCTCAGCCTTGGCATCGGCCTGCCGGGCCCGCTCCACCAGCGCGCGGTACCGCGCGGCGAGCGCGGCGTCCTGATAGTCGGTGAGGAAGCTTGAGCGGTGCTCGACCAGTTCGTCCGTGGACATCTCACCGAGCGTTCTCGTCGTATCACGCTGGCCGATGATCCCCGCCATGTCGTCCGGTCTTGCGGCGGCGAAGCGCCCCCAGGCGAAGGCGTCGATATTGGCCTTTACGGCCACGCCGTTGAGCTCGATCGCCTGCCGGAGACTGTCGAGCGTGACCGGCACCAGCCCTTTCTGCCAGGCATAGCCGAGCATCATGATGTTGGTGGCGATGGCGTCCCCGCTCACCGTCTCGGCAAGTTCCGTGAAGTTGACGAAATCGGCGCCGTCCCCGACCGACTTTCGGATCGCGCCTGCGACGAGCGTGCGCCGGAAATCGAAGTCGGGATCGCGCACGAACTGGGCGACCGGCGTCAGATGGGTGTTGACGACGGCGCGGGTACGCTCGCGCGACAGGAGACCGGCCGCATCCTTCGAGGTCGCGACCACGTCGTCGGCCGCGATGAGGACATCCGCCGAGCCCGAGACGATCCGGGGGCAGGTGACGTCTTCGGCACGCCGCCCGATGCGGACATGGCTGAGAACCGCGCCGCCCTTCTGTGCCAGTCCCGCCATGTCGAGAAGCATCGGCGCGTTGCCGTCGAGATGGGCGGCCATACCGAGCACCGCGCCGATCGTCAGGACGCCGGTGCCGCCGACGCCGGTGATCGCGATGTTGCAGGGCTCGGCGAGATCAGGAAGGACGGGGTCGGGGATACCGGCCAGATCCGGAGCCGCCCGCGCCGCGCGCGTCTTCGGCTTCGCCCCCTCCAGCGTGACGAAGGACGGGCAGAACCCCTTCAGGCAGGACGTGTCCTTGTTGCAGGTCGACTGGTTGATCTGCCGCTTGCGGCCCCATTCGGTTTCCAGCGGCTCGACCGAGAGGCAGTTCGACTGCACCGAACAGTCGCCACAGCCCTCGCAGACCGCCGGGTTAATGGCGATGCGCAGGTCCGGATCGGGCAGGAGGCCGCGCTTGCGACGGCGGCGCTTCTCCGACGCGCAGGTCTGATCGTAGACGATCGCCGAGACGCCCGGTACGTCGCGCAGCGCCAGCATCGCCGCCTCGACGTCGTCGCGGTGGCGGATCTCGGTCCCCGGTGCCAGTTGCGAGGCGTGGTAGCGCTCGGGAAATTCCGAGACCAGCCAGATCGGTGCAACGCCCTCGCGATGTAGCTGATGCGTGATCTTGGCGGGATCGAGCGGACCGTCGACCGTCTGACCGCCGGTCATCGCGACGGCATCGTTGTAGAGGATCTTGTAGGTGGCGTTGACGCCAGCGGCGACCGCCTGGCGGATCGCCAGCTGGCCGGAATGGAAGTAGGTCCCGTCGCCGAGGTTGACGAAGACATGCCGCTCGTCGGTGAAGGGCGCCGTGCCCACCCAGGCGACACCTTCGCCGCCCATCTGGCTGAACGTCTCGGTGCGGCGCCCCATCCAGGTGACCATGAAATGGCAGCCGATGCCCGCAAGCCCGCGCGAGCCTTCCGGCACCTTGGTGGACGAGTTGTGCGGGCAGCCCGAACAGTAGAAGGGCGGGCGCGCGATCGGCGGCTCCAGCTGCCCGGCAGCCTCTCCGCGCTGCCGGAAATGGCGCACACGCGCCTCGATGAAGGTGCGATGCGCCTTGTCGAGATCGCTCAAGGCGAGGATGCGCTCACCGATCACCACCGCGGCCGTCGCCACTGTCAGCTCGCGCGCCAGCGACAGGACGGGACGGTCGTTATGGTCGAACTTGCCGATGATGCGCGGGCGAACGTCCGCGCGCCAGTTGAAGAGCTGCTGTTTGATCTGGTTTTCGATGATCTCGCGGCGCTCCTCGACGACGAGGATTTCCTCCAGACCGACCGAGAACTCGCGCACCCCCTCCGGCTCCAGCGGCCAGGGCATGCCCACCTTGTAGAGGCGAAGGCCCGCGAGATGCGCCGTGTCCTCGTCGACGCCGAGTTCACGAAGCGCCTGACGCACGTCTTCGTAGGCCTTGCCCGACGCGATGATGCCGAGGCGCGCATTCGGCGAATCGAGCGTCACGCGGTCGACACGGTTGGCGCGCGCGAAGGCGATCGCGGCATAAGCCTTGTAGGTTTGAAGCCGGTTGTCCTG
>NZ_CAJYIU010000288.1 GCF_913775355.1 uncultured Aureimonas sp.
CATTTCAGGCGGACGAGATCAGAGCGGCGATGGCCCAGCCACAGGCCGAGCGCGTAAACGAGGCGCGGCGTCGAGCCGATCGGCCAGCGTGTCTCGTACTTCTTCAGTTCTTCGTCGGTCCAGGCGCCAGCCCTTGTAGCTCGGCACCCACTTCAGCTTGAACGTCGGGTCGGACTCGATCCATTCCTCGTCCATCGCCGCCACGATTAGCCGGCGGATCGCCGTCAGCATGTGCTTCGCCTTGTGCGGCGTGGCGGCATGCTCTGACAGGATGATCTTCGCGTGCCGGCGCTTGAAATCGGAGACCAGAACGTCGCGCCACAGCACCTCGGCATCTGGTGCGACGCGCGAGATCAGAAACATCTCGGTAAGGTGGGTATTCTTGGAGTGCGTGGCCGCGCTCAACGCTTTCCACTCCGGCGACGTCTTCACCAGTCTCCATGCGGCGCCAAACGATTTCGGGCGAGCTGCCCCCGGGAGCGGCGTGATAACCGCTAGCTTCGGATCATTGCCGTGGAGTGCTGCGCGATAGCGCGCCTCGAACTCCGGTTCGCCCGGCTTCCCGCGAAGCGAGATCGTCTTGCCCTCGCGGCGGAAGCGCCAGCGGAGCTTGCCGCGGCTGTCGGTGTAGCTCGAGAGGAAAGGGCGCTCTAGTTCCATTCCCGACCCTATGCCGAGCGACGGCTCCGCGCCAATAGGGCGTCGATCTCGTTCACGCCGCCTTCCTCAGGAAGATCGCAGAATGCTGCTTCGATCGACAGCCGGTTCCAGATGCGCCGACGCCCGATCAGCTTGGGCTTTGGCATAGCTCCTTCGGCAACCATCTCGTCGAACTTCGTCACACCCACGCCGATGTGGCGGGCTGCCTCGTCGCGAGACAACCCAAGCGGCGGGTAGCCACGGTCATCATGTAGGCGACTCATGCTCCCGACCTCCGCTTTTTCCCCTTCTTGAACCAGACCGCCGCCAAGGCTCGCCAGAGCGGGACAGAGTGCGTCGCTCCGAACGCTGCCGCTTCGCGCTGCAACGCGCCTCCCTGACTTCGTACGAGGCCGGGCAGGGCATCAACGTCGATCGAGCCGTACTCGCCCTCGGTCAGCAGCAGGTCCACCGCCTTGATGTGGTCGGCCTTGATCGGCGCAAGCCCAGCTTTCGCCAGGAGTTGCAGCACCGTCCCGGTGTGGATTGGCCCATCCTTCGCGTAGAGCGTCGCGAGCGCATTGACCGCAACGGTGTCGTTCTCGTCGAACCGGTTCCCGCTCGGCTGCGAAGTGCGAATCCTCACGCCGGCCTCGGCGCATATCTGCTCGAGCGCGACCGCCTCCCGCTTGCCCGCCGTCACCGCGGCAGCGTGCATCTGAACCGCAGTCATGCCCAGGGGCAGGGCTTCGCTCGTGCGGCGACGCAGGATCTGGGAGCCGGTGTGCCGACGCGCTCGGTGACGGTGCGCTACGCCCATGCGTTCACGACGCTCTCCGACGAGGACCTGAAGAACGTCGCGGCCACCGACGCCTTCCGGTCCATCGCGAAAGAGGAATGGCGGCAGGTGAAGGTCGAGAGCGAGGCGAACAAGGTCCTACACCCGAAGGGCCCGGAGCTTGTCTTCGACACCTGCCTGACGACGGAGGCAGACGCCCGCACCGAGGCCGAGCGGCTGCTCGCGATCTACGGCACGCGGCGCGACCTCTTCGCCTTCGCCGTATCCAGCGAGAAGGCGGCGACGCTCGACCTGAACGACCAACTGACGCTGCGCATCGACCGCTTCGGCATGGCCGAGGGGCGCGCGCTGCGGGTCGTGAGCCTGACGCAGGCCTACGAGAAGAAGCAGACCCTGATCGAGGCGATCGGATGACGGCGCACTGCCTGTTCCTGCACCCCAACCTCAGCGACCGTCCGCAGGGCTCACGTCCCGGCGCGACGTTGTCGGGCGGCAGCTGGGTCCTGCCGCTGACGAACCTTCAGGAGCGCGAGCTTTCCGAGGTGGCGCGCTCGGCCAGCGCCCGCCCGACGGACACTCAATTCGACGTCGACTTCTCCGCCTTCGGCGAGATCCGGGCCGTCGTCCTCGTCAACCATAACCTGTCGGTCACAGCACGGCTGCGGGTGACGGCCTGGTACGAGGACGGGTCCTACTTCTCGCCGTCGTACCGTGCCGAGTTCGACGCCTATCCGACGCTCGCCTACACCGAGGACCTGCCCTCAGAGGCCGAGAACTGGTGGGACGGCAAGCCGCTGACCGCTGACATCGAAGGCTTCACGCAGAACGCCATCCATATCCTGCCGGAGCCCTCCTTCGCGCCGCACTGGCGGATCGAGATCCTCGACGACGGCAACCCGGCCGGGCACATCGACATCGGCCGTCTCTGGATGGCGACGGGCTGGCAGCCCACGCGCAACCCGGCCTATGGCGCAGGCCTGCGCTACGAGGACGAGACCACAATCGAGAAGGCGCTCTCGGGCGCCGAGTTCTTCGACGAGCGCGAGCCATTCCGCGTCTTCAACATCGCCTTCCCCTTCCTGCCCGACCAGGAGGCGCTTCAGCGCGGGCTCGAGCTTGAGCGCCGCGCCGGGACCAAGGGCGAGATCTTCTACATCCACCGGCCCGACGACGCGCAGAACCTGACCCGTCTCAGCTTCCTCGCCCGGCTGCGCGTGCTGAACCCATGGGAGCAGGTGGCCGCCTTCGACGCGCGGGCCGCCATCGCGTTCGAACTGAAGGAACTGATGCCATGAACCTGACACCGGAAGAGGAAGCCGAGGCAAACCGGCTGGCGACCGTCTACAACGAGCGCCCGTTCGACGCGCAGACGAACCCCGGCGGATTCGGGCGCGGCGGCAACTCGGCAATCGGCCTGTTCATCAAGTCGCTGCGCGACATGGTCGGCTTTGGCCGCGGCGTGGTGCGCGTCGCAACCGAGGCGCTCGCTGCGATCACGACGCAGGCCAACCGCTTCTCGGCGGCGGTCGCCGCGATCGAGGCGGGCCCCGTGACCAGCGTCAACGGCAAGACCGGTGCCGTCGTGATCGACCTGTCGGAACTCTCGGCCGACGTGACCGAGCAGCTGGCCGAGGTCCAGGCGACGCTCGATGGCGTCGTCGCAGAGCAGGCGTCGGCCGCTCGCCATTCCCGCGCCTACGCGCGCGCCTTCGGAGACTGACCCATGTCCGATACCAAAGCCATCGGGGGCTTGTCCCTCACGACCTCGCTGCAGACGCTTGTCACGAACACGGCCGCGGATGCCAAGGTTCGGACCTACCAGCTCGACTTCGTGAACATCGACGGCGTGAACCCGGCCGACATAACGCAGTGCATCTGGATCGACAGCGGCGCCTCGAACGCGCAGCGACCGATCCTGCCGGTCAATACCACCATTCGGCCGGGCGGGGACGGGGCTCGTTCCCGTGAGTGGATCCTAAACCCCGGCGACAGTATCCGGGTCTCGGCGTCTGCGGCCGGCGACATCTACGCCACTGTGCTGCAGGTCTACGAGGAGCCCGCGACGTGAGGGCGCTGCGATCGGGGCTGCGAAACCCCGTCCTCCGCCCTGACGCGGCCGTTGGCTGACCGCAGCCGCGCATCACCTGGGCGACGTCGACGGATGACGCCTTCACCGCTCCCTACTCGGGCGAGTACCTCGTCGGCGTATGGGGTGGCGGCGGAAATGGCACAAACAACACGTCGCCCAGCGCAACTGCCTCGGGCGGGAGCGGTGGCCTTGCCGTCCGCCGAATTTTTCTGCTCGCCGGGCAGACGGTCACGGCCAGGCCTGGTGGCTCGCCCTCCGTCACGCTCAACGACGGAAGCACGATGACGGCGACCAACGGCACAAGCGCTAGCGGCGCGACACCTGGGGCAGGCGGTACGGCAACGGGTGGCGACATCAACCTGCCTGGCCTTGCCGGCAGCGCTCCTGGCGTCGATGGGAAAGCGGGAACGGGCGACGTTCTGGTTCCCGGTGGCAAGGCGGCTGATGGCTACGCCGGCGCTCCCAGCGCCCCGAGCTCGTGGCCATTCGTCGGCGGGCGCGGCGGGAAGGGTGAAGCCGTCTCCGATCGCGTCGAGTTCACGGCCGCGGGGGCTGTGCCGGGCGGCGGCGGCGCTGCCTGCAAGGGAAGCCTCCGGAACCAGGGCGCGCAAGCGCAGGTCCGCATCTTCGGGTACTGACATGATCGACCTCTACCGCCGCAACGACGGCCCGCCGCAGTCGCTGCCCGCTGTCGCCTACACCAAGGACGGCTTCTCACGCACCGACCTAGCCAATCAGCCCGACAGCCGGCGCGAGCTCGGCTTCGTGCTGTTCGGATCCTATGACCCGAAGACGAAAGCCGTCGTGAAGCGGGGCGACGGCTATGCCATCGTGCCAATCGACCAGGCGGGCGACCCGGACCCGGCCGACATTCCAAAGCTGATCGACGCCGAGCGCGACCGGCGCATCGATCTCGGCATCACCTTCGCCGGCAAGTTCTTCCAGACGGCCGACCTCGACCGCGAGCGGATCGACCGGTCGCGCATCTCGGCGATGGCCGCGCTGATGAACGGCGTCCAGGAAGGCGACCTGCGCTGGCACGGCCTGCCGGTCGACTTCTTCTGGATCGCCGCGGACAACAGCCGCGTGCCGATGGATTCGCAGACGATGGTCGCCTTCGGCAACGCCGTCGCCGCGCGCGAGGGCGTGATGATCGTCGCCGGCAACGACCTCAAGCGCCGTATCGCGGCCGGGGAGACGATCCCCGATATCACGGGGAACTCGCTATGGCCGGCGTAGACCTGCGCAACGTGACCTTGCCGATCGGGCTGTTGCGGCACGCCCTCGTTGACGACATCGGCCCCGCCTGGCTGCGGCTCGACGGAAAGACCGAGTATCAGCGGGCCATGTATCCAGACTTCGTGGCGAAGGCGGCGAAGCTGCCCTGGTTCCTTGCGGGCTCGACGGCTGCGACGTTCAAGCTGGTGAAGGTGCCGGCGGGGACGGCGACGGTCGCAAGTGGGTTCGACAGCGCTGCGGGCGAGCTGGTTGGATCCGACAAGGTGACGCTCACGCTCGCCAACCTGCCGGAGCATGATCACAGCTACATCGACGACACGGCACTGCCACCGCGGGCAAGGCCGGGCTCGTCACCGGTCTCCTGCCGCTGCTGATGGGGCTCACCGCCTCGTCGCCGCAGAAGACGACCGGCAAGGCTGGCAAGGCGACGCCCGATGCCGTGCCAATCAAGCCGCCGGGGTTCACGGCGCACCTCTTCGTCTTCGCGGGACGGCCTCGAGGCTGATGGGCGCCTACACCGACGCGCTGATCGTCTTCGAGCGGCTGGACGGCACCCGGTATCGCCAGCACGGCCGCACAAGCTGGGAGCTCGGACACAAGGGGTCCGATCACTGGGAGCATGTCGAGGACGGCACGGTCTTCGACGTCTCGATCCCATGGCCGCTGCGCTGGATCTTCGATCCGCACGATCCTCGGTATCTGAAAGCGGCGGCGCTGCATGACGAGCTGCTGCGCCGAGGCTTCGATCGCGTGACGGCGGCCGGAGCGTTCAACGAAGCGCTGAAGGCGGACGGCGTGTCGGCTGCTCGCCGCTTCGCGATGACCGCGGCGAGGGCCTTCTACCACTGGTCCTGATTGCCGACGTCCTCGAGAGTTTCCAGCAGGTGGAACAGTTCCGTAATGAACCCGGTCGGCAGGTTTCGCTGTCGTGCCATGACCTCGGCCGCCTGAAGCTTGGCGATCACCTCGGCTGCATTGGGCGTCGACGATACCAAGATGGCGATGACGAGGCGAAGCCCGTCGATCCGGGCTCCGAGCTCTTCGAGTTCCTCATTCATGCAGGTCTCCTGGCCGTTGGCGCCACGAGCGCTGTGCGCGAACTGATGGGGCTCTGTTTGTGATCGTCCTCTAGGCCAAGCGCCTGCACACCTTTCCGTTCCAATTCCCCGGCGCCCATGAGGCGCCTTTTTCATGAGGTGGACCCTTTCATGGCCCAGTCGTCTCGCGTTCGTCAGAACAAAGTCGCAGCCGCTTCCTACATCGGCGCCGGGATCATCACCCCTGGCGCGGGTGGCGGGGGGCTCACCCGTCGTCTGATGGGGCAGGGACGAGCGTTCGGCGACGGTCTTGCGGGGCGCAAGTCCGATGGCACGGTCAACAGCTTCAACACCGACAAGGGCTACTATACGCCGGTCGACATTCCGAACCCCGCGCCGATCTACGCGGGCTTTGTCATCGCGGCAGCCGGGTCGGTCGACGTGCCGAACGTCGTCGAGTACCACACCGTCCTCTATCCGCAGGGGGGCGGAACCCCGATCGATTTCTCGGGCGGCCTTTTCGACGTCGCGTCCGGCACGGTCATCGCCAAGCCCGCACCGAAGGCGGGCGTCACAATCCCGGCCGGCTTCCATCGCGTGCGCACCTTCGGCAAGGTGCCTTCGGGCGGCTTCTTCTACTACACCGGCCGCTTCCGCACGAACGCCTCGACCGGACACGGCGTCGGCGAGGTCGGCGTCGATCTGGCGGACAAGGCGACGGGCGGCACGATCTCATCCCAGGCCATCAACCTACCGATGACATTCCTCGGTTTCGAGGGCGATGCGCCGGCGGGGCACCGGACGATCGCGGTCGCTGGCGATAGCAACTCGGAAGGGATCGGCTACGGCGCGACGCCGCGTGGCATCGGCGGCGGCATCCTCGCCGCGCACCTGGAGCCGCGCCCGGTCTCCTACATCCAGATCGGGCGCTCCGGCGCCGGGCCGATCGCCATGCGCAACGGCTACGCCAAGATCGCGGCGTTCCTAGCGGCAATCGGCGCAACCGACTGGTGGTGCCACGCGGGGACGAACGACTACTACGGTTCGAACGTCAACGCGACGAGCGAGAAGGCCGTGATGAAACAGCTTCTCGACATCGTTCTAGCGGCCAATCCGGGGATCAAGACCTGGTGGGCGACCATGCCGCCGATCGCGGCAATCGCAGGGAGCCCAACGCCGGCGACCGCGAGCAATCAGTCCCGCCTGAACTCGGGGACAACCGGCGGCTACGACACGGACGATCGCCGGCTGGTGGTCAACGACTGGCTGCGCGCTGGCGGTCTCGTCGGACTCACCGGCTACACGGAACACGCCTTGCCGGTGCAGCGCTCTGATGATCCGTACAAATGGACCGACGACAGCTCGCGGGACGGCCTGCACTACTACAACACCGGGGTCGCCACAAGCGGCGGGGGTGCGGTCCTGGCGGCTCTGGCCTTGGCCAATCCGCTCGGCTTACCGGCGGCCGCCTGACCGGAGCGCGTTGACCAAAAGAGGAAGACCGCCGGTTTGTCGCCGGCGGCCTTCGATCATTCGACATCGCGTCGATCAGGCGGTGAGCGAGAAATGGTCCGCGCTGAGGTAGGCGAGGTTCTTGCCGATGAAGGCGATATCCTGCGCTGCGTGAGCGCCAACGCCGTCATCGTCGTAGGACAGATTGCCGGTCGCCTTGTTGTAGATGACTTGGGCGTTGGTCCCGATCGCCTTGCCCGTGAAGTTCAGCGCCATCGCGTCGAACTGGCCATCATCATTGGCGTCAAGCGCACCGAAAGCGGTCTTCGACAGGGCGATCTTGTCGTTCTGGTCGAAGTCCCAGATCGAGTCCTTGTTGGCCGCTCCGAACTCGCTGAAGACGAACGTGTCCGCGCCGCCCTTGCCGTATAGGCTGTCCTTGCCAGCGCCACCGGCAATGATGTTGTTGCCGGCCGAGCCGGTGATCAGATTGGCGAGCGCGTTGCCGGTGCCGTTAATGTCGCCGGACTGGAGGCGCAGGTTCTCGACGCCCGCGCTGCGGTTCAGATCCTGGGAGGCGGTCGTCCAGATCGTATCAACGCCCGCGTCATTACCGGTTACGAATTCGTCACTGCTGTCGAAGACGTAGCCGTCGTCGCCGTTCGAACCCTTATACGTGTCGATGCCGCCACCACCGTTGAGCCAGTCGTTGCCGCTGGCACCAATCAAGCCGTCGCTGTGTGTGGAGCCGCTGATAACAAATCTTTCAATACTCGTTAGGACAGTGATTCCGCTTCGATGATGAAGCACAAAATCTGACATGACTTCGGTCATATAAAATGCTGGACCACGACCAGAATATTCTACTGTATCAATCCCTTCATCCCCTTCGATATAATGAGGCGGACTGATCAAATAGTGAAAAATAAAGCGATCGTTTCCATCTCCTCCTGAGAATCTTGAGCCTTCTACAGCAAAAGTATTATCCAAATTTCCGGTTGTTAAACTGATATTTATGATGTCGTTGCCGCCTCCAGCGTGAAACCAAACACTTTCAGCCCAAGTAGGAGCGAAAAGATCGTCTTCGTCGGTTCCGTCAATCCTGATGAGATCCCCCGAGACGGCGAAGAGTATCCATCGGTGTAGGTAGCCATAATCGAACTCTCCCGCAGCATCACATTCAATGTTGCGGACAGTCCTGTCACGCGGCAACACGCTTAGCAACGACACGAACGCGTGGCTTGGATTGATCCTTAACGTGCGTGGCTGATCTGCGTAGGCGCTGCCGGGCAGATACCGCCACCCCTGCCTCAAATGGCAGTTGGGCTACTACCGTCGGTCGTCGTTGGTGCAGCCTAAGCCCGCGTAAGCATCTCCGCTTTCAGCGGGCGATGCGCAGGCGCTGCCGGAGCGGATGAGTTCGGCGGCAAGATCCGCTTCGCCAACGAAGCACTGGGCGATCTTGCGTTGGTACGTTTGACCTTTAGCAATATCGTCGCAAGGGGTGCCTTCTCCGAATGGAATGCACCGCACCGACTTTCCAGCGATAAGCTCATTGAGGACATGGCTGTCACGCCGGAAGCGAGCGGCGCCGGACGCAGGGTCGTCGACGCCGCATAGGCGGAGGTAATGTGAACCAACGACAAGGCTGCTGCCGTCAATTGCTCGGGCGGATCCTGTGATCTCCGCCCCGGAAGCCGACCATGAGACGAGCATGGCCGTTGTGAAGGCGATCGTTCGCATAAGCATGTGGAGAAAGCCTTTGAGCCGCTATCGGCCCGGAGGCAGCATAGACGCATTCGAGACAGGCAGGTGATTAATCGCTTCAGCGGGTGTTCCCGCCGCTTCGATATCGAAGGCTAAGGGTAGCCTGCCTCGACGTCAGAGCCGATGTTTCCCGGCGTTGCAGGCTGCGGTGCTAGGGATCGAACAATCAGCGCATTGCCAATCTGATCTCCGTCATTCAAGCCGGCCAGAACAGCGATGACAATACGCTGCGCCTGCAACCGGCTCATCCCGTCATCCTGAACTTCGAATGCGAGACGTCGTACCAAATCATCCATGCCATACCTCAGCATCCTGTCTGGAAAGGTACGGATAGGTGTAGCGATTGGATGCAGCGCATCCGCTTTCTGATGCCTTGAAGCCGTACATGTAGGCATGGGTATTCCCCACGCCTGCCTCGAATGTCGGGGTGCTGATCGATCATCTTCGTCGATCAAGGGTCGAAACTACCTGCGCAATGTTCAGGTGCACATTCGCCAAATCTTCGAAAAACTCGCCGACGATCGGCAACGGCATATCCCCGGAGGCCGCTTGGTATCGAACGTGTTCGGCGGCTTGAGCTGTCAACTCAGCAAGCCGCCTACAAACCTCTGTGAATGGGGGTGATTGACTGTATTTCGTCACTGGGCCTCCCTATGCTTCTGACCGTTTCATCCGGCTCCACAGTTTTGCCGGTGAAGCTTCGCTTGCTGGGCTCGGACTGTAATTTGCACTAATTACGGGGATCGGCATCCGGCTGAAACCGCTTCTCCAGCTCGTTCATCAGCTTGACGACCCGTTCGCATTCTTCAAGCGACATTCTGGCCATGTATTTGCCAGATAGCGGCTGAAGGTCGCCGCCTTGATGGTCGATGACGTCCCAGAGGCCGCTGCCGTAGTGACGGATCGCATAACGAGAATCGGACACGACGCTACCCCTCGTCCCCCTCGTTAAAGCGATCCGCCCGGAATAAGCGGGGCCGGACGGATCTTCGCGCCGAGCCCGTAGGAGACGCAACACGACGCGATGCCGACAGAACGCGCTTTATTATGGACACTGTCAACGTAGCCAAGAAAATTAGGGCCGGGGATGCAATTCTGTGCTATCCACGGCAATGACAGAACACACGGACGAACGCGACGTCTTGCCTCGGCTGTGGTACCGTGCGGCGACAACTTCGCATCTTGAGGACAAGAAGTTGTTTCTCGAAGCTGCGAACCTCATCATGCAACTGCGCAATCTCTATGGGTTTGCGCAGGGCGTCGACGAAAAGGTCGCTTTCCAGCTTGGCATTCGCCCGAAGCTACGTGACAGCTAAACGCCGCTCTGGATCTGTCCAGAAGTGCGACCCGCTCGATCGAGTTAGGTGGGGCCGAGGATCGAGCGGGTCTTCGCTCCGGCCACCCAGGCTGCCGGAGCGAAGACGCTAGCTGCCGTTCAGCCAAGGCGGTGGCAACACCAACTCAAATGACGACCCATCCGTCTGAGCGTGCTCGAGCAGACGGATAGGTCTTCGCGCCGAGCTAGGTGGAGCACCACGCGATGAGCAATAAAATCGCGCGCTAGAAGATAGAGTCAACCCTGCATCAAATGGCGGCCTGTAAGGCCGCCATGAGTTCTCATATCGTAACAAGAAGGCCGACGGTCGCGATGCAGAACAGCGCGAGTAGGGCGCACATGCCAATCGCCGCCAGCTTCACCGGACGTCTCTGACGTCCAACCGTCAACCAAGTCCGCGTGTCCATCACAAGGGGAAGCATGCCGGTGACGGCTGCCGTGAGCCCGACGATGTTCCAGACGATGTGCGAGTCGATACGCCAAGCGATGACTGTCCACGGGATGCAGCAAAGCGGCAGGAAGAAGCTGGTCCAGTCGATGGGGGAAGCGCCGGCCGCCTTCGTACCTGCAGATGTCTTGTTCGGTGCATTCAATTGCTGGTTGCTCATGCCATTCTCCGATTGTGCGGCGGACCTATCACCCGCGCGTGATCGTCGAAACCGAGACGACATCACAATCGGCTGAGCTGCCGTAGGCGGCAGAGTCCCCTACAGAGAAAATGGCGGAGTGCTAAAACTATAATGGCGCCGGGTGCTTGGCGGCCCAGCGCCACTCGCTTGCCGGACCTACGCAACGCGCCCGACTGCTAGGTCATAGATGACCAAAGCCCGCTTAACGTTCCGTTTCCTATAGCCTTCAACGCCCGGCCATCGCGCCGGGCTTTTTCATGCCCGGAGAACATCCATGACCCTCGTCGCCAACTGGCGCCGGGTGCTTTCAAGCGCCTGGTCCGTCCGATTCATCGTCCTGACGTTCGCGCTGATCGCGCTCGACGTCGCGCTGCCTGCCTTCGAAGAAGGGCTCGGGCTTCCGCCTCGCACCTTCGCCGTCCTGTCCGGCCTCTGCTCCGCGGCCGCGTTCGTCGCGCGCCTCGTCGTGCAGCCGGCAGTCTCGGGAGTCGGCCAGTGAGCGCGGCCGGGAAGGGCGGGCGCGTAGCCCGCGTAAAAAGCCGCTATCTCGCCGGCGGCGCTGCCGGCGCCGCGCTACTGGCCTTCGCCACGACCTACGCGGCTGGCTGGGAGGGCACGAGCTCCAAGGCGTATCTCGACACGATCGCCCAGCCGCCGGTCTGGACGATCTGCCAGGGCGACACCTACGGCGTGAAACCCGGCATGGTCGAAACCAAGGCCGGCTGCGAGTTGCGCTTGCGCCGCCAGATCCTCGAGCACGAGGCGCGCATGCTCTCCTGCGCGCCCGAGCTGCTGAAGGCGCCCGGAGAAACCTACGTCGCGATCAACGACTGGGCCTACAACGTCGGTACCGGCGCGGCCTGCCGCTCGTCGCTGATCCGCAAGGTGAAGGCCGGCGATCTCGGCGGTGCCTGCAACGAGTTGAGCCGTTGGGTCTTCGCCGGCGGCAAGGTCGTGAAGGGCCTCGCCAACCGCCGTGTGAACGGCCTGCCTGGCCTCATCAGCGAGCGAGCGCTGTGCCTGCGAGGGCTCGGCTGATGGGGGCGCTTGAAGCGATCAAGGCGGCGATCGTCCTCGTCGTCGGTCTCGTGATCGGCTGGCTCGTGGCAGGGCTCTACGCCGAGCTCGTCTCGCTGCCGGCGGCGCGCGAAGCCGGGGCAGTCTACGAGCGCGGGATCTGGGAGGCCCGCCAGCGCGAGGCCGAGGCGAAGGCGGAAGCCGATCGCCGGGCGGCGCAATCACGCATCGATGCCATCGAGCGCGACTTCCATCAGCGCGAGGCCGAGCGCCTCGCCGAACTCTCCAACCTTGAAGTTGCCCTCGACCAGGAGGCCAACCGTGTCCCGATCCCGTCTGCCGCTGACCGCGGCGCTGTTGCTTGCCGTCCTGCCGTTCCTCGGGGCTTGCGCGACGCGCTCGACGGTATCGGTCGCGCCACGCCTCGCAACGATTCCCCAAGCGCTCCTGCTGCCGTGCGCTAACGCGGTGGCGCTCCCCGAGCGCGACCTGACGACAGCCGAGACCGTGCGGCTGTGGGGCAGGGACCGGCAAGCGCTCGGTGCCTGTCGCGATCGGCATTCGGCACTCGCGCTCTCGGTTGGGGAAATCCAATCCCAAGGCGTGCCCTGACGCATCCAAGCATACCCGAAAGGCATTCAGAGAATGAACCAGAACCAGGAGCCGGATATGCTCACGCGGTGGATCACCAACAACGTTGCCGTGCTGCTGACTGGTGCAATCCTCACCGGCGGCGGGATTGCGGGCTACACCAGCTTGCAGAACAAGGTCGAGTATCTCGACGCCTACCGTGAGGAGCGAACGAAGCTCGTCGACACGAAGCTCGCAGAAATCGGGGCAGCCGCTGCTGCCATGCCGAACCTCGTCTATCGCGTCGCCGCAGCTGAAGAGGCGCTGAAGGCGACGAACGCTCGGGTCGACGTGAGCCTGACGAACATCAGCGCACGTCTCGCCGAGATCAATCAGGGTCTCGGTTCGCTCTCGACCCAAGTAGCAGTCTTGACGCAGCGGTTTGATTTGTCGGGTCAAGACCGCCGTGCTGAGGCGCGTCCGCCATCGGCTCGCTGATCACGGCCAGCCGTAGGGGTTGTCCAGAAGGGAAGTAGAGGTTTGCATCCTCAGGCAGGCGGTCGGTTTGCCCGGTCGCCCGCAGATGGCGGACCCACTGCTCGGGAATGAGGCTCACCTCGATTCGGTTTTCCTCGCCGCACCGACCGCAGCGCAGGCGCGATGCGAGTTCGGATAGGGTCCGTTCGTCACCACCTCGCAGTTCCACCGGCTTCAGCCATTTTGGGTGCAGGCACGCGCTGCAGCGAACGTAGACGTTCACCGATCCGGCGCGCAGTTCGCCAAGCGTCGGCTCGGGCTTTTCGGTCGGATAAGTGACCTCTGGAGGCATGTGGCTAACAGGCTGGCTAACGCCCTTGGCTAACGCGTCTGCAAGAGCATGTTAAATAACGATCCGGGTGGGCCCGGCAGGACTCGAACCTGCAACCAAGCGGTTATGAGCCGCCGGCTCTAACCATTGAGCTACAGGCCCGACCCGGAGCCGCAGGCCTATCGCAAAGGCGGTGTCTTCTCAAGCCGGTCGCCGCGAAGACGGCGGGGGATTTCGCCGATCCACCCGGGCCGCTAGAGGTGGAAACCGGTCGGGCGGTCCGGCCGGGGATGAGGACACCTCATGGCATCCGACCTGTCGCACTGCATTTCCGCCGGCCAGGGCCTGCGGCCCGCCGATCTCGTCATCCGCAACGCGCGGCTCCTCGACCTCGTGACCGGTTCGGTGGACGAGACCGACATCGCCATCGTCGGCGACCGGATCGTCGGCACCCACGACCGGTTCGAGGGCGACCGGATCGTCGATGCGGCGGGTCGCTTCGTCGTGCCCGGCTTCATCGACACCCACCTTCACATCGAATCCTCGCTCGTCTCGCCGCTGGAGTTCGACCGGTTCGTGCTGCCGCGCGGCGTCACGACGGTGTTCTGCGATCCGCACGAGATCGCCAATGTCCTCGGGGCTGAGGGGATCGCCTATTTCGTCGCCTGTGCCGAGGCGAGCGTCATGGACATCCGCATCAACCTGTCCTCCTGCGTGCCTGCGACGCCGTTCGAGACCGCGGCGGCGCGCCTCGAGATCGATGATCTTCTGCCCTTCCTCGACCATCCGAAGGTCCACGGGCTGGCCGAGATGATGAACTATCCCGGCGTTCTCACGCAGGATCCCGGGATCCTCGCCAAGCTCGAAGCCTTCCAGGGGCGCCACATCGACGGCCATGCGCCGCTCCTCCGGGGCGCCGCGCTGAACGGCTATCTTGCGGCCGGCATCCGCACCGACCACGAGGCGACCGGCGCCGACGAGGCGATGGAAAAACTGCGGAAGGGGATGGCCATCCTGATCCGCGAAGGATCGGCCTCGAAGGATCTTGAGGCGCTGGCCGGTATCCTCACCGCCGACACCTCCGCCTTCGTGGCGCTCTGCACCGACGACCGAAGCCCGCTCGACATCGTCGAGGAGGGCCATCTCGACGCGATGATCCGCCGGCTGATCGCAAAGGGATGCCCGGTCCACCACGTCTATCGCGCCGCCTCGCTGTCGGCGGCGCGAATCTTCGGCCTGCGTGATCGCGGCATGGTCGCGCCCGGCTGGCGGGCCGATCTCGTGCTCCTCGACGATCTCGAGGACTGCCGCGTCTCGGACGTCGTGGCTGGCGGGCGGCTTGTGGAACCGGCCCTGTTCGAGGCTCGCCCCGCGGTCGAGCCAGTCGGCCTCGGCTCCATGAAGGCGCAACCCGTCCCGCCGGAGCGCTTCCGCCAGCCGGGTGCGGGGCTCGAGGCCGAGGTGCCGGTGATCGGCGTGAAGGCCGGCCTTCTCCTCACCGCGCGGCAGGCGGCGGTCCTTCGCGTGGCCGATGGGGAATTGCAGCCCGATACGGTCGAGGACGTCCTCAAGCTCGCCGTGGTCGAGCGCCATGGCCGCAACGGCAATGTCGGCCTCGGCTTCGTCAACGGGTTCGGCCTGAAGCGCGGCGCCATCGCCTCCTCGGTCGCCCATGACAGCCACAACATCACGGTGGTCGGCACCGACGCGCGCGACATGGCCGCCGCCGTCGAAGGCGTCATCGCGCGCGGCGGCGGCTTCGCGGTGGCCGACGAGGGCCGCGTCGTGGCGGCGCTTGCGCTGCCGATGGCGGGTCTGATGAGCCTCGAGCCGGTCGATACCGTCGTCCACGAACTCGAAGCGCTCGTCCGAGCCGCACGCGAACTCGGCTGCACGCTGCCTGAGCCCTTCCTGCAACTGGCCTTCCTGGCGCTCCCGGTGATCCCGCACCTCAAGCTCACCGACCGCGGCCTTTTCGACGTCGACCGATTCGCGTTCGTGGAGGCGTGAAGGGCAGGGGCCATCCCGCATCCGGGACGGATGGGCGCGCGACGTAGGGGTCGGACGAATAGGTTCTGCGGACGGCTCGAACGGAGGGGAGGTCGTGGCGCGGATGATGCGGCGGTGAGCCTGCCGTCCCACAGCCGCGATGGCGGCTCGCGGCTGGCGCCGGACGTTTCAGGCGTCGGGTGACTCAAACAGCAGGCGAGCGAGCTTATCGGACATGGCCGGGCCCCGAGCGCTGACGCCGGACGTGTGGAAACCGCGGCCCGCCAGAGACGCGACGCAACTCTCCTACGTGATCGGAAACCGAACGATGCAGCAATCTAGAGTATGGGTGGGGAGCGTCATCAAGGGCTTGTCGGGAAAGCCGCAGACGTTCCGAATTGGCTGGTCGGAGTGGCAGGATTTGAACCTGCGACCCCCTCGTCCCGAACGAGGTGCGCTACCAGACTGCGCTACACTCCGTGGCCGAGCGGGTCTATAGCGGGACGTGAGGACGCGCGCAACTGGATTCGCGTCGTTTTCGACCGCCTTTCGAACCACAGCCTCTTCCTTGCACGCCCGCGCGCGACGGACTATAGAGGCGCTCGCCGTCGGCGGGTTTTGGGGCGTAGCCAAGCGGTAAGGCAGCGGTTTTTGGTACCGCCATCCCCTGGTTCGAATCCAGGCGCCCCAGCCATCCTTTCCTCTTCTCCGAACAGAACGTCCGCGGTTCGCGTCGTTCGACCGTCCGCAGCGGAAGCGATCGCGGCTCGAGTCGCCGACACCCGCCCAAACCGTCTTCGTTGCGGGACGCGGTCGCAGGCCATTGCGCGCCCAACGGCTCGACACTAGACCGTTTGCCGGACGCGCCGGGAGGCGTGCGGGTGGAAACGTGCCGACGTGTCGGCCAGTCGAGAGAATCAGATCATGCGTGTTGCCTTGCTCGGTGCCGGTCGCATCGCAGAAGTCCATGCCCGCGGCATCAAGGGCGCGGGTGCCGAACTCGCCGGCGTCTACGATCTGCGCCGCGAGTCGGCCGAGGTCGTCGCCGGCCGGTTCGGCGGGCGCGTCTACGGCGACGTCGCCGAGGCGCTGGCCGATCCGAGCGTCGAGGCGGTGGCGATCGCCACGCCGACCGACACTCATGTCGACTACCTCGTCCAGGCCGTCTCCGCCGGCAAGGAGGTATTCTGCGAGAAGCCGATCGACCTGTCCGTCGCCCGCGCGCTCGAATGCCTCGACAAGATCGGGCCGGCTGCGGATCGCGTTCAGATCGGTTTCAACCGCCGCTTCGACAAGACGTTCGCCCGGCTGCGCGAGCGCCTCGCCGAAGGCGCGATCGGCAAGATCGAGAACCTCACCATCATCAGCCGCGATCCGGCGCCGGCCCCGATCGGCTACCTCGCCACGTCCGGCGGCATCCTGAAGGACATGGCGATCCACGACTTCGACATGGCCCGCTTCATCCTGGGCGAGGAGCCGGTCGAGGTGTTCGCGACGGGCTCGGTGCTGGTCGACCCGGCGATCGGCGAGGTCGGCGACCACGACAGCGTCAGCGTCGTCATGCGCACGGCGTCCGGCGTCCAGTGCCAGATTCTCAACTCGCGCCGCTGCGCCTACGGCTACGACCAGCGGATCGAGGCGTTCGGCGAAAAGGGCTCGCTGCGGGCCGAGAACCCGCTGCGGGACGAGCTGCGCGTCAATCTCGCCGATACCACCGACGCCCGTTCGGAGCTCTCGACCTTCTTCCTCGACCGCTATGCCGACGCCTACGCGGCGCAGTGGAACAGCTTTTTCGCCAACCTCAAGGCGGGCAACCCGCCGGCCGTCACCTTCCGCGATGGCTTGCGCGCGCTGGAGCTGGCCGAGGCCGGCAACCGCTCGATCGCCGAGCGGCGCGTGATCGAGCTTTCCGCTCGCTGAGGTCGGCGCCCGCCGGCTGCGGGCGGCACCGGCATGGCAGATCCCGCCGCGCGCCGCGCCGCCCGGCGGGGTTTCTTGCAGTGCAAGACGATCGTGCGACTGATGCAATTCAGCCGCAGCGAATCACTGGTGGACTGTTGCGGGACGGGCAATAGTCCGGCCGACAGGGGAGGGACAGGATGAAGTTCGGAGTTCCGAAGGAGCGCTTTGCTGGGGAGCGGCGCGTCGCGCTGACGCCCGAAAGCGTCGGTCGGCTGCAGAAGCTCGGCTATGAATGCCTGGTCGAGACCGGCGCGGGCGACGCGGCGCGCTTTTCCGACGCGGCCTTCGAGGCGGCCGGCGCGCGCGTCGTGCCCAATGCTGCGGCGCTCTGGGCGCAAGCCGACATCGTCGCCAAGGTTCGGCCGCCGGAGGCGGACGAGGTCGCCTTGGTGCGATCGGGCCAGATTCTCATCTCGTTCCTCTACCCCGCGCAGAACGCAAGCCTTCTGGAGGACCTGCGCGCCAAGGGCGCGACGGTTCTCGCCATGGACATGGTGCCGCGCATCAGCCGCGCCCAGAAGATGGACGCCCTGTCCTCGATGGCCAACATCGCGGGCTACCGCGCGGTGATCGAGGCCGGCAACCAGTTCGGCCGCTTCTTCACCGGCCAGATCACGGCCGCCGGCAAGGTGCCGCCGGCCAAGGTGCTGGTGCTCGGCGCCGGCGTCGCGGGTCTTGCGGCGATCGGCACGGCGCAGTCGCTCGGCGCGCAGGTGCGCGCCATCGACGTGCGGCCCGAGGTCGCCGAGCAGATTCAGTCGATGGGCGCCGAGTTCCTTTTTCTCGACTTCGCCGACGCGGCCGACGGTGCGGCGACGGGCGGCTATGCCGCGCCGTCGAGCCCCGAGTTCCGCGCCAAGCAGCTCGAGCTCTTCCGCGCGCAGGCTCCGGAGGTCGACATCGTCATCACGACGGCGCTGATCCCGGGCCGAGAAGCGCCCAAGCTCTGGCTGGAGGACATGGTCGCGCTGATGAAGCCCGGCTCTGTCGTCGTCGATCTCGCGGCCGAGCGCGGCGGCAACTGCGACCTGACGGTGCCCGACGAGGTGGTCGAGACGCCGAACGGCGTGCGCATCGTCGGCTACACCGACTATCCCAGCCGCATGGCGACCCAGGCCTCGACGCTCTACGCCACCAACATCCGCCACATGATGGACGACCTGACGCCGAAGAAGGACGGCGTGCCGGTTGTCGACATGGAGGACGACGTCATCCGTGGCGCGACGGTGACGCACGAGGGCGCGATCACCTATCCGCCGCCGCCGCCCAAGATCGCGGCGATCGCCAAGCAGGCGCCGAAGAAGGTCGTCGAGGAGACCGCGGCGGAGAAGGCCGCGCGCGAGGCGTTGACGGCCAAGAAGTCCGGCCAGCGTCAGGTCATGCTGCTCGCCGGCGGCGCGATCCTCCTGATGCTGATCGGGCTGACGGCGCCGCCGAGCTTCCTGCAGCACTTCGTGGTCTTCGCGCTGTCCTGCTTCGTCGGCTACCACGTCATCTGGAACGTCTCGCATTCGCTGCACACGCCGCTGATGGCCGTCACCAACGCGGTGTCGTCGATCATCATCCTCGGTGCGCTCCTGCAGGTCGGCACGTCCGGCTGGTTCGTCTCGTTCCTCGCCGGGCTCGCCATCCTGATGGCGTCGGTCAACATCTTCGGCGGGTTCATGGTGACACGCCGGATGCTCAAGATGTTCCAGAAGAGCTGAGGAGGTCGATCCCATGAGCCCAGGTCTCGTCGGCGCGTCCTATATCGTCGCCTCCATCCTCTTCATCCTCTCGCTCGGCGGCCTGTCGAACCAGGAAAGCGCCAAGCGCGCGGTCTGGTACGGCATCGTCGGCATGGCGCTCGCCGTCTTCGCCACGATCACCGGACCGGCCGTCGGCGCGCTCTGGCTCGTCGTGCCGCTGATCGTCGTCGGCGGGATCACCGGCGGCTGGCTCGCCGGTCGCGTTCAGATGACGCAGATGCCCGAACTCGTCGCGGCGCTGCATTCCTTCGTCGGCCTTGCCGCAGTCTTCATCGGCTTCAATGCCGATCTCGAGGCGGCGCACGTCGCCCACGCCATCGCCACCGGGACGGACCACCTCCTGACCGGCTTTGCCGCGACGCTCGCCACCAAGACGCCGGTCGAACTCGCGATCATGCGGGTCGAGGTCTTCCTCGGCGTCTTCATCGGCGCCGTCACCTTCACCGGTTCGGTGGTCGCCTACGGCAAGCTGTCGGGCCGCCTGGACTCCAAGGCCCTCGTCCTGCCGAACCGCCACGCGATCAATCTCGCCGGCGTCGTCGTCGCTCTCATCCTCGGCATCGTCTACTTCAACGGCGCAGGGCTCTGGACGCTGATCCTCGTCGCGATCCTCGCAGGCGCGCTCGGCTGGCACCTCATCATGGCGATCGGCGGCGCGGACATGCCCGTCGTCGTCTCGATGCTGAACTCCTATTCGGGCTGGGCGGCGGCCGCGATCGGCTTCACGCTCGGCAACGACCTCCTCATCGTCACCGGTGCGCTGGTCGGCTCGTCGGGCGCGATCCTGTCCTACATCATGTGCCGTGCGATGAACCGGAACTTCGTCTCCGTCATCCTCGGCGGCTGGGGTGGCACGAGCGGTCCGGCGCAGGAGATCACCGGCGAGCAGGTCGCGATCGACACGGACGGCGTCGCGCAGGCGCTGGACGAGGCGGACTCGGTCGTCATCGTGCCGGGCTACGGCCTTGCGGTCGCACAGGCCCAAGGGTCGATCTCGGAACTGACCCGCCGCCTTCGCGCCAAGGGCAAGACGGTACGCTTTGCGATCCACCCGGTCGCCGGCCGCCTGCCGGGGCACATGAACGTGCTCCTCGCCGAGGCCAAGGTGCCCTACGACATCGTTCTGGAGATGGACGAGATCAACGAGGACTTCCCCTCGACGGATGTCGCGATCGTCATCGGCGCCAACGACATCGTCAATCCGGCGGCCGAGGAAGACCCGAACTCGCCGATCGCCGGCATGCCGGTGATCGAGGTCTGGAAGGCGCGGCGCGTCATCGTGTCGAAGCGCGGGCAAGGCACCGGTTACTCCGGCATCGAGAACCCGCTCTTTTACAAGGAGAACACCCGCATGTTCTACGGCGACGCCAAGAAGTCGCTCGACGAACTGCTCAAGCAGATCGGCTGATTGCAGGCGTCGGTCAGTCCGACGTCGCGTTCAGGAAGGGCGGGCACCGAAGGGTCGCCCGCCCGTTTCATGTCGTATAGCCGTCGACGCGCGCTCCTCCTAAACCGGAGGTTCTGTTCCTGCGACTTTTTTTACGCTTGGCGTCTATCCTTGCCATCGGTCTGTGCCACGCCACGCGCGGAATACGATGGAAAACCAGAACGACGCATCTTCCGCATGGCTCGGCCGGCTCCGGACGCTGCACAGCAGCCAGTTCACGCAATGCACCGATTTCGCGCGGCGTGTCCTCTGCGCCTCGGCGGCAGAGATCCACATTCTTGACGGCGGCCGTCTGACGCTCGTCAACCGATCCGGCACCCCCGCCACACCCGATGGCTCCATCCTCGTCGAGCCGTGTGAGCTGCGGGAGGCGACTGACCTCCTGTTTCGCGACGTCAGGGCGTCGAGGGGACGCGGCCGCTTCCGGCAGCAGGTGGCGATCGCTGCGATCCGCCTCGCCGACGGGACGCTGGCGGGCTCGTTGTCGGCGTTCGTTCCGGCCGGGGCCGCTGACTTCGGCACCGTCGAGGGACGGGTGATGCGCGAGCTTGCGGCCTTTCTCGCCGAGCAGATCGAAAGCGCGCGCGAGACGCCCGGCGGACCGGGAGCTTCCAACTTCGACGGCATCGCCTCGACCTCGCCGGACGGCATCGTCGCCGCCGATGCGGGCAACACCATCGTCGCGTGGAACGCCGGGGCCGAGCGGCTCTTCGGCTATACCGCCGAGGAGGCGATCGGCCGCCCGCTCGACATCATCGTGCCGCTCGGCGACCGCACCGCGCACCGCGCGGGCGTCAAGCGCGTCGCCGAAGACGGGCCGGCGAAGCTCATCGGCCGCTCGATCAACCTTCACGGCCTGCGCAAGGACGGGACGCAAATCCCGATCGAACTCTCGCTGTCGCAGTGGATGGAGGGAGGCGAGCGTCGCTTCGGCGCGATCATCCGCGACGACAGCGCCCGACAGCGCCTGGAGGAAAGTCTCCGCGGCGCGACGATGCTCGATCACCTGACGGGCCTCGCCAACCGCGCCAGCCTCGACCGGCGCCTTGCGGCCCTTTCCGAAGCGGGCCGCCGGGTGACTCTGCTCCTGATCGATCTCGACGGCTTCAAGGAGGTCAACGACACGCTCGGGCATCTCGCAGGCGACCACGTCCTCGCCGAAGTCGCCGCGCGCCTGCGATCCCATGTCGTCGGCGGACAGTTCGTCGCGCGCATGGGCGGCGACGAGTTCGTGGTCCTGATGGAGGACGACGCGAACCCCTTGGCGGGCGCCTGGCTCGGTGAGTCGCTGATCGACGCGATCGAGCAGGCGATCACGATCGAGGACGCGATGGTCAGCATCAGCGCCAGCATCGGCGTCGCCTGTTCCAGCGGCGACGCGGCGGCGGACAGCCTCGTCGGCGACGCCGATCTCGCGCTCTACAAGGCGAAGCGCGGCGGGCGCGGGCGCACCGAACTCTACACACCCGATCTTCGGCTGAAGCTCGTCGAGAAAGGTCTTGCACGCACCGAACTCGCCGCCGCCTGGGCCGGAGACCAGTTCGAACTCTACTACCAGCCGCAGATCTCGCTGCGGAGCGGCCGTCTCTGCGGCGCGGAGGCGCTCCTGCGCTGGATCCATCCGCGGCGCGGCGTTCTTGCGCCGGGCGCCTTCCTGCCGCTTCTGGAAGCCGACGCGCTGGCCATGTCGGTCGGCGGCTGGATCATCGACGAAGCCTGCCGTCAGGCGGCCGAGTGGCGCGCCGGGCCGTTCCCCGATTTCCGGATCGCGATCAATCTCTTCGCCTTGCAGTTCAAGTCGGGCGACATCGTCGGCGAGGTCACGCGGGCGCTGGAGCGCCATGCCCTTCCGCCGGAGGCTCTGGAACTCGAGATCACCGAGAACACGATCCTCAAAACCGACGAGCGGATCCTGAAGCAGCTGAACCGGCTGCGCGAGATCGGCGTCGGCCTCGCCTTCGACGACTTCGGCACCGGCTTCGCCTCGCTCAGCATGCTGCGGCACTACCCGGTGACGAAGATCAAGATCGACCGGTCCTTCGTCAGCGGCGCCGACGTCTGCGAGCGCGATCGCGCGATCACGCAGGCGCTCGTGCAGATGGCGCACGGCCTCGAGATCGAGGTGATCGCGGAAGGGATCGAGACCGTCGAGCATCACGCGCTGATGCTCGGGCAGGGCTGCGACATGGGCCAGGGGTATCTCTACAGCCGCCCCGTCAACGCGCGAACGTTCCGCGCTCTCAGCGCAGCGATGCCGACACTTCGGGCGGCGGGCTGACCGGAAGGCCCGTCCGCATGAGGCTCTGCTCGATCGCCTCCCAGACGCTGGGTGAAGTCATCTGCGCGGCGTTGAAGCGCATCATCGACCTCGCGGTGCCCGACGGGCTGAACACGTCGCCGGGTGCGAGCACGATACCCTGGCCGGCGACACGGCGCGCGAGGTCGGTAGCGTCGACGCCGCCCGGCATCTCGCACCACAGGCCGAAGCCGCCGCGCGGCACGGTCCAGGGCCGGAAGCCGAGACCGTCGAGGCGGCGCGCGGTGTCCCGACGGGCCTTCGCCAAGCGGCTTCGCACGCCTTCCATGTGCCGGTGGTAGCCGCCATCGGCGAGAACCTCGTGTATCATTCCGGCCGACAGGGGGCTCGCGGCGCCGAACTGCGTGGCGATCTGGAGGTCGGCCAAGGTCTCGATCCATTCCGGCCGCGCCGCGATGTAGCCGCAGCGCACCGACGCCGACAGCGTCTTGGAGAAGGAGCCGATCCGCAGCACACGCTCCAGCCCGTCGAGGAGGGCGAGGCGTGGGGACGGCTCCGGCTCGAAGTCCGCGAAGATTTCGTCCTCGATGATGGCGACGTCGTGGGCGGCGGCCGCCGCAAGCACGCGGTGCGCCATGGCGGGGGAGAGACTGGCGCCCGTCGGATTGTGGATCGCCGCGTTCGTCACGTAGAGGCGGGGCCGAAGCCGGGCGGCCCGTTCGGCGAAGACGGCGGCATCGGGGCCGGCCGGCGTCATGGGGATGCCGACCACCTCGACGCGGTGCACGGAGAGAAGCGCGCAAAAATTGAAGTAGCAGGGGTCGTCGACGAGAACCGTGTCGCCCGGCTTCAGGAGGAGGCGGCAGATGAGATCGAGCGCCTGCGTTCCAGAGCCGGTGAGGAGGATCGCGTCCGGCCCGACGTCGAGCCCCTCCGCCGCGAACTGCCGCGCCAGGAGATGCCGCAGCGGCGCATGGCCGCGCGAGGGGCCGTAATCCGTCAGCATCGCGTCGTCAGCCGTCCGGGCGGTGCGGCGCATGGCGCGCCGCAGTGCGTCGGTCGGCATCCAGTCCGCCGGCAGCCAGCCGCATCCGGGCTTGGCGACCTGCGCATCGGCATCGAGCGACTGCCGCGACACCCAGAACGGATCGATGGCCCGCTCGGCATCGCTGCGGGCGACGGAAAGCGGCCGCGGCGCGGAGCTTCTCGCGACGAAGAACCCCGAGCCTGCCCGCGCCCGGACGATGCCCTCCGCCACGAGCCGCTCATACGCTTCCACCACGGTCGAGGGCGACACGCAGAGGCTGGTCGCGAGCGTGCGGATCGAGGGCAGCCGTTCCCCTGCCGAAAGCTTCCGCGCGGCGATCCGCTCGCGCACCGCCTCCATCACCGATTCGGTGCGCCGTCCGGCCATCACTCTCCGCTCCCCCAACCGTATCGGTCGCATCACCCATACGGTTCTGGTCGATTGTATGCCTTCGTGTCTGGCCTCGCTAGCTGGCTGCCATTACGCCCGAACCGGAATTCGGAAAGGGCAGGGCGATGGCGAGATCGTTGGCGGGTTGGGGCAGCGGGCTTCTCGGGGTGCTGATTTTCAGCGGTTCTCTACCGGCGACGCGCGTCGCCGTCGCGAGCCTTCCCCCGCTGTTCCTGACCTCGGCGCGGGCGACGATCGCGGCCGTGCTGGCGGCAGCGCTCCTGCGGATTCTGAAGCAGCGCAGGCCGCAACGGTCCGACCTGCCGGGGCTCGCCATCGTCGCGCTCGGGGTGGTCGTCGGCTTCCCGCTTCTCACCGCCCTGGCGCTGCAAACCGTCACCGCATCGCACTCGATCGTCTTCATCGGTCTTCTGCCACTGACAACAGCGATCTTCGGCGTCGTGCGCGCGGGCGAACGGCCGCGCCCGGCGTTCTGGCTGTTCTCGGGTCTCGGCGCGCTGCTCGGATCCGGCTTTGCGGTGGTGCAGGGCGGGCGGGGATCGTGGCAGGGCGACGCGCTGATGGTGGCGGCGGTCCTCGTCTGCGGTCTCGGCTACGCCGAGGGCGCGCGGCTGTCGCGGCGGCTCGGCGGCTGGCAGGTGATCTCCTGGGCGCTGGTCTTGTCGCTTCCCGCCATGGCCGGCCTCGCCATCCTCACGCGACCGCCGAGCTTTGCGTCCACCGGCGTGCCGGCCTGGGCGGGGCTCGCCTACGTCTCGGTGTTCTCGATGCTGGTCGGCTTCGTGTTCTGGTACCGCGGCCTCGCGCGGGGCGGCATTGCGGGCGTCGGGCAGTTGCAACTGCTCCAGCCGTTCTGCGGCCTCGCTCTCGCCGGCTGGCTCCTCGGCGAAGCCGTGCCGCCGCTCATGGTCGCGGTGACGCTCGGCGTCGTCGCCTGCGTCGCGGGTGCCCGGCGCTTCGCCTGACGGGCCGGCTCAGGCTGCGACGCGGACGCCGTCTGCTTCGGTTGCGATCGAAAAGGCTTCGATGGCCCAGCGCGTCGCCTCGTGCCGCCGGTCGCCGTCGAGTGCGCGTTCGAGATGGACGGTCCGGGCCTCGCGCGGATCGAGGCGGTAGATCGCCGTCCAGTCGCCGTGGAAGACCATCCAAACCTCGCCCGGCCGCTTGGCGTGGCCGGTGCCGGGACGGCGGGACAGGCCGAGGAACAGCCTCTGCGACCCGGCGCCCGCGAGGGGATGGGGAACGGTCTGCGGGTTCGGCATGCGTCTGTCTCCGCCATTCGTCGCGGGACCGATGCGCTGAGATATGGCTGGGCTCCGTTTGGTTGCCGGTGCGGCCACATCCCCCTTGCGGAGCGCCACCTTGCCCGGACGGCAGGTTGGCGTTGGACATCGGTCCAACTCTTGATGCTGGTGGGTGCCTAGCAGGTCCCAACGCCGGTTTCAACGGGGCCGACCAACGCGCATAGTGCTGCACCGTCATCGCGGACACGGCGAGTTGTGCTGCCGGCCGGCGCGTGGACGGTTATGAAGCGAGAGGATGGCGCGTCGAGAGGCCACGGGCGCGTGGACGATCGATGGCCCGCAAGCCTTCATGCCGCCATCTGCGTGCCGTATCGCGCGGCGCCCTCTATCGCACGGCACCCGTCCACCGCATCGGACATTCCGCCCATGACCGACCCCCACGGCTCCGCAGGCCTTCCACCCCCCAAGCTGCGGGGCGTCGAACATGTGCTTGCGGCGGCCGGTTACTCGATCAACGGCGGGCGGCGGCTTCTGCGCGAGCCCGCCTTCCGGCACGAGATCCTGTTCGGGTTGGTGCTCGTCCTCCTCCTGGCGCTGCATGGCGCCTCGGCCGCGGCCTTCCTGATCCAGCTCGTGCTTCTAGCGATCCTCGGCGCCATCGAGGCCGTCAACACTGCGATCGAACTCATCGTCGATCGCGTGTCGCCGGAGTTCTCGTCCTTCGCCAAGCACGCCAAGGACCTCGGATCCTTCGCGGTCTTCTGCCTTCTCGTCGCCAACGCCGCCTTCTGCGCGGCGGTGCTTCTCAAGGACTCGACGTCGTTTCTTTGACCGTGCCGGCGCGGCGGCGCTTGGCCTCCGCCCGGCAGCGGTCGGAGCAGTAGAGCACCTCGTTCCAGGTCTTGGCCCAGGCTTTCCGCCAGACCATCGGGCGTCCGCAGTTTAGGCAGGTCTTCTGCGGCAGGTCGGCCTTGCGGCGCATCTTGGCCATGGGTGTCCTCGCGCGGTCTGGTCGCAGGAACCGAACCATACGGCGCGCGGTTCCAGCGGCACCCGACGGCATGTGACGAGCAAGGAGGAACAGGATGCTGCCATCGCTGCAGACGGGCTATCGGGCCCTCGTGTTCGGCGCGACAGGGGGCATCGGAGGGGCGGTCCTCCGGGCGCTGGAATCAGACGCGCGCTGCGGGGAAGCCGTCGGCCTGTCGCGGCGCGATGGCTTCGATCTCGAGGACGAGGCCTCCATTGCGGCGGCGGCCGAGCGTCTCGGCACCGGTGAGTTCGACCTCCTGTTCGATGCGACCGGCGGCCTCCAGCTCGACAGCTACGGCCCGGAGAAATCGCTGCGGGGGATCGAGCCGGCCGGCATGGCGCGCCAGTTCGCTGTCAACGCGATCGGCCCGGCGCTGATCCTGAAGCACTTCGCCTCGCGCCTGCCGCGCGGACGGCGGTCTCTCTTCGGAACCTTGAGCGCGCGGGTCGGGTCGATCGGCGACAATCGTCTCGGCGGCTGGATTTCCTATCGCGCGGCCAAGGCGGCGCTGAACCAGATCGTGCGCACCGCCGCCGTCGAGGTCGCGCGCCAGCGGCCGGAGGCGGTGCTGGCCGCGCTCCATCCGGGCACGGTCGCGACGCGCCTGTCCGAACCGTTCGCGGCAAACCACGACCGCCTCGAACCCGACGCGGCGGCCGCCGCCCTTCTGTCGGTGCTCAACGGCCTGCCGGCCGAGCGGAGCGGGTGCTTCGTCGCTTATGACGGCAAGCCGATCGAGTGGTGAGGCGTCAGGCGTCGGCCTCCGCCTTGGCCAGCTTGTCGACCGTCGCGACATAGGCGTCGGCATCGAACTTCTTCAGCGTCGCGGGGCCGAGATAGCGGATGCTGCCGAAGACGGGGCGCCTGCCCCAGGGGCGGTCGTGCAGGCCGAACAGCCAGGCGACGTTTGTGAAGGAGTTGGCGTCGCGCCCGTCGAGGAAGTAGCGGTTGTTGAGCCGCAGCGTCGTGCGGAAGGCTTCCTCCGGCGAGGCCGACCACTCCACGATCTTCTTGCCCCAGTACATGCGCAGCTGGTTGTGCATGTAGCCGGTCTCGCGCATCTCGCGCATGGCGGCGTTCCAGTAATGATCGTGCGTCTCGCCGGCGGCGAGCTGCTTCTCGGAATAGACGTGCGCGCGCTTGTCGTCGGCGTGCTCGCCAAGCGTCTTGCGGCACCAGTCCGGCAGGCAGGCGTAGTCGTCGTACTTTTCCTCGTAGAAGACGTGGTTGATCGCGAGCTCCCGTCGCACGATCAGTTCCTCGAGATAGGACGACTTGTCCTCGTCGCCGCCGGTCTTCGCCTCGCGCACCGCCAGCGCGATCTCGAGCGGCCCGATCTGCCCGAAATGGAGATAAGGGCTCAAGTGCGAGGCGGCGGCCGCCTCCGGCTTGTTGCGACGAGTGCCGTAGGTCGCGAAGGACTTTCCAAGGAACGCCTTCAGGCGCTTGCGCGCCTCGCCCTGGCCGCCGCGAAAGCGCGTGACGGCCCCGATCTTGTGGTCGAGCTTCATTGAGGCGACGAGCTTGGCGGGGTCCGAGAGGTCGAGCTTCGACTTTGGAACGTCGGCGGCCTGCTTGTGCTTGACCCGCCGCTCCGACAGGGGCTGCAGAAACTCGTCCCAGAGCTTGTGGATCTTCGGGCGCAGGGTGCGTGCGGCGTATTCGTGCTTGGGCGATGCGGTCTCGACGGGCACGACCGTCTCGGTCTCGATCTGGTGCAGCGGACACTCGATGGCCTTGGCGAGCTTTCGCCGCCACTCCTTCTCGATCCGGAGATAGCCGCGGTCGCAGACGGTCAGCGCAGCCTTCTTCGACAGGCGGAGCGCGATCTCGTCGGGATCGCCGAGCGCGCCGTGGAAGGTCACGTGCCGCTTGGCGAGGTCGGCTTCCACCTCCGCCAGCCCCTCGACCATGAAATGGTAGTGGCGCGCGTTGCCGTCGGGAAAGGCGTCGGTCATCCCGAAGACGCAGACGAGCGGCAGGTCGAGTTCGTTCGCCCGGTCGATCGCGTATTCCAGCGCGTGGTTGCCGTGCGCGCGCTTGGCCGCCTGCATCCAGTAGAGGACATAGGCGCCGTTCTCGCGCGGCTCGCCCTCTTTCAGCATGCGGATGCGTTGCGGCTGGATGGTCATGCCACGGGTCCTCGGTACGGGGGCAGGGGTCAGCCGCGACGCGGCAGGGCGAGACGGCGCTCCAGAACGGTGAGGCCGTCGAAGACGAGAACGGCGAGCAGGCCGACGATGACGGCGCCCTGCACCACGAAGGCGGTGTTGCCCGACAGGAGCCCCGCGATGATGACCTCGCCGAGCGTCGGAGCACCGACGGTGGAGCCGATCGTCGCGGTGCCGAGGCCGACGACGACCGACAGGCGCAGACCGGAGACGATGAGCGGCAGGGCGAGCGGCAGTTCGACCCGCCAGAGCCGCTGCCACGGCGTCAGCCCGACCCCACGCGCGGCTTCCATCACCGGTGGGCCCGCCGCGTTGAGGCCTGCCACCGCATTCTCGAAGATCGGCAGCAGCCCGTAGAGGAAGAGCGCAAACAACGTCGGCGCAAGGCCGAAGCCGACGGCCGGCACGGCGAGCGCGAGGACGGCGACGGGCGGAAAGGTCTGGCCGATGTTGACGATGCTGCGCGACAGCGGAAGGAGGTCCGCCCCGAACCGGCGGGTGACGAGGATCGCCAGCCCGAGGGCCACCACGAAGGCCGCGAGGATGGAGGCGAGCACCAGTTCGACGTGGCTCGCCGTCAGCGCGAGAAGGCTGGTCTGCGTGTAGATCGCCGGCGCCCCGTTGTTCGTGAGCGGCTGGAGCAGCGGCGCGAAGGCCTCCGGCTTCAGGACCGCCGCGGCGAGGAGCGCGATCCCGAGCGTGCGGGCGAGGGGCGCGGCGAGGCTCACGCCGGGCGCGCCGCGCTCTGGATCAGCGCATCGCGCCGGATGATGCCGGCCGGAATGCCCCGCTCGTCGAGCACGGGCGCCGACTCGCGGCCCGACCACAGGAGCTCGGCGAGCGCGTCGCGCCGGTTGAGGCCGCGCGCGAGCGGCGCACCGAACGCCTCGCCGGGTTCCAGCAGCCCGTCGATGTCCTCGACCGCAAGGAGGCGCAGCGCCCGGTCGCCGCTGCCGACCATCTCCTCGACGAAGCCGTCGGCCGGCCGCGCCAGGATCTCGGACGGCGTGGCGCACTGGACGACGCGCCCGGCGCGCATCACGGCGATCCGGTGACCGAGGCGGATCGCCTCCTCCATGTCGTGGGTGACGAGGACGATCGTCGTCTCCGTCGCCTTCTGGAGCGCTTCGAGATCGCTCTGCGCCTTGGCGCGGATGATCGGGTCGAGCGCGCCGAAGGGCTCGTCCATCAGGAGGATGTTCGGCCGGGCGGCGAGCGCGCGGGCGACGCCGACGCGCTGCTGCTGGCCGCCGGACAGTTCCTGCGGCAGTCGGCCGGCGAACTCGCGCGCGGGCATCTGGAAGAGTTCGAGCAGTTCCTCGACGCGGACCGCGATGTCCCGCTCGCTCCAGCCGAGAAGGCGCGGCACGGTCGCGATGTTCTCGGCCACCGTGCGGTGCGGGAAGAGGCCGTGGTTCTGGATGACGTAGCCGATCCGGCGGCGAAGCAGCGGCCCGGGCACCGAGCGGATGTCGGTGCCGTCGATACGGATTTCGCCCGATGTCGGCTCGATCATCCGGTTGATCATGCGCATCAGGGTCGTCTTTCCCGAGCCGCTGGTGCCGACGATCGCCATCACCGTGCGCGGCTCGATCGTGAGAGACACGTCATCCACCACCGGGCCGGCGTCGTATCGCTTTGTGACGCGGCGGATCTCGATCATGGCGCGGTCCCCTTGGGCGAAACGGAGGCGAAGTCGATGGCGGCGTCGAGCACGGTGGCCGAGGCGAAGGCGAGCGCGACGGTCGGCAGCGCGCCGAGGAGCACGAGATCGGTGGCGTTCTGCCCGAGGCCCTGGAACACGAAGACGCCGAAACCGCCGCCGCCGATCAGCGCGGCCACGGTAGCGAGCCCGATGTTCTGGACGAGGACGATGCGGATGCCGGCGAGAATGACGGGGAGCGCAAGCGGCAGTTCGACGCCGACGAGGCGCTGGCGACGCGTCATGCCAAGGCCCGTCGCCGCATCGCGCGCGGCCTCGGGCACGGCGGCGAGACCGGCCAGCGTGTTGGCGACCACCGGCAGCATCGAATAGAGGACGAGCGCGACGAGCGCCGGTGCCGCCCCGATGCCGCGGATGCCAAGCGTCGCCGCGCCGGGAACGTGGAGGGCCACCCAGCCGAGCGGCACGATGAGAAGGCCGAAGAGCGCGATCGACGGTACGGTCTGCACCACGTTGAGGACGGCGAGCGCGGGCGCACGAAGCGCCTCGATCCGCCACGCCAGCACCGCGAAGGGCACGCCCAGCGCGACCGAGATGGCCATCGAGCCGTAGGCGAGCGCGACGTGGCGCACGCCCTCCGACCAGAAGGTGCCAGCGCGCACGGCGTATTCACGCATGACCGAAAGACCGTCGAAATGGCCCGTCGCCAGAAGCGCGCCGAGGATGAAGAGGATGCCGGCGAGGAGCGCGAGCCGCGCCACCGGGCCGGGCCGCAGCCGGGTCAGGGCGTCGGTGAAGAGGAGCGCGAAGGCCGCGAGCGCCGCCCAGAAGCCGGAGGCCGGCGAGACCCGCGCGTAAGGGTTTTCCGGCGCGGCGAGGACGCCCGGCGCGAGGCCGATCGCCAGAAGCAGGACGACGAGACCGGCGAGCGCGACGCCGACACGCAAGGTCGGACCGAGGCGAAGGGCGCCGAGCGCGGCGCACCCGACGAGGAGCGCGAGGAGAACATGCCCGGTTCCCGCAGGAAGCGAGGCCAGAAAATCGTTCGCGACGCCCGGCACGATGCGGTTGGCCTTGGCGGTGGCGAACGGCAGAAGGAAGATCGCGCCGAAAAGCAGGAGCGCGGCCGGAACGCCCACCTTATTCAGCCGCAGGGCAATCCTCGATCGTCGTCCCATGTCTGTCTGGTCCGATCGAAGCGCAGGCGCGTTCGACTCGGCCGGCGGTGTCGGAAGAAGGGCGACGGACATGGCTGGTGTCTCCGGTGCTCGTCGCGTGGTCGGCGCCTCGCGGGCAGGCCATGGTCATCGTGCGGGTGTCACCGCGTCACCTGAAGATTATGGGGCAGGCAAACGATTCGTCAGGGGTGTCGTTCCCGCCGCGACGGGATGGCGCGGTCGCGGGTGGCGTTCGAGTTCGTGACCGGCTCCCCGCCGAGCGCCCCGGACCCGTTTGTAAGGCGGCCGCGATAGGCGACGACGAGGCCGATCAGCGGCGCGCGGATCGTGACGTCGAAGCAGAACCAACCGTCGCTCGCCGTCTCGACGGCCTCGCCGGACGGCCATAGCCATCGCGGCAGCGGCAGGCCGAGACACGTCGCCCGGCGATGGACGAGGCGGAGACGATCACCGTCGCGCACGAGGGCGGCGCCGACGCAGATCGGGCCGAAGCGCTCGAACAGAAGCCGCTCGCCTCGCCGGCTTCCCGCCCATTGTCTGGAGCGAAGGACATGGCCGCCGAAGTCGCGCGTCCAGGCTTCCCCCGCGCCCGAGGGTTCGACCAGGACCGAGACGGGCACCGCCTCGCCGGCCTCGGGGAAGCGGAAGGCGAGGGCCGCGAGCCGGGCCAGCGGTCCTCGGCCGCGCCGGATCGTGGCCGTGCCAGACCAGCGATGCGGCCCCTGGCCGTCGTGGAAGGCCCGAACCTCACGCGGGAGGGCATCGAAGGCGTCGCCCATCACGACCTGATAGGACGAGGCCGCGCCGCTCAAAGGATACGGCCGCGATACTCGGGGGCCGGCACCCAGCACGTCTCCCGCTTTCCGAACAGCCGGTAGCGATTGCGCGCGATCGTGCGATAGACGAGATCGCGCAAGGGGCGCGGCACGAGGCGGAACACCGTCATCAGCTTCCACGGAAAGCCGATCGTCTCGTAGATGCTGAGAACGGCATCGCTGTCGCGGCGCAGGCGATCGCCATCGACGATGATCATCGTGGTCGGGTCGTTCGGGTCCATGCCGTGCCGCCGGTAGAGCGCCTGCCCGACGTCGCCCTGCATCGATGCGAGCCGGAACCGCCGCGCCTTGTCGTGGTCGAGCACGAACTGGGCGTTGGCCGAGCAAAGGACGCATTCGGCGTCGAATAGGATGATCGGACCGGTCTCCTCGATCCCGGGTTGCGGTTCGGCTGGCATAACATTCCTTCCGCGGGCGCTTCGATCCGCTCGGACGGAATCGCTCCCCGCGCTGCCAGCCTATCCCGGCCGGCCAGACGCCGGAAGCGGCGGCGGCCGTCATCGCGCGCGACCCGGCGACACATTCCCGCGATGGACGCCCGTTCCGCCCCGCTTTCGACCTTCCCGGCAAAGCTGCTATGGGGGCCGTGTGAGCGATCGTCATTTCCCCGCCAGCGCCGTCTACGGCGCACCGCCATCCGACCTCCTCGACGTGCCGGAGGACGCCGTGCAGGTCTCGCCGCTGCGGCCGGGCTCCGCCGCGCTGGAAAGCCTTCCCGCCGGCGGGCTCGACACCGTGTTCGTCGCCGCGCCGCCGGGCTCGATCGAGCGCCGCGCCGTGCTGGCGCACGCCTTGCGGGCGCTGCGCCCCGGCGGAACGCTGGTGGCCCTTGCGCCCAAGGACAAGGGCGGGCAGCGCCTGCGCGGTGAACTCGAAGCCTTCGGCTGCACCGTGGCCGAACGATCCAAGGCGCGCCAGCGCATCTGCGAGGTCCGGCGTCCGGATGCGCCGACCGGCCTCGAAGCGGCAATCGCAGACGGAGCGCCGACCTTCGTCGAGGAAATCGGCCTGCATTCGCAGCCCGGCGTCTTCTCATGGAATCGCATCGACCCCGGCAGCGCACTTCTTCTCCGGTACCTGCCGGCCTTCGCCGGGCGGGGCGCCGATCTCGGCGCGGGGCTGGGCATCCTCGCGCGCGCGGTTCTTGCGGCGCCGGCGGTCGAGGAGCTGTCGCTGGTCGAGATCGACCGGCGCGCGGTGGAGGCGTCGAGGAAGAATGTCGGCGATCCGCGCGCCCGGTTTCACTGGGCCGACGTGCGATCCGTGCCGCTCGCCGACCTCGACTTCGTCGTGTCCAATCCGCCGTTCCACGCCGAGGGCATCGAGGACCGCGCTCTGGGCCAGGCCTTCGTCGCCTCCGCCGCGCGCATGCTGCGGCGCTCGGGAACCTTCGTCCTCGTCGCCAACCGGCACATGCCCTACGAGGACGGCCTCCGCGTCGCCTTCCGCAGCATGACCGTGCTCGCCGACGAGGCCGGCTACAAGATCATCGAAGCGCGCAAATGACCAAGGTTCCGACCGCCCGGCTGGACAAGCTTTTGGCCAATCTCGGCTACGCGTCGCGCCGCGAGATCCAGCTTCTGGCGAAGAACGGCCGCATCCGGCTGGACGGCGTGCCGCTGGCCCGCGCCGACGAGCGCATCGCCGTCACCCCTGATCTTGAAACACGAATGGTCGTCGATGGCGAGCCGCTCGATCCGCTGCCGGGCTTCGCGCTCATGGTGCACAAGCCGCTCGGCGTCACCTGTTCGCACAAGGAGGC
>NZ_CAJYIU010000289.1 GCF_913775355.1 uncultured Aureimonas sp.
GGAGAAGCCGGACGGCGGCGACGTCGTGGTCAACGGCACGTCCTGTGCCGGTCTCGACGATGCTGGTCGCACCGCGATGCGTCGCTCGTCGATCGGCTTCGTCTACCAGTTCCACCATCTCCTGCCGGAGTTCTCGGCGCTGGAGAACGTGATGCTGCCGCAGATGATCCGCGGTCTGGCACGTCCGGTCGCGGCCGAGCGAGCCAAGATGCTGCTGGAATATATGCGCCTCGGCCAGCGGATAACACACCGACCGGCCGAACTGTCCGGGGGCGAGCAACAACGTGTCGCCATCGCGCGCGCAGTGGCGAACAATCCCTATGTGCTGCTGGCGGACGAGCCAACCGGCAACCTCGACCCATCGACTTCGAATTACGTCTTCGACGCGATGACCGCGCTCGTGCGCCAGTCCGGCGTCGCCGCGGTCATCGCCACGCACAATCATGACCTCGCCAAGCGCATGGACCGGGCGATCACGTTGCGCGAGGGCAAGATCGTGGATCACGTCCTGCGATAGCGCGGGCGTCGGTCTGCGGCGTGGCAACTCGCTGCACTCGGGCCAAGGGATCCGCCTTCGCTGATGCTCGCGCCGCCAACCTGCAGATTGGAATTTCCGAACTGCATCGGGAACCCTGCGCCATATTCAGCTTTTCCCCGCTCATACGTGACCGTCAGGAGCCCAATATCCTTCGCAGGTATCTGAGGCCGAGCGCCCGCTCGCTCCCATGGTTTCGGACACGCCCCTGATGAAACGATCGTGTGCTTGAGACATCCGACTCCTGCACCGGGGGGACCGGTGCTCGCTACGCCTTCGAATTTTTGGTTAAGCTTCACCTCAAGGGCGAAGACGCGCCTTACGTGGTTTTCAGTCCCTCATCTGCTTGATCGCGCCGCTGTGATCCGGCGCTCTTCGATCGATCAGGAACCTTCAGCGCGAAGCTGAAACCGACAGCCCTCAAGGCCGGCGTCTGGCGAAAGCAGCCGGGATCTAAGCCGATACCTCGCAAGCGAGATGGACCCTTCGAAGAGATGGGATCTCGTCCCACGTGCGGGTCTCCAGTGAGCAGTCCGCCGACCCGACTGTCCGAGCAGTGCGGAGGAGGCCACTTGGAGCCTCCGCGTTGCCACCAACTTCAGAAAGCTTTCACCATATCGCTCGCGGCTACTTGATCTTTGAAGGAGAGTGGAACAAAAAAGGAACTTAGGAACGAAAGGGGAACGACATGCTGATCCTAAAGGAACTCGCTTCGCTGACCGCTCTCTCACTCTTTTTCGCGAGTTTCGCGTTGATAGTCCACATTCTCTGAGGTCCGCTTCGGTCGGATCATCGCTCGCAACGGCGCGGGCGGCTTCTTATCTGGGGATGAGCTCTCGGGGGCGACCGCATCCCCAAATCGCAGGCTGGACTCTGCCCCATGGATTGGAACACTGAGGAATCTTCTGATGCCGCGAGCAGCCCCGAGTCGTTCTACGACGACCTCGGCTATCTCCGGCCAGTTGGCGAGCCGTCCGAGGACGACACGCCGACGATCGAGGAGATCGCCGTGTCCGACCCCGTCGAGCCGATCGCGCAGCCGCGTTTCATCCACCTGCGGGTTCACAGCGCCTTCTCCCTTCTGGAGGGGGCCCTGCGGATCGACCAGATCGTCAAGTTCGCCAAGAGCGATGGTGCTCCGGCCATCGGCATCGCCGACACCAACAACCTCTTCGGCGCACTCGAATTTTCGGAGAAGGCCGCCAAGTCCGGCGTCCAGCCGATCATCGGCTGCCAGCTGGAGGTCGATTTCGGCGATGCCGAGGTCAATCCGCGAGACCGGTCAGGATTTGGCCCCGCGGCGCCGATCGCCTTCATCGCCGCCACCGAGCAGGGCTACGAGAATCTCGTCGAGATCGTCTCGCTGTCCTACCTCGCGCATGACGGCAACGTGCGGCCGCACGTGCCGGTCGCGTGGCTTGAGGGACGTACCGAGGGGCTCATTATCCTAACCGGCGGCCCGTTGGGTCCGATCGGCACCGCGATCGCAGCCGGGCAGGGCCAATTGGCCCGCGCGCGTCTAGAGCGGATGGCCGCTCTCTACGGCGATCGGCTCTACGTCGAACTCCAGCGTCATGGCGGGCGCGAGCGGCGCACGGAAGCCGATACCGTCGCGTTGGCCTACGACCTCGGCCTGCCACTGGTTGCGACCAACGAGCCCTTCTTCTTCTGCGACGAGGACTTCGACGCGCACGACGCGCTGATCGCGGTGGCCAGCAACCGTCTCGTCAGCCACGAGGATCGGCGCCGCCTGACGAAGGATCATTGCCTGAAGAGCCAGGACAAGATGGCGGAGCTCTTCGCCGACCTGCCCGAGGCGCTGGAAAACACGATCGAGATCGCGCGTCGCTGCGCCGTTCGCGTGCGCACGCGCAAGCCGATCCTGCCGCGGTTCGCGGGCGCCGATGCCGATGCCGCCGAGGCGGAGCTTGCGGAAGCCGCCGAACTGCGCCGTCAGGCCGAGGCAGGCCTTGAAGCGCGGCTGGCGTTTCATGGGCCGGCGCCCGGCCAGACGGTCGAGATCTACCGCGAACGGCTGGAGTTCGAGCTGTCCGTCATCGAGCGCATGAAGTTTCCCGGCTACTTCCTGATCGTCGCGGACTTCATCAAATGGGCGAAGGCCAACGGCATTCCCGTCGGCCCAGGCCGCGGCTCGGGCGCGGGTTCGCTGGTCGCCTACTCGCTGACGATCACCGACCTCGATCCGCTGCGTTTCGCGCTCCTGTTTGAGCGCTTCCTCAATCCAGACCGCGTGTCGATGCCCGACTTCGACATCGACTTCTGCCAGGATCGGCGCGAGGAGGTGATCCGCTACGTCCAGGAGAAGTACGGCCGTCAGCAGGTCGCTCAGATCATCACGTTCGGTTCGATGCAGGCGCGCGCCGTGTTGCGCGACGTCGGCCGCGTTCTGGAAATGAGCTACGGTCACGTCGACAAGCTCTGCAAGCTCGTCCCGCAGAATCCGGCCAACCCGGTGACGCTGGCGCAGGCACTAGAAGACGAGCCAAGGCTGCAGGAGGCCCGGAAGGCCGAGGAGGTCGTCGATCGCCTGCTGACGATCTCGCTCAAGCTGGAAGGGCTCTACCGTCACGCCTCGACCCACGCCGCCGGCATCGTGATCGGCGACCGGCCGCTGTCGAGGCTCGTGCCGATGTATCGCGATCCGCGATCCGACATGCCGGTCACCCAGTTCAACATGAAGTGGGTCGAACAGGCAGGGCTCGTGAAGTTCGACTTCCTCGGCCTCAAGACGCTGACGACGCTGAAGACCGCCGTCGACCTTATCGCCCGTCGCGGCGTCACGATCGACCTCGGCGCGTTGCCGCTCGATGATGTGCCGACCTACCAGCTTCTCACCCGCGGTGAGACGGTCGGTGTGTTCCAGGTGGAATCGATCGGCATGCGCAAGGCGCTGATCGGCATGCGCCCCGACTGCTTCGAGGACATCATCGCCCTCGTGGCGCTGTATCGTCCCGGGCCGATGGAGAACATCCCCGTCTACAACGCGCGAAAGCACGGCGAGGAGGATGTCGAGATCATCCACGAGATGATCGAGCCCATCCTGCGCGAGACGCAAGGGGTGATCGTCTATCAGGAACAGGTGATGCAGATCGCCCAGGTCCTGTCGGGCTACACGCTCGGCGAAGCCGACCTCCTGCGTCGTGCGATGGGCAAGAAGATCCGCGCCGAGATGGACGTGCAGCGCGTGCGCTTCGTCGAAGGCTGTGAAAAGGGTGGCATCAAGAAGGCGCAGGCCAACACGATCTTCGACCTTCTCGCCAAGTTCGCGGACTACGGCTTCAACAAGAGCCACGCGGCCGCATACGCGCTGGTCTCGTACCAGACCGCCTATCTTAAGGCGAACCATCCCGTGGAGTTCCTCGCGGGCTCCATGACGCTCGACATGGGCAATACGGACAAGCTCAACGACTTCCGTCTTGACGCCAAGCGTCTCGGGATCGAGGTTGTGCCGCCGTCGGTCCAGACCTCGTTCAAGGCCTTCGAGGTGAAGGACGGGAAGATCATCTACGCCCTCGCCGCCATCAAGGGCGTCGGAGAGCATGCGGTAGAGCATATCGTCGAGCGCCGCGGCGAGGGCGGTGCCTTCGCCAGCCTCGAGGACTTCTGCGCGCGGATCGACCCGAAGATCGTCAACAAGCGGACGCTCGAGCATCTGATCTGCGCCGGAGCGCTGGACGTCTTCGGCCACGACCGCGCGAAGCTCTGCGGCAATCTCGATCGTTTGGCGGGCTACGCGGCCATGGCGCAGTCGGGGCGCACCTCGGGCCAGCACGACATGTTCGGCGGTGCGAACGCGGGACCGGAGCCGCTGCGGCTGGTCGAGGTTCAGGGCTGGACCAGCGCCGAGCGCCTGCTCAAGGAATTCCAGGCGATCGGCTTCTACCTCTCGGCCCATCCGCTGGACGAGTACAAGGCGGCGCTGAAGCGGCTGAAGGTCCAGTCCTATGCCGAGGTTGTCGCCGGCGTGCGCCGCGGACAGACCGCCGGCCGCCTTGCCGGCACGGTCACATCGCGCCAGGAGCGCAAGACGAAGTCGGGCGGCAAGATCGGCATCGTGCAACTGTCGGATGCCTCGGGCCAGTACGAGGTCGTCCTTTTCACGGAAACGCTGATCAACTTCCGTGACATGCTGGAGCCGGGCGCCTCGGTTATCGTCACCGTATCGGCCGAAGATCGACCCGAGGGCATTTCGCTGCGGGCCTCAGGCGTCCAGTCGCTCGAGGGTGAGGCGGAGAAGATGCAGAAGGCGCTTCGCATCGTCCTGCGGGATGCGAAGCCGCTTCAATCGGTGCGCAACCAGCTTCGCCCGGGCGGTGACAGCGAGGTGTCGCTGATCCTTCTGCGGAACGACGGCGAGCGGGAGGTCGAGATCGACCTGCCGGGTCGCTTTCGCGTCTCGCCGCAGATCGCCAGCGCGATCAAGGCGGCGCCGGGCGTCGTCGACGTCGAACTGGTCTGACCGAAGGCCTCAGGCCCCCGTCGCGATCCGTCGGAGCGCGGCTTCCGCCTCGGCCCAGTTCCCGGCGCGGATCGTACCGGTCGGCATCGCAGGCAGGTGCGGCCGGAAATCCGGGTTCGCCATCAGGTGGACGAGGTGGACGCCGGGGACGCTCCGCCGCACCCCTTCAAGATTGGGCGGCAGGTCGTCGACGAAGGCGATCGGTCCGCGCCAGCGCTGCGCCAGTTCGGCGACGACGCCGCCCTTGGAGCGCTCGGTCGCGATCATCGGCCAACGAAGATCCGCCGCATCGAGAAGATCGCGGCGCTGATCGTAGAAGGTCGGGGTCATGGCCGTGAGGAACACGATGTCGGCGACGCCGGACAAACGGGAAAGCGCCGCCCCGACGCCCTCGACGGGTTTCTGACGTTCGCGCTGCTCGACGTAGAGCCGCTCGGTCACGCCGTCCAGTTCATGGCCGGTGAGGGCAGCGCCGGTGGAGATCGAGCGCACGTTGCCCGTCAGCTTGAAGCTGTCGAAATGAAGCTTGGCGCCGTACTCCGCCAGGAGTTCGCAGAACGGCGCGATGAAATGCAGCACCACTTCGTCGATGTCCAGCACGAGAAGGGCCTCGTTCCGCTGCGGCAGATCGGCGACCTGCGGGCCGCGCGTCGCATGCGCCACAGTCACGAAAAGGACTCGGCGTAGGTGTCGCCGAGCGAGCGGCGAGCGGCCGCCACGTCCTGCGGCCGGATGCCAGCGTGCGCTGCGAAGTCGTTCAGCATCGCCTCGTCTGCGATCACGAAGTCGAGGACGCCCGCGAGAAACGCGGGCTCGGAAGCCGCCTCGCGCAGGTTCTCGAGCTCCAGCCCTGTCAGCCGCAGGAAACGGTTGAACAGAACGGTATCGGACGCGACGAAGGACAGGGCCTCGATCGCCAAGGTCGACGCATGGTCTTCGTTCGCGCGTTCCATGTCTCAGCCTTTCTTAACCATGGCGATGCCTCGCACGATGGACGAACGCATATCTACCTTTGTTAAATCAAATTGCGGGTACTTTTGCGAACCGACACAGGAACGGATGCTGCCCGATTCCGCCACGAAGGTTGCGTCAATGACCAAGACCGTCATGATCGTCGAGGATAACGAGCTGAACATGAAGCTCTTCCGCGACCTCATCGAGGCCCATGGCTACCGCACCGTTCAGACGCGCAGCGGCCTGACGGCGATGGATCTGGCCCGCGAGAGCCAGCCGGACCTGATTCTCATGGACATCCAGCTGCCGGAAATCTCCGGGCTCGAGGTGACGAAGCTCCTGAAGGCCGACCCGGACCTGCGACGGATTCCGGTCATCGCCGTCACCGCATTCGCCATGAAGGGCGACGAGGAGCGCATCCGTCAGGGCGGGTGCGAAGCCTATATCTCAAAGCCGATCGCCGTCACCAAGTTCATCGAGACGATCAAATCCTTCCTCGGCGACGCGTGAGTCGCCGCGTCCGGTCGTCCATGAAGTCGCGCGCGACCGCCGCAAGGTTAACCATTCGTGAAATCTTCGTGGACGGGATCTGTCCACCGGATTGATTCCCGTGCGATTCTCGGCAACTCTCGGGGCGTGGGAAAAAGGGCGCAGGCAAGCCGCTCCCTTCGAGTTTCCCCATGGAATGCTCAGGTCCGCCGCATCTCCTGGGTCCCGTGGGGCGGTCGGCCGGCATCTGGTCTCAAACGGTTTCCTCGTACCGTGATCGGATCGCCGGCCGGCCACTTTCCCGTCTCTTCCATGTCCCGCGTTTGAATTGCGTCGCCGCGTCAGCGCCATAAACGCAAAACGCCGCCCCGAAGGGCGGCGTCGCGTGTCGTCCAAGCGAGGGCCGAAAACGGCTTACTTGATCTTTGTCTCGCGGAACTCGACGTGCTTGCGCACGACCGGGTCGTACTTCGTCTTGGTGAGCTTGTCGGTCATCGTACGGCTGTTCTTCTTGGTCACGTAGAAGAAGCCGGTGTCCGCCGTGCTCAGCAGCTTGATCTTGATGGTGGTTGCCTTGGCCATGGTCTTCGGTCCGTCCGTCTATCAATTGTCGTTTCCTGCGCCGCGCGATGCGACGGGTGAGCGTCGCAAGAGGCATGCAGGACAGGGTTCGAGAAGATTCGAGTACCGGACCGGGCTTCGGGCTCGATGCTCGACGGGGCGAACGAGCCGCCTCGACTATCGCGGCGGACACTACGCATGGCGGCGCTCAAGTCAAGAGGGACGCCGCAGCGTGCGGGCACCGATCGCCAGGATGTAGGCCGCGAAGAACACGGCGAGCGCATAGGCGAAGCCGCTCGGGCCGAACAGATCCATCGCGGTCCCGAGCGTCTGCGGGCCGACAAGCATGCCGAGCGAGTAGCAGAAGATGAATGCCGCATTGGCAGCCGCAAGGTCGGCGCCGCCGAGGCGCGAGCCGAGATGCGCGAGACCGACGGTGTAGAGGCCGGCGACCACACCGCCCCACAGGAAGAGGACCATCGCCAGAAGCATCCAGTTCGCATGGAGCAGAGGCATCACCAGAGCGCCGGCTAGCCCGACAGCGGCGAAGGCGAGGAGGAGGTGCCTGCGATCCGCGACCCGGTCGCTAAGAAGACCGAGCGGGATCTGCAGGGCGACGCTGCCGAGGCCGATGACGGACAGGAGACGCGCGGCACCTCCTTCACTGAACCCGATCGACAGCCCGTAGAGCGGAAACAGGGCAAGCCCGCCCGACTCGACCGCCCCGAAGACGAACACGGCGCAGGTGGCGCTCGGGACCACCCAGATATAGCGATGGAACGGCGCCGTCGGCGTCTCGTCCAGAACGGGTGTGCCGCGCGTGGCGACCAGAAGCGGGACGGCGCCCGAGAGAATCATGGCGGCGCCGAGCCCGAAGGGCAGGAAGCCCTGACTGCCGACGAGCGAGAAGACGAGCGGCCCCAGCGCGAAGCCGAGCGCGAGCACCGTGGCGTAGATACCGAGAATCAGTCCGCGGCGGGACGGCGGCGAAACGCTGCTGATCCAGAACTCGGACAGAATGAACATGATGGTCACGGCGAAATGGAAGACAAGACGCAGCGGGAACCACGTCCAGAACGGCTGGAAGACGTAGAAGCCGACCGCCGAGGCGGCCGCTGCCGCGATGGCGAGGAACAGCGTGCCGCGAATGCCGAACCGCGCCGTGAGGTGCGGTGAGGCGGGGGCCGCCAGAAGCGAGGCGAGGCCGGCGACTGCCGTGTTCAAGCCGATCAACGTGGAGGAGATGCCGCGCGCTTCGAGGACGACGCTGAGAAGCGGCAGCCCCAGCCCGAGCGCAAGGCCCACGGCACCGATCGAGGCGATCGCCGCGACGACGCCCGACCATGCCATGCGACCGCCCGTCGGGGCAGCGTTGGCGGTAACCTCTACGTCTGCAGTCATAGATACTCGACGGTATGCTCGCCCCGACGCCGTCGGAAGAAGGGGATTGGAGCCGATGGGTCGTCCTGCGTGCCGGCCTCCAGCCGCCGGAAGGCAGCATCCAGAACCCGTGCCGTGATTTCGGCGACGCGGTAACTCTTAAGCTGTTCCGATCCCACCCATATGACGGTGTCGAATTCGTCGGTCGGTGGCACGGACGGCAATCGTCGATCGACGAGACGGTCCGCCGAGGCAAGGAAGAAACGAGCGTCGAAGCGACGAGGCAGGCCGGGCGGCGTGATCGCTCGTGCCAGCGGCATCAACGCGCGGGGCGACGGAACGACCCCAGCCGTCGCGAAGGCCTCCCAGCCGGGCGGCATGGAGAAGGGCTGGCCCGGCTCGGCGACGAGGAGGCCGGTCTCCTCCTGCGTCTCGCGGATCGCCGTAAGCGCGAGGGCCGCGGCGTGAAGCGGCGTGCGTGCCTTGGGTCTTCCGACCATCAAGCGATCGGCCACCGCGGCGTCGAGGGTGAAGTGTCGCGCCAATGCGACGTCCGAGGCCTCCAGCCGGCCGCCGGGAAACACGAGATGGCCTGGCATGAAGAGATGGCCGGCAGCGCGAACCCCCATCAGGAAGCGGGTCTCGCCGCCCGTGCGATCGTAGATGAGGAGCGAGGCGGCGTCCTTCGGCCGAATGCGCCTCGCAGGTTCGCTCAATGGTCGGCTTCGGCTGGCGCGCCGCCGAACCCGTGCATGCGGATCGCCCATTGCAGGCCGATGGTCGCGCCCTTCAGCGGCTGCAGGAGCACGAGCGAGAGAACGAGCGTCACGGGGATCCAGATCGCCAGATGGGCGGCGAGCGACAGATCGGCCCAGGTCTCCGCCCCCATAAAGAGGGCGACGACAATATGTCCGACGATGAAGACGGTCAGATACGGGGGCAGATCGTCGGCGCGGTGGTGCGAATATTCCTCGCCGCACCGGTCGCATCGGTCGACACTCTTCAGGAACCCGCGGAAGAGCTTTCCCTTGCCGCAATGCGGGCAGCGCATGCGAAATCCGCGCGCCATCGACAGGAGAATGCCACGAGGTTCGAGTTCCGCGGGCTCGCCAAGAGTGCTCATCGTTTCCCTCTCACCTTGCCGGCGACGTTCTTGGCCCGGAACGGACGGTCCGGCCTGCGGGCACGCGAGCGCGCCTTGTGGAACGAGGCGGTCGTGCCCGGCAGTTCACGGGCTTCGGTCAGCATCTCGAGTCGCATCGCACCCGACAGCGGCGCGGCCTCGACGAGCTTCACCTCGACCGTGTCGCCCAGCCGGTAGCCCAGCCGTGTCCGCTCGCCCACGAGCGTATGCGCGGCCTCGTCGTAGTGGAAGTAGTCGCGACCGAGCGTCGAGATGGGCACGAAACCGTCCGCACCATAGCTCGGCAGCTGGACGAAGAGGCCGGCGCGCGTCACGCCGGTGATGCGGCCTTCGAACTCCTCGCCGAGGCGTCCGGCAAGATGCTGGGCGATGAGCCGATCGACCGTGTCGCGCTCGGCGGCCATGGCGCGGCGCTCGGCCTGACTGATCTCCTCGGCGGTCTTTTCGAGTTCCGCCTCCTCGGCCTGAGTGATGCCGCCGGCGCCCAGCCCGAGGGCCTTCACCAGCGCGCGATGGACGACGAGGTCGGCGTAGCGGCGGATGGGCGACGTGAAGTGCGCGTAGCGCATGAGGTTGAGGCCGAAATGGCCGATGTTCTCCGGCGAATAGTTTGCCTGGCTTTGCGAGCGCAGGACCACCTCGTTGACGAGGCTCTCGTGCTCGGTGCCGCGCACCGCCTTGAGGATGCCGTTGAAATGGGCCGGCCGGAGATTGCCGCTTTTGGCCAGCGGCAGTTCCAGCGTGCGCAGGAAATCGCGCAGCGACTCCATCTTGGCGAGCGATGGCGCGTCGTGGGCGCGATAGATCAGCGCCTGCTTCTGCCGCTCCAGCGTCTCGGCGGCGGCGACGTTGGCCTGGATCATCATCTCCTCGATCAGGCGATGCGCATCCAGCCGATCGGGCACCACGACCCGGTCGACCTTGCCCTCGCCGTTCAGCAGGATCTTGCGCTCGGGGAGATCGAGGTCGAGGGGCTGGCGATCGCTGCGCGCGTTCACGAGTGCCCGGTAGGCCGCCCAGAGCGGTCGCAGGACGCCTTCGAGGATTTCCTGCGCCACGCCCTTGTCGCGCCCGTCGATCGCCGCCTGCGCCTCTTCGTAGGCGAGCTTGGCATGCGAGCGCATCATGATGCGGAAGAAGGTGTGCGAGCGCTTCTGCCCCTGCGCGTCAAACACCATCCGCACGGCCAGCGCCGGTCGATCGACGCCTTCGCGCAGCGAGCACAGGTCGTTGGAAATGCGCTCCGGCAGCATCGGAACGACCCGGTCGGGGAAGTAGACCGAATTGCCGCGCAGCCGCGCCTCCGCGTCGAGCTTGGTGCCGGGCCGCACATACCAGGAGACATCCGCGATCGCGACGGTGACGACATGGCCGCCCGGATTGGCGGGATCCTCGTCCGGCCTCGCGTGCACGGCGTCGTCGTGGTCCTTCGCATCGCGCGGATCGATCGTCACGAGCGGAAGATCGCGCCAGTCGGCCCGGTCTTCCATCGTGGCGGGTCCGGCGCGTTCGGCCTCGGCCATCACAGCCTGCGGGAAGACGTGCGGAATGGAATGGGCGTGCAGCGCGATCGTCGAGATTGCCCGCTCCGTCGCCATCGATCCGATCACGTCGGCAATGGATCCTGTCGGCAGACCGCGACGCTGGTGCTCGGCCGGTTCAACCTCGACGAGGTCGCCGTCCTCGGCATCGCGCGTGGCGCCCGGCGGAATCATGTATTCCAGCTGACGGCGCTCGACGGGCTCGACCCGCCCTCCGCCGCCAGGCGTCGTCCGGAAGACGCCGATGGCGCGGGCGGTGCGGCGCTCGAGCTTGCGGATGACCTTGGCGCTCGGTCCCGCGTCGCCCTCGTAAATGAGTTCTGCCAGCACCCGGTCGCCGATGCCGACGGCCGGACCGGACGACGCCCCGCGCAGGGCAAAGCGGGGGCGGGGGCCGCGCTCGTCCTCGTCCCAGCCCGTGGGATCGCCGAGGAGGCCGCCGTCCGCGTCGCGGGAGCGTATTTCGAGGACCCCGACCGTCGGCAGCTCGCCCGGGCGACGGTAGCTCTTCCGACCGCCTTCCAGCAGCCCCTCGGACTGAAGGTCGGCCAAGATGTCCTTGAGGACGTAGCGGTCGTCACCCTTCACGCCGAACGCCTTGGCCAGATCGCGCTTGGTGGCGCGACCCGGGTTTTCGGCAAGGAAGCGGAGCACCGCCTCCCGGCTCAGCGAGCGCGTTTCTCCGTGGGGCTTCGCTCGCTTCGCCATCTCGTTCAGTCCGCCTTCGCCTTGGCCTTGGCGGCCGGCTTCTTCGCTGCGGCAGGCTTCTTCGCCTCGCCGGTCTTGGCCGCCGCCGTTCGGCGCGCGGCGGGCTTCTTCGCACCGTCCTCGCCGTCTGGCTTAGCAGCTTTCGTCACCTTCTTGGCGGGCGCCTTCTTAACCTTCGTGCCGGTCTTCTCCGCGCGCTCGTTCAGGATCTGGATCGCTTCCTCGAGCGTCACGCTCGCGGGGTCTTTGCCGCGCGGGAGCGTTGCGTTGACCTTCCCGGCGTTCACGTAGGGACCGAAACGCCCCTCGCGAACGGTGATCGGCCCGCCGATCGTCGGGTGCTCGCCGAGCGTCGCGAGCGCTGCTGGCGTCGAGCGCCCGCGCGGCCCGCGCTCCTTCTTCTCAGCGATCACCGTCACCGCGCGGTTCAGCCCGACGGTGAGCACGTCCTCGATCGACTCGAGGTTGGCGTAGGCACCGTCATGCTGGAGGAACGGTCCGTAACGCCCGAGACCGGCCAGGATCGGCTTGCCAGTCTCCGGGTGCAGACCCACCTCGCGCGGAAGCGACAGCAACTGAAGCGCCTTCTCGAAGTCGATGTCGGCGACCTGCCAGCCCTTGGGCAAGGACGAGCGCTTGGCCTCCTTGCCGTCGCCACGCTGGACATACGGTCCGAAGCGGCCCGAGCGAAGGGTCACCGGCTCGCCGGTCTCCGGGTCGCTCCCCAGGTCCTTTGGCTCGTTCAGCCCGCCGTCACCTTCGACGCCCTCGGCCTGAAGGTTCGAACCGAGCTGCCGTGTAAAGCCGCATTCGGGATAGTTCGAGCAGCCGACGAAGGCCCCGAACTTGCCGAGCTTCAGGCTAAGCCGGCCTTCGCCGCACCGCGGGCAGGCGCGAGGGTCCGTGCCGTCGCCCTTGTCCGGGAAGACGAGCGGGGCGAGTTCCTCGTTCAGCGCGTCCAGCACATCGGTGACGCGCAACTCCTTCGTGCCGTCGACCTGAGCCGAGAAGTCACGCCAGAAGTCGCGCAGGACATCCTTCCACGCGAGTTCGCCGGCCGAGATGCCGTCGAGCTTGCCTTCGAGATCGGCCGTGAAATCGTACTCGACGTAGCGCTCGAAGAAATTGTGCAGGAAGGCCGTCACCAGCCGACCCTTCGAGTCCGGAAAGAGCTTGCGCTTGTCCTGGACGATGTACTCGCGGTCCTGCAGCGTTTGAAGCGTCGCGGCATAGGTCGAGGGACGCCCAATGCCGAGTTCCTCCATCCGCTTGATGAGCGAGGCTTCGGAGTAGCGCGGCGGAGGCTCGGTGAAGTGCTGCGTCGGATCGACCGACAGCCGCTTCAGCGGATCGTTCGCCGCGATCTCGGGCAGGCGGGCGCTCTCGTCCTCCTCCTCGGGCGTCTCGGTCGGCGCCTTTGAATCGTCGCGGTGGTCCTGGTAGGCGCCGATGAAGCCGTCGAAACGAATGACCGAACCCGTTGCGCGCAACATGGCCTTGCGGCCCACACCGGTCGCCTCGATCTCGGCCGTGGTGCGCTCGATCTCGGCCGAGGCCATCTGGCTGGCGATCGCCCGCTTCCAGATCAGGTCGTAGAGACGAGCCTGATCGCGGTCGAGGAACTTCTCCATCTCCTTCGGATGGCGATCGAAGCTTGTCGGGCGGATCGCCTCGTGAGCTTCCTGGGCGTTCTTGGCCTTGGTCGAATAGAGGCGCGGCTTCTCCGGCACGTAGCGGCCGCCGAAGGTCTTGCCGATCGCGCTGCGTGCGTCGTCGATCGCTTCGGGCGCCATCTGCACGCCGTCGGTTCGCATGTAGGTGATGAGGCCGACCGTCTCGCCGCCGATGTCCATGCCCTCGTAGAGACGCTGGGCGATCTGCATCGTGCGCGAGGCGCCGAAGCCGAGCTTGGCGGACGCCGCCTGCTGGAGGCTCGACGTCGTGAAGGGCGGCGAGGGGTTGCGACGGGTGGGCTTGGCCTCCACCGAGACCGCCTTGAACGACGCGCCGTTCAGCATGTCGCGGATTTCGAAGGCGCGCGCCTCGTTGCCGATCGACAGGCGTTGCAGCTTCTCGCCGTCGAAAGCGGTCAGCCGCGCAACGAAGTCCTCGCCGCGGGGCGTCGAGAGGCGCGCGGCAATCTGCCAGTACTCGTCGGTCTTGAAGCGCTCGATCTCCGCCTCGCGGTCGCAGACGAGACGCAGCGCCACCGACTGGACACGGCCGGCCGAGCGCGCGCCCGGCAGCTTTCGCCACAGCACCGGCGAAAGGGTAAAGCCGACGAGGTAGTCGAGCGCACGCCGGGCGAGATAGGCATCGACCAGCGGCGCGTCGATCTCGCGCGGGTTCGCCATCGCGTCCAGCACCGCCTTCTTGGTGATGGCGTTGAAGACGACGCGGCTGACCGGCTTATCCTTGATGACCTTCTTCTGCTGGAGCACCTCCAGCACATGCCAGGAAATGGCTTCGCCCTCGCGATCCGGATCGGTCGCCAGAATCAGACCATCGGCGCCCTTAACGGCCTGCGCGATCTCGGTGAGCCGCTTCTGAGAGGGCTTGTCGACCTCCCAGTCCATGGCGAAGTCGTCGTCCGGGCGCACGGAGCCGTCCTTGGGCGGCAGGTCGCGCACATGGCCGAAGGAGGCGAGCACCTTGTAGTTGCTGCCGAGGTATTTGTTGATCGTCTTCGCTTTGGCCGGCGACTCGACGATAACGACTTCCATGAGCGAACGGTCCTGGGGAACGGGGCGGGCGCGAACGGGGACCGCCGGAAAATTCAAGCTTCGCTCACATGGACAGGCCGGACGCGTGGGTCAACCCCGCCGCGGTGCCCGAACCCCTTACGGGTCAGGGCAGCAGGCTGAGGCGTCCGCCACTGTGGCGTTCGAGCCGACCGGCGAGATCGAGTTCGAGAAGGACGACCTGCGCCACGCTCCACTCGACCTCCGCATGGGCGACGAGATCGTCCAGCGAGACGGGCGTCGTGCTGAGCGCGCGTACGAGGCGCGACCGCTCGTCATCGCCCGGCTCGTCGAACGGGTGGGACGGCGAAGGCTCCGCGAAGAGGCCGTGACGCGCAACCGAGCGGTCATCGAGCGGGGCGAGCGCATCGAGGATGTCGGCGGGCTCCGTCACGAGCATCGCGCCGTCCTTGATCAGCGCGTTGCATCCGGCCGACTTCGCGTCCAGCGGCGAGCCGGGGACCGCGAAGAGGAGACGGCCGAGCTCGCCGGCGAGGCGGGCGCTGATCAGCGTGCCCGAGCGCATTGCTGCCTCGACCACAAGAACGCCGAGCGACAGGGCCACGACCACCCGGTTGCGGCGCGGGAAATCGACGGCACGCGGCTCCCATCCGAACGGCATCTCCGTCACGAGGCATCCGCCGCCGTCGACGATCCGACGCATAAGCGGGCGATTCTCGGGCGGATAGGGGCGATCGAGCCCGCCGGCGAAGACCCCGATCGTGCCGGTTCCGAGGCTCGCCTCGTGCGCTGCCGTGTCGATGCCGCGCGCCAGACCCGAGACGATGGAGTAGCCCTCGCGGCCAAGACCGTCCGCGAAGAGACGGGCGAGCTTGCCGCCCGCTGCGGTCGCCGACCGTGCGCCGACGATGGCCACCGCCGACCGCTCAAACTGCGCCGTCTCGCCCATCACGGCCAGGACCGGTGGTGCGACATCCGTGCGCAGGAGCATGGCTGGATAGTCGGCTTCTCCCTGGATGACGAAGCGGGCGCCCATGCGCTGCGCAGAGGCAAGTTCCGCCTCGATCGATGCGAGGGGAGCCATCGCGACCTGCCGGCGGGCGCCACCTCGCGCGGCGAGGTCGGGCAGTGCGGCCAGCGCTGCGGACGGGGTGCCGAAGCGGGCAATCAACTTCGCGTACGTGACGGGACCGACGTTCTCGCTGCGAATCAGCCGCAGCGCCGCCAGCCGCTCGGCTTCGCTCAGGACCGGCGAGGCGGCCGCCGGCAACGGGGTCACCCCTTCGACCCGATCTTGCTTTCCGTACCGGCCAGGAGCCGCCGAATGTTGGGCGCGTGCTTGAGGTAGACGAGGACCGTCAGGATGGCCGTCAGGCCGGCGGCCATGATGTTGCCGAGGACGAGGTAGACGACCGGCACGACCAGCGTGGCGAGAAGCGCCGCCAGCGAGGAGAATTTCCAGATTTTCGCCGCCCCGAGCCAGACCGCGGCGAACACCAGAACCCCGATCGGCGCGAAGCCGAGGAGGACGCCGATATACGTCGCGACCCCTTTGCCGCCTCGAAAGCCGAGCCAGACGGGGAAGAGGTGCCCGATGAAGGCGCCGAAGCCTGCTACGGCAGCCGCCGGCGCACCCCAGCGCCAGAAGATCAGCACCGGCACGGTGGCCTT
>NZ_CAJYIU010000290.1 GCF_913775355.1 uncultured Aureimonas sp.
CTCGCCGAACAGGAAGCGCGCGGCGGGATAGGTCTCGCCGGTCCTCGCCGTCGCGTCGCGGAAGACGAACTGCGGGCGCTCGGGCGTGCCGTGCGTGGCCAGAAGCTCGTATCGCTGTCCCTCCCGCCCGAACACGGCGCGGTGGGTCGCCTCGACCTCGGTGCGGATGCTGCGGCTCGTGTCGATCTCGACCGAATGCGGCGCGTCGAGCCGCTCCCACCGGGCGACGATCCGCCAGGACGGGTCATAGGGGAAGGCCGTCAGATGCGGCAGACGCTCGCCTCCGAGCGGTGTCGTGTCGCGCACGCGAAGCGCGTTCTCCCCGTTCAGCGTCGTGACCTCGAGAAGGAGGTTGCCGCTTGAAAACCGCGGCGGCGCCGACTTCGACAGCGCAAGACGCTGTTCCTCGTCGGAGCCCGCCGCCTGGAAGCGCACGCCCGCTTCGTCCTGCGTCAGCGTGCCGACCTCGGCGGGGCCGGTCGGCAGCACGATGTCATTGCCTGGCGCTGCTCCGACGCGGAAGGCGCCGTTCTCCAGCGGATAGCGGCCGATGATGTTGAGCCAGCCGTCGGGCCTCGCCAGATCGGCGAGCCGCCGCTCGCGCCAGGCGGTAAATTCGGTCGCGGCGGGGTCGCTCATCAAAGTCGTCCTTGAAGGTTCGCGGCGTCGTTGCCGGACCGGATGTAGCGATGCCGGGCGCCCGTGCAACTGGCGGGGCGCCCGGCCGCAAGCGTCTAGCGGCTCACCTCGCGCAAGGGGGCGACGTCGCGCGGCGGGGCGGCAAGGCGCCGACGCTGCGCGACGATCGCGAGCGCCGCCCGCGCCGCCTCTCGGCCCTTCTCGACGAAATGCGCCTGGAAGATGCCGCGGTGGTGGTCGGTTTCCTGGTAGTGGTGCGGCGTCAGCGAGACGGACATCACCGGCACGCCGGTGTCGAGCCCCGCGCGCATCAGCCCTTCGACGACCGCCTGCGCCACGAAGTCGTGGCGGTATATGCCGCCGTCGACGACGAGCGCGGCCGCCGCGACCGCGTCGTAGCGGCCGGTCGCGGCGAGATCGCGCGCCATCAGCGGCAGTTCGAAGGCGCCGGGGACGTCGAAGACGTCGACCTGGGTGGACGGGATGATCTCGGTGAAGCCGAGAAGCGCACGGTCGACGATGTCGGCGTGCCACTGCGCCTTGACGAAGGCGAAGCGGGATTCGGGCATGGAACGCTCCGTTGGATGGCTGTGACGGCGGGCCTTGGCGCCGTCAGCTCTCGAGGGTGAAACCGATCTTCAGCGTCACCTGGTAATGGGCGACCTTTCCGTCCTCGACATGGCCGCGGGTCTCGACGACCTCGAACCAGCGGATGTGCCGCAGCGACCGGGAGGCGTCGCCGATCGCGTTCGAGATCGCATCCTCGATCGAGACCGGCGAGGAGCCGACCACTTCGACGAGCTTATAGCTGTGTTCCGACATGGGACAATCCTTCGAACGGGAGACGATCAGCTCCAGGCGTGGAGCGGCGGGTTCACGCCGTTCAGCGCATGCTGGCCGACGATCGCGTATTTCCAGCGCACCGGATCGTGCAGCGTGTGGGTGCGGGCATTGCGCCAGTGGCGGTCGAGGCCGTGCTCGGCGAGCGTCGAGCGCGTGCCGGCGAGTTCGAACAGCTTGTTCGTCGCCTCGATCGCGATCTCGGTCGACAGGATCTTGGCCTCGGCCGTCGCTACTTGAGCAGCCGCCACGCTTTCGGCGGTCGGGTTCGCGACCGCGCGGTCCACTGCGTGGCCGGCCAGGTCCTGCAGCGCCTGCGCGGCGTGGAGGCGCACGGTCAGAGAGCCGACGGCCTGGATCGTGTAGGGATCGTCGGAGGCGCGCTCCAGCCCGGAATCGACCCAGGCGCGCGACTTCGTCCTCACGAAGTCGATCGTGTCCTCGATCGCGGCACGCGCGATGCCGGTGTCCACGGCGACCTGGATGATCTGGAAGATCGCGCCGTCCGCCGTCGGCACCTCGTAGCCCTTGTAGCCCGGCACGAGATGGGTCTTCGGCACCTTCACCCCGTCGAGGATGACGGTGCCCGACAAGGTGGTGCGCTGGCCGAAGGCGGACCAGTCGTCGATCACGGTGAGACCTTCGGCATTGCGGTCGGCGATGGCGTACCAGGCGCGGCCCTCCTCATCGAGCGCGACGATCGGCACGAGGTGGGCGAGGAGGGCGCCGCTCGAATAGAACTTGCGCCCCGTCACGACGACATGGTCGCCCGCGTCGACGAAGCCCGTCTCGAAGTCGGCCGCGCGCTTGGAGCCGAACTCGGAGAAGGCGTTGCCGAAGCGCACGCCCTTCAGCACCTCGGCAAAGAGGAGCGCCTTCTGCGCCTCGTCCGAGACGGTTCGGATCGCGGCCACGACGCCGAGATGGTTCTGCGTGATCTGGCCGATCGAGGGGTCGGCGGCCGAGACGATCTCGATCACCTTGGCGAGCGTCGCGTAGGAGACCTCGGGACCGCCGAAGGCCTTTGGCACGTTGATCGACCAGAGGCCGAACTGCGAATAGGCGTCGAGCTCCTCGACCGGCCAGATGCGCTCGGCGTCGCGCCGGGCGGCGCCGGGGCGGATGCGCTCGGCGATCGCGTGGGCGACCGCGATGGCCTCCGCATCGTCCCGGATGATGTGGGCGGGCGTCGTCGGGCGCGGCACGCCCGGAACGGCGGACCCGGCGGCTTCGATCTTCTGTCCGGCGATCGTCATGGAACGGCTCCTTATATTGCAAAATCATGGGTGGGATGCAGCGGCCGGGGCGGCAGACCCGAGGCCGAGATAGAAGGCGCGGATGTCGTCGCGGGCGCGAAGCTCGGCGGCGGTGCCGGTGAGGACGGATGCGCCGTGCTCGATGACGACCGCTCGGTCGGCGTGGCGCAGCGCGACCGCGGAGTTCTGCTCCGCGACGAGGATCGACAGCCCGTCGCGGCGGTTGAGCTCGGTGAGCGCGTCGAAGATCGTCTCGACGACCTTGGGCGCCAGACCCATCGACGGCTCGTCGAGGACGAGGAGGCGGGGGCGCCCCATCAGGGCGCGGCCGATCGCCACCATCTGCTGCTCGCCGCCCGACACGAGCCCGGCGGCGAGGCGGCGCTTTTCGGCAAGGCGCGGGAAGGTCGCATAGACGCGGGCGAGATCCTCGGCCGTCTCGTTCCGCGAGGACCCGCGGCCGATCGCGCCGGTCACGAGGTTCTCCTCGACGGTGAGCGACTTGAAGCAGTGGCGCCCTTCCAGCACCGGCACGAGGCCGCGTCGCACGAGATCGCCCGGCGAAAGCGACGCGGTGTCCTCGCCTTCGAAGAGGACGCGCCCCTGCGTCAGCCGCCCGCGCTCGGCCTTCAGGAGGCGCGAGACCGCCTTCAGGATGGTCGACTTGCCGGCCCCGTTCGAGCCCAGGATCGCGACGATCTCGCCGTGTCCGACGGTGAGCGACACGCCGGAGAGGGCGAGGATCGACGCGTCGTAGACGGCGTGGACCGCCTTGAGCGCGAGGATCGGCGGTGCGGCAGCGGACATGCGAGCCTCCGGTGGTTCGAGAAAAGGGGGAGCCGCGGGCGGTGCGGCGCCCTGCGCCGCGCTACTGCGCGGCCGCCTGCTTGCCGCTCGCCACGGTCTCGGCGTCGGCGGCGGTGCGCAGCTTGATGCCTTTCTCGGCGGCGTAGGCTTCGGCGGACTTCTCGATGATCGGGCGGAGCAGCGCCCAGTCCGGCGCGATCCAGTCGGAGACGACGTTCCACCTGGCGCCGTCCCACTGCTGGAAGGTCACGTAGCCGTCGCCCTCGTGGTTGTCCCAGGTGACGTCGATCGAGTGGAAGAGGTCCTTGGCGCCCAGCGCCTCGACGCGGGCGGGATCGAGCTGCAGGTGCTCGAAGCCCCAGCGCACCTCGTCGCCCGTCAGCGTGCGCTGGCCGAACTTGCCTTGAGCGATGCGGATGGCCTCGACGTTGAGGATGCCATTGACGATGCCGAGGTTGTGGTAGACCGAGCCGATACGCTCCTTGTCGGCGAGGTTCCCTTGGCCCTTGTCGTAGAGCGTGCGCACGATCTCCTGCACCACGGGGTAGCTGTTGCCCGAGGCCTGCGTGGTGATCGCGGTGTAGCCCTTGGCGGCGTCGCCCGCCGGCTTCACGTCCTCCTCCGAGTTCGACCAGACATTGCCGACGATGTGGTCGACGGGGAAGCCGGTCTTCTGCGCGGTCTTGAGCGCCACCGGGTTCATCACGCCCCAGCCGCGCAGGACGACGTAGTTCGGCTTGGCGCGCCGGATCGTCAGCCACTGCGCCTGCTGCTCGTTGCCCGGGTGGGGCACCTCGATCTGCGTCAGCGTGAAGCCGTACTTCTCGGCGAGCAGCTCGTAGATCGGGATCGTCTCCTTGCCATAGGGCGAGCCGTGGTAGAGGACGGCGATCTTCTTGCCCTTCAGCTTGTCGAGCCCGCCCTCCTTGGAGGCGATGTAGTTCACGATGCCCGACGTCTCGCTGTAGGGGTTGAGGAGAAGCGGGAACACGTAGGGGAACACGCGGCCGTCGGTGCTGTCGGTCCGGCCGTGGTTGATGGTGACGAGCGGCACCTTGTCCTGCGTGATCCGGTCGATCATCGCGTAGGCGATGCCGACTGAGAGCGGGTTCCAGGCGGCGATGTTCGGCTCGTTCTTCAGGCGCTCGTAGACTTCGACGCCCTTCTCCACCTCGTACTGCGTCTCGCCCTCCGACCAGGTGAGCTTGACGCCGTTCACGCCGCCGTCACGCGTGTTGATGAGGTTGAGGTAGTCGATGAAGCCGCCGAAGAAGCCGGTGCCGCCGGCGGCATAGGGGCCGACGCGATAGCTCTGGAGCGGGAAGTACTGCTCGTCGGCGCGCGCCGAACCGGGGGCGGCGATGCCGAGGGCGGTGAGGGCGAGCGCGGTGGCGAGGGC
>NZ_CAJYIU010000291.1 GCF_913775355.1 uncultured Aureimonas sp.
AACACGGTGGGGCCGGCGATCAGCTTGCGCACCTCGTGCTGCGACTTGCCGCAGAACGAGCAATAGAGCGTGCTCTTGCTATCGCCGCCACTGAGTTTCGTCATTCAGATCATCCTTCGTCGCAGGCATGGCGCCTGCCCTGGGCGCGGCGCAGGCTATCGCACTGCACCTTAAGCAACAACGTACAATGCCGCGAAAATCTGGGCCGTCGCCGGCGCGACCCGCGGTGTCGCCGAACCGCAATATCTATCCTACGCCCCGCGGCTTCAAGGGCGTAGCAGCGCGGCGCTGACCCGCGGCGCTAAGTCCGCCGCCGCGGAAGACCGGCGCGCCGAGCTCGGCCGCGCCGGTCAGTCGGATCACGCCGCGGCGCTGACGTCCTCGCTCGGCACCGGGCGCTTGTCGAACACCTCGTCGATCAGGCCGAACTCCTTGGCCTCCTCGGCGCTCATGAACTTGTCGCGATCCATCGCGCGCTCGATCTCCTCGAGCGGCTTGCCGGTGTACTTGGCGTACAGCGTGTTGAGGAAGTGGCGCATGCGCAGGATCTCGCGCGCCTGGATCTCGATGTCCGCCGCCATGCCCTGGGCACCGCCCGAGGGCTGGTGGATCATGATGCGGCTGTTGGTGGTGGCGACGCGCATGCCCGGCTCACCGCTGGCGAGCAGGAACGAGCCCATCGAGGCGGCCTGGCCGATGCAGAGCGTGCCGACGCGCGGCCGGATGTACTGCATCGTGTCGTGGATCGCCATGCCCGCCGTGACGACGCCGCCCGGCGAATTGATGTACATGAAGATGTCCTTCTTCGGGTTCTCCGACTCGAGGAAGAGCAGCTGCGCGCAGATCAGCGAGGCCATGCCGTCCTCGACCCCACCGGTGACGAACACGATCCGCTCCCGCAGCAGCCGCGAGAAGATGTCGAACGAGCGCTCGCCGCGGTTCGACTGCTCGATCACGATGGGGACGAGCCCGGCCTGGGTCTGCTGCATGCCGACGCCGGCGCGCGCCAAGGCGCCTGCGAAATCGCCGGTCTCGAACGGATTGTGCATGGAATAACTCTCTTATGCCCTGAAGGCGGCCAACATCGGCGCTCGCCGCAGCTTGTTCAAGCCCCGTCGCCGGCGTCCCGCCGCGGCGCCGGCTGCGCGAGATAAGCGAGCCGTCTCACCTCGCGCCGACCACGCACCACCGTATCGAGGATCAGCCCCGCGAAGCCGCACAGCGCCGCCAGGATCATCAGCCCGGTCACCAGCACCGCGGTCGGCAGCCGGGGCACGAGGCCCGTGTGCGCGTAGGTAAGTGCCAACGGCGCGGCGAGCACCATCGCGAGCAGCGCGAGCAGCGCCCCTGCCCCGCCGAAGAACCACAGCGGCCGCTCGATCCGGTACAAGGTCGCGATCGTGCGCAGGATGCGCCAGCCGTCGCTATAGGTGCTGAGCTTCGACACCGAGCCTTCGGGGCGCGCGTAATAGGGCGTCTCGACCTCGCCGAGCGGCATCTTGAGCTCGAGCGCGTGGACGCTGATCTCGGTCTCGATCTCGAAGCCGACCGACAGCACCGGGAAGCTCTTCACGAAGCGCCGCGAGAAGACGCGATAGCCGCTGAGGATGTCGCTGAAGCTCCGGCCGAACAGCCGCGTGAGCATGCCCGTGAGCAGGCTGTTGCCGAGCCGGTGACCGCGGCGATAGGCGGCGGCCGCCTCGCCGACGCGCGTGCCGACGATCATTTCGAGCTGCTCGTCGAGCACGCGCGCGACCATCGCGGGCGCCGAGGCGGAGTCATAGGTCGCGTCACCGTCGGCCATGACATAGACGTCGGCGTCGACGTCGGCGAACATGCGCCGCACCACCGCGCCCTTGCCCTGGATGCGCTCGGTGCGCACCACCGCCCCGGCGGCGCGCGCGACCGCGACGGTGCCGTCGCGGCTATTGTTGTCATAGACGTAGATGGTCGCTTCCGGCAGCGCGCGGCGGAAGCCGGCGATGGTCTCGGCGATCGCGGCCTCCTCATTGTAGCATGGCAGCAGCACCGCCACGCGCGGCATCGACCGCGTCTCGTCCACCGTCATGCCGCCCTGCATCCGCCGTCCCGCCGCCCTGATCCGCTCACCTTATCGTCATCCTAGACGATGAACCCGACCGAAACGTGAAAGAGCCGGGCTGCATCGGCAACCCGGCTCTTTCCCCGTCAAGGCGACGTCGTCGCCCGCTTACTCGGCCTTCTTGGCGCGCGTGCGCTTGGGTGCCGGCGCGTCGGCCGCCTCGGTGCCCGCCGCCGCCTCGGCCGCGGCCGGATCGGACTCGAGGACCTGGGTCTCCTCGCTCACCGGCGCCGCCTTCTTGGCGCGCGGCTTCTTGGCGGGCGCCTGGGCCGCAGCCGGTTCGACCGCTGCCTCGTCGGTCGCGGTCGCCTCGTCGACCTTGGCCGCCTTCTTCGCGGCGGGCTTCTTCGCCGGCTTCTCGGCCGCGGGCGCCTCGCCTTCGGTCGCGCCACCCTCGCCGTCGCTCGCGGCCGGCTTCTTCTTGCCGCGCGTCTGCTTGGGCTTGTGGTTGTCGTGATCGTGGTGGTGCGTGCGGGTCGCGAAGCCGTCCTCGCTCTCGATCGCGGCCTCGAGCTCCTCGCGGGTCGTCTCGCGCTCGGTCACCTCGGCCTTGTCGAACAGGAAGTCGACCACCTTGTCCTCATACAGCGGCGCGCGCAGCTGCGCGGCGGCCATCGGATCCTGCTGGATGTATTGGACGAAGCGTTGCTGGTCCTCGCCGCGATACTGCTGCGCGGCCTGGGCGATCAGCCGGTTCATCTCCTGCTGCGACACTTCGACGCCGTTCGCCTGACCGATCTCGCTCAGCAGCAGCCCGAGGCGAACGCGACGCTCGGCGATCTTGCGGTAGTCGTCGCGCTCGGCCTCCATCTCGGCCAGCGCCGCCTGGGGATCGGGCTCGTGCGTCGCCTCGTGCTGGAGCTGCCGCCAGATCTGGTTGAACTCGGCCTCCACCATCGACGGCGGCACCTCGAAATCATGCCCCTCGG
>NZ_CAJYIU010000292.1 GCF_913775355.1 uncultured Aureimonas sp.
TCGGATCGGTCGCCGCGGGCTCGGCGGCCCTGGCCGAGACCCCGGCCGACACGCTGGTGATCGCCAACGGCATCGACGACATGAAGTCGCTCGACCCGGCCGAAAGCTTCGAGTTCTCGGGGCAGGACCAGATCAACAACATCTACGAGACGCTGGTCGAGATCGATCCGCAGACGCTGAAGCCGGTGCCGGGTCTGGCCGCCAGCTGGTCGGTCAGCGACGACGGCCTGACCTTCACATTCAAGATGGCCGAGGGGCGCAAGTTCGCGTCCGGCAATCCGGTGACCGCCGAGGACGCCGCCTTCTCGCTGCAGCGCGCCGTGAAGCTCGACCAGACGCCGGCCTTCATCCTCACCCAGTTCGGCCTGACCAAGGACAATGTCGACCAGACCGTGAAGGCGGTGGACGCCTCGACGCTCCAGATCGTCACCGACAAGCCCTACGCCCCGTCCTTCCTCTACAACGCGCTGACGGCCGAGGTCGGCTCGATCGTCGACAAGGCGGTGGTGATGGAGAACGCCGGCGAGGACTACGGCAACACCTGGCTCGACACCCATTCGGCGGGCTCGGGCCCCTATGTCCTGCGCGCCTGGAAGCCGAACGAGTCCGTCGTGCTCGACGCCAACCCGAACTTCAACCATGAGGTCGCGATGAAGCGCGTCTTCGTGCGCCACGTCGTGGAGCCCGCGACGCAGCTTCTCCTTCTCCAGAAGGGCGATGTCGACGTCGCCCGCAACCTCGGCCCCACCGACATCGCCGCCGTCGAGAAGGACCCGAACCTCAAGGTCCAGACCGAGCTGCGCGGACAGGTCTACTATCTCTCCGGCAACCAGAAGGACGAGATCCTGTCGAAGCCGAAGGTGATGGAGGCGATCAAGTACCTGATCGACTACGACGGCATCACCAGCCAGCTCCTGAAGGGGCAGGAGCAGGTGCACCAGTCCTTCCTGCCCGCCGGCTTCCTCGGCGCGATCGAGGACAAGCCGTTCAAGCTGGACGTCGCCAAGGCCAAGGCGCTTCTGGCCGAGGCCGGCTATCCCGACGGGTTCGAGACCGAAATCCTGATCCGCAACGAGAAGGAGCGCGTCGACATCGCGCAGGCCATCCAGGGCACGCTCGCCCAGGCCGGGATCAAGGCGTCGCTCCGTTCGGTGACGGGCGCCGAGGCGCTGTCGATCTACCGCGCGCGCAACCACAAGCTGACGCTCCAGACCTGGGGCCCGGATTACCCGGATCCGCAGACCAACGCCTCGGTCTTCGCCGCCAACGCCGACAATTCCGACGCGGGCGCCCTCGTCGGCAACCTCGCCTGGCGCAACGCCTATGCCGCCGCAGAGACGACGCCTCAGGTGGCCGCCGCCGTCGTCGAGAAGGACGAGGCCAAGCGCGCCAAGCTCTACGAGGACATGCAGCGCCACGAGCAGATGGCCTCGCCGATCGCCGTCCTCTTCCAGCGCTCCGAGCAACCGGCCGTGCGCAAGGGCGTCGACGGCTTCAAGACCGGCAGCGCGGTGGCCTCGGCCTTCTACTGGACCGTCACCAAGACGGCGCAGTAAGCGTGATCGCCAAGACCGTGGGGGCGGGCCGTTGAGCCCGCCCGTGATCGACGAGCCGGCGCTGCATGGCGCCCGCTCGGGGCTTCGCGCCTTCGGCCTGCCGCGCGTCGTCTCGCGCGGCGCGAGCCTCCTCGTCAGCCTGCTCCTGACGCTCTTCGGCCTTCTCTTCGTCACCTTCCTCATCGCGCGCGTCGTGCCGGTCGATCCGGTGCTCGCGATCGTCGGCGACCGGGCGACGCAGGCGCAGTACGACGCCGCACGCGTCTCGCTCGGCCTCGACCAGCCGCTTCCCGTCCAGTTCGTGCGCTATCTCGGCGATGTCGCGACGGGCAATCTCGGACGCTCCAATCTCACCTCGCGCCCCGTCGTCGAGGACATCGCCTCGGCCTTCCCGGCGACGCTCGAACTTGCCACGCTCGCGACGCTGATCGGCGTCCTCATCGGCGTTCCTGCAGGCGTCGTCGGCGCGGTGCACCAGGGGCGATGGCAGGATCAGGCGATCCGCGTCGTCGGGCTGCTCGGCTATTCGATGCCGGTCTTCTGGCTCGGCCTCATCGCGCTTCTCGTGTTCTACGGGCAGCTCGGCTGGGTCGGCGGCCCCGGTCGGCTCGACGTGTCCTACGAGCTCGCCTACGAGTTCGACGTGACGCCCGTCACCGGCTCGATCCTCATCGATTCCGCGCTGTCCGGCGCCTGGGACGTGTTCCGCAACGCCCTGTCGCACCTGATCCTGCCGGCGCTGGTGCTCGGCTACTTCTCGCTCGCCTACATCTCGCGCATGACGCGCTCGTTCATGCTGGAGCAGCTGTCGCAGGATTACGTGACGACCGCCCGCGTCAAGGGCGTGTCGGAGCGGCGCGTCGTCTGGGTCCATGCGCTCGGCAACGCGATGGTGCCGCTGGTCACCGTGATCGCCCTCTCCTATGCCGCGCTTCTGGAGGGCTCGGTGCTGACCGAAACCGTCTTTGCCTGGCCCGGCCTCGGGCTCTACATCACGCAGGCCCTCTTCGCTGCCGACTTCAACGCCGTGCTCGGCGGCACGCTGGTGATCGGCGCGGTCTTCGTCGTCCTCAACATCCTGTCCGACCTCGTCTACACGCTGGTCGATCCGAGGGCGCGATGAGCGGGGCGGCCTCCGCCTCCGCCGGCTGGATCGGCTGGCTGACGACTGACACGCCGCGCTCGCGGCTGCAGGCGCGCGCCGTCTCGCTGTACCAGGGATGGCGCATCCTCAGCCGCAATCCGCTGGCGATGATCGGCCTCGTCCTCATCGCGATCCTTCTCCTGATGGCGGCGTTCGCGCCGCTTCTCGCCACCCACGATCCCAACGCGCAGAACCTGTCCACGCGCCTCCTCCCGCCCGGCGCCGGACACTGGCTGGGAACCGACGAACTCGGGCGCGACGTCTGGAGCCGGCTCGTCTACGGCTCGCGCGTCACGCTCTACGTCGTCGCTCTCGTCGCATTGACGGCGCCGGTGCTCGGCCTCGTGATCGGCACCGTCGCCGGCACGCTCGGCGGCTGGACCGACCGCGTCCTGATGCGCGTCACCGACATCTTCCTCGCCTTCCCCCGCCTCGTGCTGGCGCTCGCCTTCGTCGCGGCGCTCGGGCCCGGCATCGAGAATGCGGTCCTCGCCATCGCCCTGACCGCATGGCCCCCCTATGCGCGCGTCGCGCGCGCCGAGACGCTGACCGTGCGGCGCTCCGACTACATCGCCGCCGCACGGCTGCAGGGGGCGGGCACGCTGCGCATCATCACCGGCCACATCATGCCGATGTGCCTGTCCTCGGTGATCGTGCGCATCACCCTCGACATGGCCGGCATCATCCTGACGGCGGCCGGTCTCGGCTTCCTCGGCCTCGGCGCGCAGCCGCCGCTCGCCGAATGGGGCGCCATGATCTCGTCGGGCCGCCAGTACCTCCTGACCCATTGGTGGGTCGCGACGATCCCCGGTATCGCCATCCTTCTCGTCAGCCTCGCTTTCAACCTTCTCGGCGACGCGCTGCGCGACATCCTCGATCCGCGGAGCGGCCAGCAATGAGCGCGCCCGTCTCGTCCGGCGCGCCGCTTCTCGAGGTGCGCAACCTCAAGGTCGGGTTCGATACGCGGCGCGGGCTGGTGGAGGCCGTGCGCGGCATCTCGTTCGACGTCGGGCGCGAGCGGGTCGCGGTCGTCGGAGAATCCGGCTCCGGCAAGTCGATGACGGGCCGCGCGATCCTGCGCCTCGTGCGCCCGCCCGGACACGTGGCGGCCGATCGCCTCGCCTTTGGCGGCACCGATCTCCTCGGTCTCTCCGAGAAGGAGATGCGCGCGGTGCGGGGGCGGCGCATCGCCATGGTCATGCAGGACCCGAAATATTCGCTGAATCCCGTCATGCGGATCGACCGGCAGCTCGGCGAGGCGCTGCGCGCCCACGGCCGCATCTCGTCCGCTGACGCGCGCCGGCGCATGGTCGCGATGCTGGAGGACGTGCAGATCCGCGATCCCGAGCGCGTCCTGCGCTCCTATCCGCACGAATTGTCGGGCGGCATGGGTCAGCGCGTGATGATCGCGATGATGCTGATCCCCGAGCCGGAGCTCCTGATCGCGGACGAGCCGACCTCAGCGCTCGACGTTACCGTGCAGCTCGAGGTCCTTCGGATCCTCGACGGTCTCGTGCGCGGACGCGGCATGGGGCTCCTCTTCATCAGCCACGACCTTCGCCTCGTCTCGACCTTCTGCGACCGGGTGCTGGTGATGTATCGCGGGCGGATCGTCGAGGAGATCGAGGCCGACCGGCTCGGCCAAGCGCGCCACCCCTATACGCAGGGTCTTCTCGCCTGCCTGCCGCGCATCGGCGGCGGGCACGAGACCCTGCCGACACTCGACCGCCGACCGGAATGGCTGAACGCATGACGACGGGCCCCCGCATCGAAGTCCGCGACCTCGTGGTGACGCTCGGAGAGGGCCGCAACCGCGTCGACGCGGTGAAGGGCGTCTCCTTCGACGTCGGCGTCGGCGAATCCTTCGGCCTCGTCGGGGAATCGGGATCGGGCAAGTCGACGATCCTGCGCGCCATCTGCGGGCTGGCGCCGATCTCGTCGGGCGAGATCCGGGTGGATGGCGACAGGCTGGGGGCACGGCGCGACAAGCGCTTTGCCGCCCGCGTCCAGATGGTGTTCCAGGACCCCTACGGCTCCCTGCATCCACGCCACACGATCGACCGCATCCTGTCCGAGCCCCTGTCGATCCACGGCCTCAAGGACCGCGACCGGCGCGTTCTCCAGGCGCTGGCGGATGTCGGGCTCGACTCAGGTTTCCGCTTCCGCCTGCCGCATCAGCTATCGGGCGGCCAGCGCCAGCGCATCGCGATCGCCCGCGCGCTGATCCTCGAACCGTCGGTCCTGCTCCTCGACGAGCCGACCTCGGCGCTTGACGCCTCGATCCAGGCCGAGGTCCTGAACCTTCTGACGCGCCTTCGGGCCGAGCGCGGTCTGACCTACCTCTTCGTCAGCCACGATCTCGCGGTGGTCGACCACATGTGCGAGCGCCTCCTCGTCATGCGCGGCGGCGAAGCGGTGGAAGCGCTGGAGGAAGGGCGGCTCGCAACGCGCGACGTCGCGTCCGATTACGCGCGGACGCTGATGACAGCGAGCGACGGCTTCGTGCGTCCGCCCGCCGCCTAGGTAGAACCGGCGGCGAGCGCATCCCCTGCCCCGGTCGGAGCGTCGGGCCGTACCAGCGCGCACCGCCCCGCAGCCGAAGCAGCGGCGGGGCGGCGGCACGGGGACTCGAAGCGTTTGCGCCGTTACGGGATCAGCCGGTCGGCGCGCAGCTGCGCGAAGAGGTCGAAGAACGCGTCGTCGGTCGGCTGGTAGTCGAGAAAGCGGAGACGGCGCGACTTGCCCATGTCGGTCATCACCTCGAACGGACGGCCGAGGTCGGCGTCCGTGTGCCAGGGCGAGGCGAGACGATCGAGGTCCGCCTCCGCCAGCCCCTCACGTGTCGCAATGCGACGCCACACCGGCGCATCGTCCCGCATCTGCTCCTCCAGCGGGACGACGGTCCCGTCGAACGGGGCGGGCTCCAGCCCGAACCAGTCGGCGATGCGCGCCCACATCCACTTCCAGCGGAAGACGTCGCCGTTGACGATGTTGAACGCCTCGTCGGCCGCCGCCGGCGTCGTCGCCGCCCACACGAGATGGCGCGCCAGCTGGCTGGCGCTCGTCATGTCGGTCAGCCCGTTCCACTGCGCCGCCGAGCCGGGGAAGCGGAACGGGCGGCCGGTCTCGCGGCAGAGCGTGGCGTAGACGGCAAGCGTCGTGCCCATGTTCA
>NZ_CAJYIU010000293.1 GCF_913775355.1 uncultured Aureimonas sp.
CGATCTGCAGACGGATCACCGGTCCTTCGGGCGGAGCGGTCGCATGGATCCGGTCGCTGAGGTCCACTTCCAGCGCAAGGCTCTCGAACCCGCCCCAGGAATAGCCGAGGCCGAAGAGCGAGAGCGCGTCGAGAAACGCCGCCGCCTCGTCGCGGCCGCCGCCCTGGAGGACGAAGCTGAAAAGGCCCGTCGAGCCCCCGAACTGGCGCTTCCAGAGGTCGTGGCCGGGGAACGAGGGGAGAGCTGGGTGGAGGACGCGGGCGACATCTTCGTGGTTGTCCAGCCAGTGGGCCAGCGCCAGCGTGGATTGTTCATGCGCCCGGATGCGCAGGTCCATCGTCTTCATGCCGCGGAACACGAGGTAGGCATCCTCGGCCGAGACGTTGATGCCGAGCTGCATCTGGGCGTCTCGCAACCGGCCGAAGGTCTCGCGCGTCGCGGAGACGCTTCCCATCAGGAGGTCGGAATGGCCGCCGGGATATTTCGTCAGCGCATGGATCGACAGGTCGACGCCATGCTCCAGCGGACGAAAAAGGAGCGGCGTCGACCAGGTGTTGTCGAGCATGCTGACGGCGCCACCCGCGCGCGCGATTCGGGCGGCTTCAGCGACGTCCATCATCTCGAACGTGTTGGACCCCGGCGCTTCGAGGAAGACGACCTTCGTGTTCGGCCGCATGAGCCCGGATAGGCCGGCGCCGATGCCAGGCGGGAAATACTCCGTCTCGACGCCGAGGCGTTTCAGCATTGTGTCGCAGAAGAGACGGGTCGGGCCGTAGACGCTGTCGACGACGAGGCAGTGATCGCCGGCCCCGAGGAAGGCGAGGAGCGGGAGCGAGACGGCCGCGAGCCCGGACGGGACGAGGATCGTGCCGTGCGAGCCCTCAAGCTCGTCGATCGCTGCCTCCAGAGCGCCGAGTGTCGGCGTTCCGCGCAAGCCGTAGGTATATTTTTGCGCCCGGCGCCGCATGGTCGAGGTGTCCGGGAAGAGGACGGTCGATCCCCGGACGATCGGCGGATTGACGAATCCCTGCGTCGCTTCGGGATCGTGCCCGATACGCATGCGGCGGGTAGCCGGCCGCAGCGTTGATAAATTTTTGGGGTCTTGAGACGTCAAAAGCCGATCATCCTGTGGAATATGTGCCCACTTCACGAGCATTTGCCACGTGGGCCTTGGAAAAAAACGCCAGTCGCTTGACCTGCCCATTCCGATGGCATGTGATCCGCGCCGAGCCTCCTCGCGTGGGTTCCGGCATCGGACGTTTCGAGAGAAGCGCCGGGTCTCCCTCATTCATATCAGCAACCGGGCGAACTTGAAGGTAATCGGATGAAACTGAAGCTACTGACCGCCGCTCTCTGCCTGTCCGCGTTCGGCGCCGTGACGACCCACGCCTCCGCCGCAACGCTCGACGACACCAAGGCGCGCGGCACGGTGCGGTGCGGCGTCAACACCGGCCTGCCGGGCTTCGGCTTCCAGAACGACCAGGGCCAGTGGGCCGGCCTCGACGTCGACTACTGCAAGGCGATCGCCGCGGCGATCTTCAACGATCCGTCCAAGGTGGTCTATTCGCCGCTCTCGGCCGTCCAGCGCTTCCCGGCGTTGCAGAACAGCGAGGTCGACGTCCTCGCCCGCAACACGACCTGGACCATGAGCCGCGATACCTCGCTCGGCCTGAAGTTCGTCGGCGTGAACTACTACGACGGCCAGGGCTTCATGGTCCGCAAGGAGCTCAACGTGAACTCCGCGCTGCAACTGTCGGGCGCCACCGTCTGCGTGCAGAGCGGCACCACCACCGAGCTGAACCTCGCCGACTACTTCGCCGCCAACAACATGCAGTACAACCCCGTAGTCATCGAGGCGCAGTCGGACGTCAACAGCGCCTACGACAGCGGCCGCTGCGACGTTCTCACCACCGATCAGTCCGGTCTCTACGCCTCGCGCCTCGAGCTCGGCACGCCGGATGACCACGTCGTCCTGCCCGAGATCATCTCGAAGGAGCCGCTCGGCCCCGCCGTCCGCCAGGGCGACGACCAGTGGTTCAACGTCGTGAAGTGGACCCACTTCGCGCTCCTCAACGCCGAGGAGCTCGGCGTGACGCAGGCGAACGTCGAGGAAATGAAGAACTCGGCCAACCCGGAGATCCGTCGCCTGCTGGGCGTCGAGGGTACGTTCGGCGCCGATGCCGGCCTGTCGAACGACTTCGTCGTGAACATCGTCAAGGCGGTGGGCAACTACGGCGAGCTCTTCGAGCGCAATGTCGGCACCGGTTCGCCGCTCGGTATCGCGCGCGGCCAGAACGCGCTCTGGACGAAGGGCGGCCTGCAGTACGCCCCGCCGATCCGCTGATCCCGGTCGACAGCTAGCCTTGAGACCCGCCGCCGCCTCGGCGGCGGGTCCGTCTCCCGATCCGAAGAAGGACCTTCATGACGGTAAGCTCGGGCATGGCGCCACAGGAACACACGCGTGATTCCGTCTTCACCAATCCGAAGGTGCGCAGCATCGTCATCCAGGTGACATTGCTGGCCGCCATTGCGGCCTTCACCTGGTGGATCGTCGGCAACACCGCGGAAAACCTGCAGCGCGCCAACATCGCCTCGGGCTTCGGCTTCCTCGACACGCGCGCCGGCTTCGACATCTCGCAGGTGCCGATCGCCTACACGAACAACGCGCCCTATGGCCGCGCGATCGTGGTGGGCATCGTCAATACGCTGATCGTCGCCGGCACCGGCATCGTGGCGGCCACGATCATCGGCTTTTTCGTCGGCATCGGCCGCCTGTCGCACAACTTCCTCGTGCGCGGGCTCTGCACCGTCTATGTCGAGACGTTCCGCAACATCCCGACGCTTCTCGTCATCCTGTTCTGGTACTTCGGCGTGCTCTCGGTGTTGCCGCTGCCGCGCAACGCGATCGAGCTGCCGTTCGATTCCTTCATCTCGAACCGCGGCCTGCAGACCCCGAAGGCGATCTTCGAGCCCGCCGCCGCGGCCACCTTCTGGGCGTTCGTTGTCGGCATCGTCGCCACGGTCGTGCTGTCGCGTGTCTTCGCCGCGCGCCAGCGCGCCACGGGACATCGTCCGGGCCTGGCCCTGCCGGCCCTCGGCCTGATCATCGGGTTGCCGCTGGTCGTCTTCGCGGCGACCGGCTTCCCGGCGACGCTCGACCTCCCCAAGCTCGGCACGTTCAACCTCTCCGGCGGCTTTCAGATCCGGCCGGAATTCCTCGCGATCTTCCTCGCGCTTTCGGTCTACACGGCGGCCTTCATCGCCGAGATCGTGCGCGCCGGCATCCTGTCGGTCTCCAAGGGACAGAACGAGGCGGCCGCCGCGCTCGGGCTGCGGCGTGGCCAGGCGCTCCGCCTCGTGATCGTGCCCCAGGCCTTCCGCGTGATCATCCCGCCTCTGACCTCGCAGTATCTGAACCTCATCAAGAACTCCTCGCTCGGTCTTGCGATCGGCTATCCCGATCTCGTCGCCGTCGGATCGACGGTGCTCAACCAGTCGGGTCAGTCGATCGAGGTGGTCGTGATCTGGATGGCCGTCTACCTCGGCATCAGCGTCACGGTGTCGATCCTGATGAACTGGTTCAACCGCCGCATGAAACTTGTCGAGCGCTGAGGGTCGGACGATGGAAGAACAAGTCGCCCGTTTCGTCGCCCGTGGCCAGATCGAGCCTCTCCCGCCTCCGGCGAGCGAGACCGGAGCCTTCGGCACGGTCCGCAAGCACCTCTTCGCGACCCCGTTCGACACGGTCCTGACGATCCTCTGCGGTCTTCTTGTCGCCTATGTCATCAACGGGCTCGTCCAGTGGGGGATCGTCAACGCGGTCTTCACCGGGTCCGACCGGACCGCCTGCCTGTCGACCGAGACGCGCGAGGTCGGCGCCTGCTGGGCGTTCATCGGCGCCAAGTTCGACCAGTTCCTCTACGGCACCTATCCGCTCGACGAGCGGTGGAGGGTGCAGCTCGTGTTCTTCGCGCTGGTCGCCCTGATCGTGCCGATTGCGATCCCGAAGGTGCCGTTCAAGCGCCTGAACGCGGCGCTCCTGCTCCTTCTGTTCCCGCTGGCGGCGCTCGTTCTCCTGACGGGGGGACGCTTCGCGATGTCCGGCTCGGCGATCGGCCTTGTCTTCGCGCTGGCGGCGGCGGCGACCATCTTCCTGGCCACCGGACGAAGCACCACGGTCATGCGCACCGGCGCCATGAAGGCGGCGTTGTGGCTCGCCGTCCTGGCCTTCGTGGTCTCGTTCGCCTCGTTCTACATCAACAGCGGCCGAATCCTGTTTCTCTCCTACCGCTTCGAGGTAATGAGCCTCGCCGGTTTCGCCGCGGCCGTCGCCTCGATCGCGCTGGCGATCGTCGCGACCGTTCGCACCGCCGAGACCGGGTCGAGCCTCCTCGGCCTTTACCTGCCGACGATCGCAGCGCTCGCCTTCGTACTGATCCTGACCTCGAACTTCGGTCTGGAGTTCGTGCCGACCAACCTCTGGGGCGGTCTCCTGATCACGCTGACGGTGGCGCTCACTGGTATCACCGCGTCTCTGCCGCTCGGTATCCTGCTCGCGCTCGGACGCATGTCGAAGATGCCGGCGGTGCGCCTCCTGTGCGTCATCTTCATCGAGTTCTGGCGCGGCGTTCCGCTGATCACCGTCCTCTTCATGGCGAACTTCATGCTGCCGCTGCTGCTGCCGGCCGGCGTAAGCTTCAACCAGCTTCTGCGCGTCCTCGTCGGCGTCTCGCTGTTTGCCGCGGCCTACATGGCCGAGGTGATCCGCGGGGGTCTCCAGGCGATCCCGAAGGGGCAGTACGAGGGCGCCGACGCGATGGCGCTGACCTACTGGCAGAAGATGCGAATGATCATCCTGCCGCAGGCGCTGACGCTGGTGATCCCGGGCATCGTCAACACGTTCATCGGGCTCTTCAAGGACACGAGCCTCGTCTACATCATCGGTCTGGCCGATCTCCTCGGCACGATCCGGCGCGGCTTCGGCGATCCGATTTGGATCACGCCGTCGACGCCGGCGACGGGCCTCGTGTTCGGCGCCTTCGCCTTCTGGCTGTTCTGTTTCTCGATGTCGCGCTACTCGATCTTCATCGAGCGGCGGCTGGCGCGAGGCCGAAAGCATTGACCCGGTCGCACCTGTCCCAAGTCGGCGTATCGACCGGCACTCCCAACTTCCAGCGCGCAGGATCCTGACATGAGCAATCCGTCCGCCAATCCGGCTCCGCAGTCGTCCGGCCCCGCGATCGAACTCTCCGGCGTCAACAAGTGGTACGGCGAGTTCCACGTTCTGCGCGACATCAACCTTCGCGTCCGGCGCGGCGAGAAGATCGTCGTCTGCGGCCCTTCGGGCTCCGGCAAGTCGACGATGATCCGTTGCATCAACCGGCTGGAGGAGCACCAGAAGGGTCGCATCGTCGTCGACGGTGTCGAGCTGACGAACGATCTCAAGAAGATCGACCTTGTGCGCCAGGAGGTCGGCATGGTGTTCCAGCACTTCAATCTCTTCCCGCACCTGACGATCCTCGAGAACTGCACGCTGGCGCCGATCTGGGTGCGCAAGATGCCGAAGAAGAAGGCGGAGGAGGTGGCCATGCATTTCCTCACCCGCGTTCGCATCCCCGAGCAGGCGAACAAGTATCCCGGCCAGCTCTCGGGCGGCCAGCAGCAGCGCGTGGCGATCGCCCGCGCGCTCTGCATGCGCCCGAAGGTCATGCTCTTCGACGAGCCGACCTCGGCGCTCGATCCGGAGATGGTGAAGGAGGTGCTCGACACGATGGTGTCGCTTGCCAACGACGGCATGACCATGATCTGCGTGACGCACGAGATGGGCTTCGCCCGTCAGGTCGCCGACCGCGTGATCTTCATGGACGCCGGACAGATCGTCGAGGAGAACGAGCCGAACGCCTTCTTCTCCAACCCGCAGCACGAGCGCACGAAGCTCTTTCTCAGCCAGATCCTGCACTGATCCTCCGGTTCGTCCGGCAGGCGTTTCGAGGGCCGGTCCCGTTGCCGCGGGGCCGGCCCCGACGTTTGGAGCGCGGCGGAACGTCGCGGTACGTCCAGCGTTACAACTCGAAGGCATGTCGGAAGACAGTGATGAGCGAGACGAGCGGAGAGACCCGGGAGCCGGCGATCGTGGCGCCCGCGATCGGCCTCGTGAACCGACAGACCTTTCAGTCCGGACCCCGCTGGGCGATCGTCGGCATCTTCCTGATCATGCTGTTCGGGGCGCTGTACCTCTCGTCGAGCTTCGTGCTTCCGGTGGTCTTCGCGCTTCTCTTCATGCTCGTGCTGGCGCCGGTCGTGCGCTTCGGCCAGCGCAGGCTTCATATCTGGCCGCCGCTGACCGCAGCGGCCCTGGTGTTCGGCACGTTCCTGCTGCTGATCGGCGCCTTCTCGTTCCTGACCGGGCCGCTGACGGACCTTGCCGGCAACATTCCCCGATACGTCTCCGTCGTGAACGAGGAGATCGATACCGTCCGAGAACGTCTCGGCGCGCTGCGCGGCGCTCGAATGGAGGCGTCGGAGGCCGTGGGCGCACAGGACGGTACGCAGCAGCCGCAAAGCGTGATAATCGACGGACCGCAGCTTCTCAACAGCGCGGCGCTGATGGTCCCGCAGATCGGGGCGAGCATCGCCTTCGCGCTGATCTTCCTATTCTTCCTTCTGTCGTCGGGCAGCCTGTTCTACCAGAAGCTCATCGAATCCCTGCCGAGGCTCTCCGACAAGAAGCTCGCGCTGACAATAGCCCACGAGATTGAAGCCGAGCTGTCCCGCTACCTCTTCACGATCACCCTGATCAACGCCGGGCTCGGCTGCGCGATCGGGGTCCTCATGTGGGCGGTGGGCCTGCCGATGGCGCCGGTCTTCGGCGTTCTTGCCTTTGCCCTCAACTATATTCCCTATCTCGGCGCGATCGGCGGAATGATGCTGGTCGGGCTGGTCGGCCTCGCGGAGCACCGCGACGCGGCGGGTGCCTTCCTGCCGGTGCTTCTGTATTTCGCGGCGACCACGGTTGAAGGACAGTTTCTGACGCCGATCCTCGTCGGGCGCCGGCTGGCGATGAACGCTGCCGCCATCTTTCTTGCGGTGGCGTTCTGGGGCTGGATCTGGGGCGTCGTCGGCATGTTCCTCGCGGTGCCGATCATGGTCGGTGTGCGCATCGTCGCCGGCTATGTCGACAGCCTTCGGCCGCTGGCGAATTTCCTGTCCGCGGATCGCCAGTCGGTGGCGGACATCAACGGACAGACGCCGTGATGCGTGCCCAACAAAAAAGGCCGGGGCTTTGCAGCCCCGGCCCATTCGATCAACCGTCGATCAGTTGGCCTGCGACGTCTCCACCGGCTTCACCAGCGGGGTGATCCGGCGCAGCGTCACGCGGCGGTTCTCGCGATTGGCCTCCTGCGTGTCGACCTTCAGGTCTTCCTCGCCGTAGCCCTGCGTCACGATGTTCTCCGCCGGGATCTCGAAGTACTCGGTCAGCGCCTTCGCCACCGCCTCCGCGCGCCGGTCCGACAGCGCGAGGTTGGCGACGTTGCTGCCGACCGCGTCCGTGTGACCCTCGAGCAGGAAGACTTCGCCGGGGTTCTGATCCACCACGCGCTTGACCGCATCGGCCAGCGCCTGGAGGTTGTCGACCTCGCTCTGCTCGATCTCGGCCGATCCGAACGCGAAGTTGATCGTGTTCAGATCGATCCGGCGCACCTTGTCGCGGATGCGTTCGCTGCGACGGACTTCGTTGATCGAGTAGATCCGCTCGACGGTTTCCACCGGCGGGGCGACGAGCGTGTCGTAGTAGAGTTCCTCGTTGGGCTGTGCGACATCGACGATGTAACGGTCCTGCGGGATCTCGAGGCGCAGTGGCGGAAGGTCCGCCCCGGCGTCGTAGTAGTAGTCCGGCCGGTTGTCGTCCTCCGCATACGGATCGTAGAACAGAACCGTCTCGCGACCGTCGGCCGCGATGCGCGAGCGCTGGATCACGTCGCCGTATTCATTCTCGATCGTGATGACCTGAATGCCGTTCGGACGCGTGATGATCTGGCGCGTCAGGCCGCGCGGCAGCCGCTCGTAGTACACATCGCGCGAATCGACCACGAGGCGGTCGGTGTCGTCCGAGCGGATGAAGTAGGCCGCGGCCGCACCGGCCGCCGCGCCTGCAATCCCCGCACCGACGAGCGAGAGCACGTCACGGTCGCCGACGCGCTCCACGCGGACATCGTTCGGCAGAACGACCTGCGGAGGCGCTTCGAGGCGCTGTCCCTGCTCAGCCGTGATTGGACGCACCTGGACCGGAGCGGCCAACTGCTGGACGCGCGCGTCGTTGGTTGCGACACCACCGGCGGGCACCGGGGCGGTCTGGACGTCGGCGGCGACGGGACGCGGGTTCTCGACCGGGGGCGGTGCGACCGCCTGCTGGCCGGGCGCCGGAGTGCCAGGAGCCGGCAGCGCGCCGTTCGGAAGCGGCGGCGTCGGAGGCGTGCCGGGTGCCGCCGGGGCCGGCTGGCCCGGTATGGTGCCGGGAGCCGGAAGAGCCCCGTTCGGAACGGGCGGCGTCGGCGGTGTTCCGGGGGCGACCGGCGCGCCGTTCGGCCCGCGCAGGGCGGGATCGGTCGGAGCGGTCTGCGGGGCCAGAGGCTCGGCCGGATTGACGCCTGCTGCCGGCGGCTGGGCACCGGGAACCGGCGGCGTCGCAGGCTGGGCGCCCGGCGTTGCGGTCGGCGGAGCTGCAGGCGTCTCGCCGGTGCCGGCAGGCCGGGTGCCAGGCGCGGCGGCAGCCGGCGGGCGGGCGGCGGGCTCGGCACCGTTGCGCGTTCCGGTCGCACCGTTTGACAGGTCGTTCTGCGTTCCCGCATCCGCAGGAAGCTCGGCCGGGTTGCCCTGAGGTGCATTGCGCGCGGGCCCGCTATCGGGCGCGGGATCCGCCGAGCGGGCGGGACGCTCGCCGGCCGGGGCTTCCGGTTCGCCTGGCGCGCGGGGACGATTGGGCTCGCGCGGTTCGCCACGGCGGGGCTGTCCATTCGGCTCGGGCGGACGCTCGGCGTCGGCCGGTGCGCGCGGGCGCTCGGGTTCTGCCTGTCCCTCGGGCGCGGGGGCGCGGTCGCGGCGCGGCGCGGGGCGCTCGGCCGGAGCCTCTGGCTCGCGGGCCTGTCCGGGTTCGGCCGCATTGCCGCGGGCGGGCGCCGCGTCCGGCTCCGGCGCACGCTCGCGACCGCGGCGCGGAGCAGGCTCTTCGGCCGGCGCGTCGGGTTCGGCCTGCCGCGCACGCTGAGGCGCATCTTCCGGGGCGGCCTCGCGCTGACGGCGAGGCGCCGGGCGCTCGGCCGGAGCCTCGGCTTCGGGTGCCGCCTCGCGCTGGCGACGCGGGGCAGGGCGCTCAGCGGGGGCGTCGGCTTCCGGCTCGGGCGCGGCCTCGCGCTGACGGCGCGGAGCGGGGCGCTCGGCCGGCGCTTCGGCTTCCGGAGCAGCCTCGCGCTGACGACGCGGGGCCGGACGTTCCGCCGGTGCCTCGGGCTCAGCGGCGCGGCCGCGGGGAGCCTCCGGTGCCGCTTCCTCGATCGCCGGCGGACGCCCTTCGGCCCCTTGAGCAAGGGCGGCGAGCGGACCCGTCATGGCGGTGGAGGCGGCGAGAGCCGTCACCGTCAGCAAGCGTCCGGTGTTCTTCAGTCTGATCATCGATCGGCCTTCTGGTTACGTCCCTTGCAACTGCCGGTTGGTCCGTCCACGGCGTGCGCACGTCAGATGGAAACCGTTGCCTGGCAAACTAGGCCGGTCGGTGCGTTAGGGAATGCAGACCGCGAGGCGGCTCATCAGTTCGCGGAATCGGGCCTATCGGTGTCCGCCCGCCAGTCGTAGAGCCAGGCGAGATCGCGCCGCAGGGATCGAGGCGACCGGACGGCGAGAGCGAGATCGCGCGCGAAGGAGAGCGGGTGAGGCAGGTGATAGACGCGCTTGTGGAAGGCGACCCGTTCCAGAACCCGCTGAACGCGCGGCGCGCGCAGCGCCTCGAAACGGGCGAGGCCATCTGCCGGGGGGGCACCATCGGAAACGCAGGCCGCGAGGACGAAGGCGTCCTCGATCGCCATCGCGGCGCCTTGGGCGGCATAGGGGAGCATCGCGTGGGCGGCATCGCCGATCAGCGCGACCGGCCTGCCACCTTCCGCCCGCCAGCGAGGCTCGACCGTCAGAAGCGGCCACGAGCCGACCGGCTCCGCCGCCGACAGCATGGCGGCGAGCGACGGGTCCCATGCGGCAACCGGTCCGAGACCCGGATCGGCGTCCGGGACGATCACCACGATGTTCTGCGTGCCGGCGGTGTCGATGCGGTAGCGGACGACATGGCGGCGGTGACCGAGCCAGGCCTCGATCGCAGCCGGCCCGGCCGGCACGGCCGAACTCGCGATGAAGCGCAATGCCGTCGCGCCGGACGCGACAGGGGCAGGGAAGCCGAGAAGCCGTGCTGCGGCAGAATGCACGCCGTCGGCGGCGACCAGAAGATCGCTTCGGTCCTGCGTCGCGCCACGCGGGCTTTCGAAGACGGTGCGGGCGTCTCGGCCGTCACCGGCGAGCGCGACGAGCGTCTCACTGAGGGAAAGGTCGATCCCGGCCGTCGCCGAAGCGGTCTCGAGAAGCACGCGCTGAAGATCGGCGCGGTGAAGCACGCGATAGCCGCGGCCGTCCGAACTCGAGACCGAAACCGTTGCGATCCGCCGCCCGCTCGGACCATCACGCAGCACGACGCTGTCGGCCGCGACGCCGACCCGATCGATCGGAACGCCGAGCCGATGGAGCACGTCGAGCGCGTTGGGCGAGAGCTGAATGCCGGCGCCGACCGGCTCCAGCCGGGCGGCACGCTCGCGGATGCGGACGCGCCAGCCCTTGTGCGCCAGCGCGATCGCTGCGGTCAGCCCCGCGATGCCCGCGCCGGCGACGATGGCCTCGGGCATGCGGGCTCCGCGGTCAGGCGGCGCGGTGGCGGTAGAAGCAGCCCGGCGGCACGCTCTCGTCGCGCTTCAGCGACGTGTTGAGCTTGTAGAGGGTCGAGCAGTACGGGCAGACCTTCTCGCCCTCGTCGCCCATGTCGAGATAGACGTGCGGGTGATCGTAGGGCGGGGTCGCGCCGACGCACATGAATTCGGCGACGCCGATCTCGATCACCCCATGGCCCCCGTCGTTCTGGAAGTGGGGGGTTCCGTAGTCGGCCATGCTGCCGTCTCCATTCGCTCGTCTCGAAGCGGGCGGAACTTATCCATCCCTCGGCGAAAAGAACAGGTGGTTCTCACAGGGCCCTTCGCGCTATCGGAGGCGCCTTGGTCCGGCGAGAGCGGAGTGACGTGCCCGATGCCCGAGTTTCACAACAACGGTCTGCGTCTGGAATACATCGACGAGGGCGATCGCGCGGCGTCCGCCATCGTCCTCGTCCACGGCTTCGCCTCGAACATGCGCGTCAACTGGATCGACCCGGGCTGGGTAGAGACGCTGACGAAGGCCGGCTGGCGCGTCGTCGCCTTCGACCATCGCGGGCACGGCCGGAGCGACAAGCCGCACGATCCGGCAGCGTACACACCGGAGGCGATGGTCGGCGATCTCGTGGCGCTCGTCGATCACCTCTCGATCCGGCGCGCGGCCCTGTTCGGCTATTCCATGGGCGCGCGCGTCTCGGCCTTCGCAGGGCGCATGCATCCGGATCGCTTCCCGCTTCTCGTCTTCGGCGGGCTCGGGATCGGGCTGGTCGAGGGGGTCGGCGACTGGGACCCGATCGCGGATGCGCTCATGGCGTCCTCGCTCGACGTCGTTACGCACGAGCGCGGTCGCATGTTCCGCGCCTTCGCCGATCGCACCGGCAGCGACCGCCATGCGCTCGCCGCCTGCATCGCCACGTCCCGCCGGGAACTCACGGAGGCCGAGGTGGGCGAACTCGACCAGCCGACGCTGATCGGCGTCGGGACGCGCGACGACATCGCCGGATCGCCCGAGCGGCTCGGCGCCCTGATGCCGAACGCCGAGGTCTTCGCCATCGCCAACCGCGATCACATGCTCGCCGTCGGCGACCGGACGTTCAAGGCGGCGGTCGTCGATTTCCTCGATCAGAACCGGGGGGTGCTCGACGCCTGAGGGCGGTCGGCATTTTCAAAATCGGTGCGTTCGGCTAGAGCCAGCGAAACGGAATGCCGCGTCGACCCGTTCATGACTGGACTGGTGCATCGTGGCAGCGCGCTTATCTTGTCTGCGACATGCGGGACGCGAGCGAGCGAAAGCAGGATGACGATGACCGTCTTGATGAAGTCTGCCGTCGACCGCGTTCAGGCGATCGATCCGATCTGGAACCGGGCGCGGGACGAAGCCCTGGCCGCTGCCGAGCGCGAGCCGGCGCTGAGCGGGTTCCTCTACGCGTCGATCCTCAATCATCGCTCGCTGGAATCGGCGATCGCCTTCCGCATCGGCCAGCGGCTGGATCATGCGGATTTGCCCGCCTGCCATATCGAGCAGGCCTTCGAGGAGATGGCGGCCGCGCGTCCCGAATGGGGCGGCGTGCTGCGCATCGACCTTCAGGCCGTCTTCGATCGTGATCCCGCCTGCGAGCGGATGATCGAGCCCTTGCTCTACTTCAAGGGCTTCCATGCGATCCAGACGCACCGTCTCGCGCATTGGCTGTGGAACGAGGGCCGCAAGGATTTTGCGCTGTATCTCCAGTCGCGGTCGTCGTCGGTGTTTCAGACTGACATCCACCCGGCCTCGCGCATGGGGCGCGGCATCTTCCTCGATCATGCCACGGGCCTCGTCGTCGGCTTCACGGCGGTGATCGGGGACAACGTCTCGATCCTGCAGGACGTGACGCTCGGCGGCACGGGCAAGGAGTTCGGCGACCGGCATCCGAAGATCGGCAACGGCGTCCTGATCGGGGCGGGCGCGAAGATCCTGGGCAACATCAAGGTCGGCGACTGCTCAAAGATCGCGTCCGGTTCGGTGGTGCTGGCGGAGGTGCCGCCGAACTCCACCGTTGCCGGCGTGCCGGCGCGGATCGTCGGAACGTCTGGCTGCGCCGAGCCCGCGCGCGCCATGGATCAGAATTTCACCCGCGCCGACTGAGCCTGCATCCTCCCGGCCGTTTCGGCCATTGCACGCTCGACGCGCAGAATACGCCCAAGGAGACCGACCTCGTGAAGCCCGACGAAATCCGCAAGCTCGAAGCCTATCTGAACCGGACGTTCAAGACATCCGGAATCCAGGTCAAGGCGATGCCGCGCAAGAAGGACACTGCCGAGATCTACGTCGGCGAGGACTTCATCGGCACGGTGGGCAAGGACACCGACGAGGGAGAGACCTCCTACCACGTCACGATCACGGTTCTCGACATCGACCTCGACTGAGGCGACGTTTCGCCTCCCCCCGAGGCAGGACAGCAGACAGCAGAAAGGCCGGCTTCAAGCCGGCCTTTTTCGTGAAAAGTCGGGGAGGGAGGGGTCAGCGCACCGAGCCGACCAGCATGTCCCGGCCGTCCTCGATCGCCACCCACTTCGCGGAGTTCTGCTCGGACTGGCGCTTCAGGAACTTGTAGGGCGTCAGCGTCCAGTCGAGGGCGCGCTTGTCGAGATTGTCGAGAATGATGTCGCCGCGGTTGGTGCGGATGGTCAGGACCGCGTGGCCCTCGCCGTTCGGCTGGCGGACCACGGTGATCAAAAGCGCCGAGCGCGGAAAGCCGTCGCGCTCCAGCATGTACTGCTTGAGCAGAACGAAGTCCTCGCAGTCACCCTCGATCGACGGATAGGACCAGAGCTCGGCGACGCCGTGCATTTCCATGTCGGTGCGCGGGATGATCCCCTCGTTCACCGTGTTGTTCACCTCGATGATCGACTGCCAGGAACGGTCGGTGATCTGGATGATGCCGATCTCGGCGTTGGGCCCGCAGGTCTCCGGGTAGGATTTGCAGAACTCGAAATGCCCGATCGGTTGGGAGGTCGGCCCACGCAGCGTCATCGCGGCGTCGGCCTTCCCCGTGAACAGGAGACCGGCGACCAGAAGCATGACGAGCGAGACGAGGCGGTTCGAGATCTGCACTTTCGGTCTCCAGCGGTGACGCACGCACAGTCGCAGACCGGATTTACTTGAAGTCCAAACGCCCAATATGAATTTTCGTAAACTGATCCTCGAATTGTTCAGACCTCTTGCTTGCTGGGATCTGAAGATTGACGCTTAAGAAGCGGTTCGCGCGCAGAATGCTTCGGTAAGCATGACGAGCCCGCCTCCATGAAGATGAAGGCCGGGGCGAGGTCGGGACCGGAGATCGGGGGAGGGCGGGGCGAAGCGTTAACGCGCCGCCGGCTGCCCGGTTAACGGGGCGGGGACGGTCGCAGACGGGAACGCAGAACACGCTTGCCACACTCCTTAAGAAAGGATGAGCAAGACCTTAACGGGCCGAGGCACGGGGCGCCGAGGGGAGCCGACAATGCTCCCCGTTATCCACAGCTTCGTTGCAGAAAGGGCTCGGCGGCGGCGGTCAGCCGAGGTGGTCGAGCAGGGATTCGCGCGTCTGGAGCGACGAGAACTCGACGGCGACACCGTCTTCGAGCTGGCGGACGACACGTCCGGTCATCGTGCCGAGCGTGACCCGCGAGCCGATCGCCGGGCGAACGGCGCACACGATGGCTGCGCCGGAGAGCGACAGGTCGTTGATGCGGACCTCGTAGCCGCGGCCGTCATCCAGCACCATCCGGATGATCGGATTGCGCGGCTGGAGGCGCTCGTGTCGGCGGTCTTCGGGCAGCGACAGTTCAGAGCGGTTGGCGAGCCACATCAACTGGGCGGCCAGCTTCTCGCGCTTGCGCTCCGTGGCATTCAGGACCAGCGCGAAGCCGCCCTTGAAGCAGCGTGCGACATTGCCTTCCAGACGCCCGATCTGGTCGGCGTAGAGGATGACCCGCTCGCCCTTGGCCGGCTCCACTGGCGTCACGATCGCGACGTCGCCCGGCGACATGTTGTCGATCCGGCAGGGATACTCGCGCTGATCCTCGAGCATGAAACGGCCGAGAAGATCGATCGACACCCGCTTGAAGTGACGGCGGTCTTCCGAGACGGCGAGGGTCTTCGGCAAGGTGTTCAACATGGTCTCGGCCCGCTTCACTGGTTTCCAAGTGATAAGCCACGAGGCTTAACAA
>NZ_CAJYIU010000294.1 GCF_913775355.1 uncultured Aureimonas sp.
TGCGCGTTGTCCGACGCAGCACCGCCACGCCCAGCGCGTCCTCCACCTTGCGGACGGCTTGGCTGACCGCCGACCGCGTGACGCCGAGCTGATCCGCCGCGCCGCTGAAGCTGCGGGCGCGAGCGACCGCCGCGAGGGTCGTGAGGGCGTTCAGATCGAGCTTCATTGTCCAGCCATGCTTACCGGACCATGCACGATTGCGGCGATAGTATCGACCTTTCTCGACACTTACGTTTCTGGCGGGTCAACCGAGGCAGTGCGGACCGGCCGCCCGACGAAGGAACGCCGCCCGGGGCCCCGTCGCCAAGCAGAAGTGCGCCTACGACCGGAAAGCTCAGCGACGAAGAAACTTCAAAGGAACAGGCACATGATGATCCGTCCCTTCAAGATCGCCATCTCAGATGACCGCCTGAGCCGGATTCGGCAGCAGGTCGAGGACTTCGACTGGCAGGATTTTCCCGACGCCGGCGGGTGGAGGTCGGGCGTCGGTCTCGGCGACCTTCGCCGCCTCGTCGACTATTGGCTCACGACTTTCGACTGGCGTTCTCAGGAATCGAAGCTCAATCGACGGCAGCATCACCTCGCCGACATCGATGGGCAGACGCTCCACTTCGTCAAGCAGAGCGGAGACGGCTCGCGGCCGCCGGTCCTGCTTCTTCATGGCTGGCCCGGGTCGTTTCTCGAGTTCGAGTCGCTGATCGATCCGCTGACGGGAGACGGGCACGACGTCGTCGTCCCATCGCTGCCCGGCTGCGCTTTCTCGGGCCGTCCGGACGCGCCGATCGGGCCGCGACGCACGGCCGCGCTGATGGACGGGCTGATGCGCGAACTGTTCCCGGGTTCGCGCTATCTCGTCCAGGGCGGCGACTGGGGCAGCGCGATCGGCGCTTGGCTGGCTCACGACTATCCCGATCGAGTCGCCGCGCTCCACATCAACATGATGACGGCGCAGGCGGACGGCGTTGATCCCGAAACCACCGAAGAGAAGGCATGGGCGGAGCGCGTCAGCGCGCTTGCCGAGGAGGAGCGCGGCTACTTCCTCGAGCAAAGCACCCGCCCTCAGACGCTCGGGATCGCCATGTCGGACAGCCCGGTTGGGGTCGCTGCCTGGATCCTCGAGAAGTTCGGCGTCTGGGCGGACGTTCCTCGCGACGACGCCGGTCGTCCCGACCTCTGGGCTGCCTTTGACGAGGATCTACTCCTCACCAACATCATGCTCTACGTGGCGCCACGATCGTTCGTCACGTCCACCTGGCTGTATCGTGGGCGCGTCTTGGAAGGCTCTCACGTCTTCCCGGCCGGCTCGCGCGTCTCCGTTCCAACAGGGTTCGCGGTGTTCCCCGATCCGCTCTTCCCGATCCCGCCGCGCTCGCTCGCCGAACGCAGCTACAGGATCGAGTCCTGGACGCAAATGGAACGTGGCGGCCATTTCGCGGCGCTCGAACAGCCCGATCTGCTGCTGGCCGATCTTCGTGCCTTCGTGAAGAACATTCGGTAACACCGTTGCCGCCGCTCTATCATGCGACCCTGCCAAGACCTCACCAGGTGAACGGCTTTGCGGTGCGTCATGCGTGCGGCCGCGGAGATGAATGAGCGTCCGAAGTTGGGAGCCGGACTGAGCGCCGGGAACGTCCGCTCCTGGGTCGAATGCGTCACTGATCGACATCGGTGCAGTCGCTCCTCTCAAAGGACCTTTCGGATCTTTATCGTGAACGCCCGTCCAAGCGGGTCGAGATAGCCGCGCTGGTAGGCCAGCGGCGTGGCGCCGAGCCGGTCGTGCACGTTGGCACGCCGGTCAAAAACGTTGTCAATGGCGACACTCACACGCGCCCCCGTCAGCCAATCCGGCAGTCCCCTGAGCCGCTCGGCGAGATCGATGAAGAAGCTCATATCGGCGGTGGTCAGGCTGGCGACACGCAGCGCGCCTGCGGTCGTCTGGCCCTGATCCAGCGTAAGTCCACTGCGCCAGGTCGCCTCGACGCGAGCGCCGAGGCCGCGCTGAAACGCGCCCGCCTGGACCTCGATCTGATGGCGCCGTCGCCCGCCGGCGACATCGACCGCATCGCCCGACAGCAGGTCGAGCGTCGGCAGGCCGCGGCGCAGCAGGAGCGAGTCCTCGAGCGTCCATTCATGGTAGAGGCTAAGGAAGATGCGGCTGGAGGCGCGGCTCATGTTGCGGGCCAGGTCGCTCCCTGGCATCGGCCGGAAGGTCACGGAGCCGTTCGGCTCCCGCGTCATCTGTCCCGCCTGGCCTGCCGGGATACGGATCATGCCCTCCGCCATGCCGGGCGGCGTCGGGCCGAGCGGGCGGGTCAGGTTGATCCCCCAGCGAAGCTGTCGCAGGCGCGACGCCGCAGCGTTGAGTGGTCTCACGTCGACCCCGGTCAGACGACCACTGCTGTCGCGGCGAAAGCGCTCGGGGAAGGCGGCCTCCACCTGCGGCGTTGCGAGCGGGAGGGTGGTGACCGGATCGTCGGCCTGCGTGGTGGTATAGTCGAGGCTCAGCGTCAGGTCGGTATGCGCCAGCGGACGAAGGTTCACACCGAGCCGGGTGACATGGCGCTCGTCGGATCGTAGCAGTGGGTTGCCACCTGACAGCTGGGTCACGTCCACGACCTCGCCGCGCGCGCCGTCGAGCGTGCGTACGTTCGGGCTCAGCAGCGCCGCTCCGCCGACCGAAAGGAGGTCGGGCGCCGCTTGCTCGCTGGTGCCGGAGACGATGACGCCGAGCGCGCGCGTCGGCCACCAGCTCAGCGCAGCGCCATAGCTCCAGGTGGTGCCGGCGTCGGAGGGGCGCGCCACCCTGGCGTCGAGATTGGCCGAGAGCCGACCGACTGGGGACCCGCCCGGTGCCGCGACCCCAAGCAGCGGCACGTCCAGGTTCACTTGCAGTGCGGCGCCGTCACGGTGGAGCGAGCCCTGCGGCAAGCTGGAGCCTTGGCCGGGTGAGGTGGCGAGATCACGTGTCTCTGCTGAGCCGTGGAGGGTGGCGATGATCGCACCCGCCGGCGCAGTCGTGAGCGGGCCGGCGACGATCAGGTCGGCGCCGGCGGTCGTGTCGGAACTCCGCACGGTGTCGCGTCGACCCACCGCCTGATCGATCAGCGTTCGTCCCGACCGCCGATCGAGGTTGCCGAGCGCAGTCCAGCGCCACCCGCCCGCGCTGCCGCCCAGCGTCACGCCGACGTGCACGGCGTCCTGCCGATCGTCGCGGCGCAGGACTCGGTCTGCCGACCGTCCCAGCAGGTCGCGTGAGTGGTTTCGCTCGACGCTGGCGCTGAGCGTCGCCGCGACCGCAGTCAGGACGGGCCCGCTCGCGACGCCCTCGACCCGCAGGCGCTCGGTCGCGGGCAGCAGCGTACGGTCACGGCCGAGCGCCGCTGCGCCGGATGGCTGTGTCAGCCCGCGATCGCGCTCAAGCAGGTTCGCCGCGCGCGCGTAGGTTGCGCCCAGGCCGAAGCGAGTGTCGCGGCGGATCATCAGTGCGTCGGCGTCGACGTCGCCGCGCTGCCGTCCGCCCGCGGTCGGCGCGGCGTAACCGGCCTGACCGACGACCGAGCGGAAGCGCTGAAACGTCACGACGTTCACCACCTTCTGGTCGGCGCGATAGCCGTATCGCAGCGCGACCTCCTCGGGGAAGATCTCCATGCGCTGGATCGCCTCGGCGGGGATGCGCGCGATCTCGGCGAGGCTGGAGACGCGTCGCCCGTTGAGGAGCGTCACCGGACCCTCGTCGCCGCGCCCGCCATTGCTGGCGGTCTGCGCGCCGATGGCGCCGAGCAGCGCCTCGACGTCGTCGGCTCCGAACGCCCTGATGTCGGCGGCGCGGAAGACGCGTTCGGGGCGAACGTCAGCGACGATCGACCCACGCGCCCGCCCACCCGCGACGACGATCTCGTCCTCGTTGCTGGCTGTGTCCGCGGCAGAAGCTTTGAGCGCCGTGGAAGGCGCCTGCGCCATCGCGCCTCCCGCCGCGATCGTCGTCCATAGCCCGACCGCCAACCCGTTCTTCGCTCTCACCGTCACACCCCGCGTCCGCCTCGTCGGGGGTGGTTGAAGCGGCGCCGGGTAGCGCGGCGATGGCGGTGCGGTAGCGGGCGCCGATACGAGAATGCTACACGAGGCGGCTACCTACCCGGCATGGAGCAAGGGAATATCGTTCGCAGCACGATCCTCGTCATCGACGACGACGCGAGCATCCGCGACGCGATCGCTGAGTTCCTCGGCGCTCACGGCTATGAGGTGAACACCGCGGCGGACGCGGCCGCGGGCGAGCAGGCGTGGCGCAAGGCGCCCGCGGACC